>CAZTGV010000001.1:0-59476 GCA_964613475.1 uncultured Gemmatimonadota bacterium
CGCTGCATCGAGGTGCCGGGGGTCAGCCTGGAGCTGTGCGGCGGGACCCACGTGCGCACCACCGGGCAGATCGGGTTGTTCAAGATCGTCCAGGAGACCGGGGTGGCGGCCGGCATCCGCCGGATCGAGGCGATCACCGGCCACCGCGCCTACGAGTGGGTGCTCGAGGCGGAGGCGCTGCTGGACGGCCTGTCGGAGCGGTTGCGGGCTCCGCGGACGGAGCTCCTCGAGCGGGCCGAGCGCCTCCAGGAGGAGCGCCAGCGGCTGGAGGCGGCGCTCGGCGGCCGGCGCGGGGAGGCCGCCGAGCGCGCGGTGGCGGAGCTGGTGGCGGCGGCGGGCGCGGCGCCCGAGGGCGCGCGGGTCGTCGCCCGGGCCGGCGTGCGCCTCCCCGCCGGCACGGACCTCCCCGCCTTCGCCGACCGGCTGCGGGAGGGCCTCGGATCGGGCGCCGCGGTCGTGCACGTGGTGCTGGAGGACGAGGGCGAGCCGGAGAAGGCCGCCTTCCTGGCGGTGGTCACGGACGACTGGGTCCGGATCGGGGTGCGCGCCGGGGATCTCGTGCAGGCGGCGAGCCGGGCCACCGGCTCCGGGGGCGGCGGCCGGCCGCATTTCGCGCAGGGCGGCGTGGGCGATCCCGCCCGCGTCCCGGAGGCGCTCGAGGCCGCGCGGGAACGGGCCGAGCGGGCGCTCCGGGCGGCCGCCCGCTGACCGGTCGGGCGCGCCTGGGCGAGGCGGTGGCCGGTCGCGGCCCGGCGCCGGCGGTGCGGACCTGGCTCGAGCCCCGGTTGGGGGCGGCGCCGCCGGAGCTCGCCGCGGCCATCCGCGATTGCCTCGAGCGCGCCGCGCCCGCGCCGGAGCGCGCCGTGCCCGACGCCCTGGCGCGCGCGGCGGAGGAGACGCTCGCCCGCGTGGCGGCGGAGCCCCAGACCCGCGAAGCCGCGGTGCGCCTGCTCGCGGCCGACGCCCTGCTCACCTACGCCTTCGAGGCCGCGGCCGAGACCGGCGCGGACCTGCGGGCGCTCGCCGACCGGTTCGGCCCGGCGGGCGCGCTGGGGCGGCGCCTCGCCGCCCTCGCCGGCTCGGCCGGAGCCGTCCCGGGCGCTCGCGAAGACACCGGGGGCCCGGCGTCCCCGGAAGGAGGCGCCTGATGACCGCATGGCAGGGAGGCGAGCTTCCGCCCCGAGGCGAGCTCACGAGAGACGGCCTTGGAGCCGTCCGGATGCCGGGCCTGGCCGGCCGACGGGTCCTGGTCACGGGGGGCTCCCGCGGGATCGGACGCGCCACGGCGGTGCTGCTGGCCCGCTGCGGCGCGGCGGTCGGGATCGCCTACCGCTCGGCGCACGAGGAGGCGGAACGGGCGCTGGCCGCCGTGCAGGGCGCGAGCGCGCAGGCGGACCGGGGTGCGAGTCCGGGCGCGGAGGCGGGGGGCGCCGCCGGGAGTCACGGACCGCCGCCGTGGCGCCACGCGGGCGACCTGTCCCGCGAGGCGGAGGTGGCGGCGCTCTTCGAGCGCGTGGACGTCGAGTTCGGCGGGCTGGACGCGTTCGTCGGGAACGCGGGGATCTGGAACGCGGAGGCGCGACCGCTGGAGCTCCTCGAGCCCGACGCGTGGCGCGAGATGGCCGAGGCGAACCTCACCTCCGTCTATCTCACCACGCGGGAGGCGGTCTCCCGCATGGGGGAGGGCGGCCGGATCGTCCTCGTCTCCTCCACCGCCGGGCAGCGGGGGGAGGCGGGCCACGCCCACTACGCGGCCACCAAGGGAGGCATCCTCTCCTTCTGCAAGTCGCTGGCGGTCGAGCTCGGACCGCGAGGCATCACCGTGAACGCCGTCGCTCCCGGCTGGGTGGACACCGACATGAGCGCCGCCGTCCTCCGCGGCCCCCGCCGCGCCGCGGTGGAGCAGGAGATCCCGCTCGGCCGGGTGGCGACGGCCGAGGACGTGGCCGGTCCGATCGCCTTCCTCCTGAGCGACCTGGCCCGGCACGTGACCGGCGAGGTGCTGAACGTGAACGGCGGAAGCGTACGGTGCGGGTGAGCGGGACCGACGGCGACGCCGGCGCCTCCTTCCGGCCCCCCGAGGCGCTGCTGCGGATCGCGGAGACGCTGGAGAGCCGCGGGTTCGAAGCGTGGGCGGTGGGCGGGGCCGTCCGCGACGAGCTCATGGGTCGGCACCGGGCGGACTGGGACCTGGCCACCGACGCCCGTCCGCCGGATGTCCGGCGGATCTTCCGCCGCACGGTGCCGATCGGGATCGAGCACGGCACGGTCGGCGTGCTCGCCCCCGACGGCACCCTGTACGAGGTGACGACCTTCCGGCGCGACATCGAGACGGACGGACGGCACGCTGTCGTGCGCTTCGCGGACACGATCGACGAGGATCTCGGCCGCCGCGACTTCACGATCAATGCGCTGGCCTGGCGTCCGGCGACCGACGAGCTCCGCGACCCGCACGGGGGGCGGCGCGACCTCGAGGAAGGGGTGCTCCGCGCCGTGGGCGACCCGGCCGCGCGCTTCGCGGAGGACTACCTGCGGGTGCTGCGGGGGCTCCGGTTCGCCGGCCGCCTACGGTTGCGGATCGAGCCCCGGACCCGGGAAGCGCTGGACGAGGCGGTGGGCGGGCTGGAGCGGCTCTCGGCGGAGCGGGTGCGCGAGGAGCTGGTGAAGGTCGTCGGCGACGCGCGGCCCTCGGAGGCCCTGCGCCTGTACCGGGAGACGGGGGCGCTGGAGGGCTGGTATCCGGAGGTCGTCGAGGCGATCGGCCGGGTCGGGGAGGGCGCCTGGGAGCTCAACCTGGGCGCGGTGGACGCGATCCCGGCCGCGCGCCCGATCCTCCGGCTCGCCCGGTGGCTCGTTCCCGTCGGCGCCTCCGGCGAGCAGCGGGCCGAGCGCGCCCGGGCCCTCATGGAACGGCTGCGATTCGCGAACGCCGAGGTGCGGCGGGTGGCGGACCTCCTCCTGCATTACGAGCCGCTCGTGAGCCCGGTGGATTCCGCCGCGGACCTCCGCCAGTGGCTCGCGGACGTGGGACCGGCGGCGGCGCGCGACCTCTTCCGCCTGCACCTGGCCGATGCGCGCGCGGCCGGCGCCTCCGAGAAGGGGCGCTACCTGGTGGCCGCCTGGCGCCGCGTGCACGAGGAGCTCCTCGCCCATCCGCCGCTCGCCCTCTCCGACCTGGCGATCGATGGCAACGACCTGATCGCGCTCGGCGTCCGGCAGGGCCCCTACGTGGGCATCCTGCTGGACGAGCTGCACGCCGAGGTGCTCGAAGATCCCTCGGAGAACGACCCGGAGCGGCTGCTGGCGCGGGCGCGCGAGCTGATGGCCTTGGGCGGGCTCGGCGAAGCGCGCGGTCCCGCCGCGGTGGACGGCGATGCCTGAGGAGCCGAGCCTGTTCGGGTCCGGGCCCGAGGAAGCCGGTCGCGGGGGCTTCGGCGCCGGTCGCGCGGGACCGCTCGAGGTGGACGATCCCCGGGCGCCGCTCGCCGCCCGGATGCGTCCCCGCACGCTGGAGGAGTTCGTCGGTCAGGAGTCGCTCGTGGGGCCGGGACGGCCGCTCCGCGAGCTCATCGAGCGGGACGGCGTGCCGAGCCTGATCCTCTGGGGGCCGCCCGGCTCCGGGAAGACGACCCTGGCCGCGGTGATCGCCCGGCACGCGCGGGCCGCCTTCGTCCCGTTCAGCGCGGTGACCGAGGGGATCCCGCGGGTCCGCGAGGTGATCGCCGAGGCGGAGACGCGCCGGCGCGCCTCCGGTCGGCCCACCCTGCTCTTCGTGGACGAGATCCACCGGTTCAACCGCGCGCAGCAGGACGCGCTGCTCCCGCACGTGGAGACGGGCCGCATCACCCTGATCGGCGCCACCACCGAGAACCCCAGCTTCGAGGTCGTGGGGCCGCTGCTCAGCCGGACGCGGGTGTTCGTGCTCGAGCCCCTCACGGCGGAGGAGGTGGAGACGATCTGCCGCCGCGCCCTGGCCGACGAGGAGCGGGGGCTGGGCGGCCGGGTGGAGGCGGATCCGGAGGCGCTCGGGCTGCTGGCGACCGGAGCGGACGGCGACGCCCGGCGGGCGCTGAACGCGCTGGAGACGGCGGCGGCCCTGGCCGCCGAGCGCGGCCAGGGGACGATCGGGCGCGACGAGGTGGAGGCGGCCCTCCAGCGCCGCTATCCCCGCTACGACAAGTCCGGGGAGGAGCATTACAACCTCATCTCCGCCCTGCACAAGGCGGTGCGGGGCTCGGACCCGGACGGCGCGCTCTACTGGCTGGCGCGGATGCTCGAGGCCGGCGAGGACCCGCTCTACCTGGCGCGCCGGCTCGTCCGCATGGCGGCCGAGGACGTCGGGCTGGCCGACCCGCGGGCGCTCGAGGTGTGCATGGCGGCCCGGGACGCCTACCATTTCCTCGGCTCGCCGGAGGGCGACCTGGCGCTGGCGGAAGCGGCCGTCTACCTGGCAGCGGCGCCCAAGTCGAACCGGGTCTACGAGGCGTTCGGGGCGGCCCGGGGCGCCGCCCGCGAGACCCCGGCCGCGCCGGTGCCGCTCCACCTGCGGAACGCCCCCACCGCGCTCATGCGGGAGCTCGGCTACGGGGCCGACTACCGGTACGACCACGCCTATGATGAGGGCGTGGCCCCGCAGGACTACCTGCCGCCGGAGCTGGCGGGCCGCCGTTTCTATCGCCCGGGCGGACGGGGCGAGGAATCGGAGATCGCCCGCCGCCTGGACGCCGCCGCGGAGGCCCGCCGGTCCCCGAAGGAGCCCCCGGACGCCGGGATCCGCGAGGAGGAGACAGGGTAACGGGATCCGTATGCCGGACATGATCGAGGTCCGACCCTCGGAGGAGCGCGCCATCCTGATCGGGGCGCCGCCCCTCGACATGCCGCAGCCGATCGTGGACGAGCACCTCGAGGAGCTCGCCCGCCTGGCCGACACCGCCGGCGTGCGGATCCTGGGAAGCGTCGTGCAGCGCCTCGCCTCGCCGAACCCCTCGCTCTACATCGGGAGCGGGAAGGCGGACCAGCTCCGCGGGGTGGTGGAGGAGGAGGGCGCCACCCTCCTCATCTTCGACGAGGACCTCTCGCCCGCCCAGGGCTCCGCCCTCGAGGAACGGCTGAACGTCCGGATCATGGACCGGACGGAGCTCATCCTCGACATCTTCGCGCTCCGGGCCCGCACCGCGGAGGCGAAGCTCCAGGTGGAGCTCGCCCAGCTCGAGTACCTGCGTCCGCGGCTCAAGCGGATGTGGACCCACCTGTCCCGGATCGGCGGCGGCATCGGCGCCCGGGGGCCGGGCGAGCAGCAGCTCGAGACGGACCGCCGGATCATCGACCGGCGGATCGCGCGGCTGCGGCGCGAGCTGAAGGACATCGCCCGGGCGCGGGACACCCGGCGCAAGGCGCGCCGCGGGGAGTTCCAGGTCGCTCTGGTCGGCTACACGAACGCGGGGAAGTCCTCGATCCTGCGGGCGTTGTCCGGAAGCGACCTCTTCGTCGAGGACCGCCTGTTCGCAACCCTGGACTCGGCTACCCGCGCCGTGGAGCTCGGCGACGGCCACCAGGCCGTCCTCACCGACACGGTCGGCTTCATCCGAAAGCTGCCCCACCACCTGGTCGCCTCCTTCCGCGCCACGCTGGAGGAGGCGCGCGCGGCGGACCTCCTCCTGCACGTGGTGGACGTCTCCGCGCCGAATTGGGAGCAGCGCAAGGAGGTCGTGAACCAGGCGCTCGTCGAGGCGGGCGCCGCCGACCGACCGACCCTGCTCGTCTTCCACAAAGTGGACCGGCTCACCCACGCCGAGGAGGAGGCCCTCCGCGCCCGCTCCACCGCCGTCCTGGGACCCCACGTCGCCACCTCCGTGCTGGAGCGGGACGGCCTGCGGCCCCTGCTCGAGGCGCTCCGGGCCGCCATCCGGGACCGGCTGGCCACGGTGCGCGTGAGCTTCCCGGCCGCCGATGGCCGCACGCTGGCCGAGGCGTACCGGGAGGGCGAGGTGTTGCGCCGGGAGCTCACGAACGGACGGATCGTGCTCACCGCCCGCGTTCCGGAGGCGGTGGTCGGCCGGTGGCGCGGGCAGGCCGGGATCGAGGTGAGCCGGCAGGACGCGGCTTGAGCGAGCGCCGCCTGGCGATCCTCGGCCCCGGGCGCATCGGGCGCTCGCTGGCCCTGGACCTCGAGGCGGCCGGGCTCTTCCGCTCCGTGGACCTGCTGGGCCGCGACGACCCGCTGCCGGGCCGGCGCCGAGTCCCCGACCCGCTCCTCTTCTGCGTGCCCGACGACGCCCTGGCCGGGGCCGCGGCGCGCGCGGCCGCCGCGCTGAAGGCGGCCGGCGCCCCGCCCGGCCGCGCCCTCCACACGAGCGGTCTCCACCCGGCCGAGATCCTGGCGCCGCTCCGGAAGGAAGGGTGGTCCGTGGCGAGCTGGCATCCGCTCCGGGCGGTCGCCGCCCCCCGGGCGGGGGCCTTCCGCGGCGCGGCGGTCGGCCTCGAGGGCGATCCGGAAGCGGTGGCGCTCGGGGAGCGGCTGGCCCGGGCGGTCGGGGCGCGGCCGCTCCGGATTCGCCCCGACCGGAAGGACCGCTACCACGCCGGCGCCGTGTTCGGGGCCAACTTCGTGGCGGCCTGCCTGGCCGTGGCGCTGCGGGAGGTGCGCGCCGCGTGCGAGGACGACGCGCGGCTGGAAGACCTCCTCCCGCTCGCCCGCTCGGCCCTGGAAGGTCTGACCGCCTCCGGCCTCCCCGGGGGGCTCACCGGCCCGGTCGCGCGCGGCGACGCGGGCACGGTGGCGCGCCACCTGGCGGCGCTCGACGCGCCGACCCGCTCCCTGTATCGTGCCCTGGCCGCGGAGCTCCTGCGCGCGGCGGGGGCCGAGCTGGAGCCCGCCGCCGCGGAGCGGCTCGCGCGGCTCCTGGAGCCGGCGGAGGCGGCCCGGTCCCGCGCCGAGCCCGCCTCCTCCTGAGGCCCCCGCGCCGGAGCGGCGCGGCACGGGCGTCCGAACAGCCCCGAAACCAGCGCTCGGAGGGCCGCGAGGCATGTCGGACATGCGCCTGTACGTCAATCTGGACCACGTCGCCACCGTGCGCGAAGCGCGCCGCACGGTGGAGCCGGACCCGGTGCGGGCTGCCGTGCTGGCGGAGCTGGGCGGCGCGGACGGGATCACCGTCCACCTGCGGGAGGACCGGCGCCACATTCGGGAGCGGGACGTCTCGCTCCTGCTGCAGACGGTGCGGAGCTGCGTGAACCTCGAGCTGGCGGCCGAGGATGAGATCCTGGGCCTCGCCGAGGAGTGGCGCCCGCTCCAGGCGACGCTCGTCCCCGAGCGGCGGGAAGAGGTCACGACCGAGGGAGGGCTGGACCTGGCCGCGTCCGGCGACCGGGTGGAGCGCGCGGTGGCGCGCCTGCGGGAGGCGGGGATCCGGGTCGCGCTCTTCGTCGACCCGAGCCCGGAGGCGGTGCGGCGCGCCGCCTCCCTCGCGGCCGATGCGGTGGAGCTCCACACGGGCGAGTACGCGAACGCGGCCGACGCGGACGATCGCGCGCGCGAGCTGGACCGCCTCGTCCGGGCCGCCCGCCTCGGTCGCGAGGCGGGGATCGACGTGCACGCGGGGCACGGGCTCACCTACCGGAACGTGGCGCCGGTGGCGGCGATCGCCGAGTGCGAGGAGCTCAACATCGGCCACTCGATCGTGAGCCGCGCCGTGTTCGTCGGGCTCGAGCGGGCCGTGCGGGAGATGAAGGAGATCGTGCTCCGCGCGCGGAAAAACGCCGGGTGAGGGGGATCCGGCCCGACCTTCCTCGTTCCGCCCTCCCCCGGGTCCGCCCGTGACGCGGCGACGGGCGGTGGCGGCGCTCGGCCTCCTCGTCTCCGTGGCCCTCCTCTGGTGGGCGCTGCGGGACGTCTCGCCGGCGGAGCTGTGGGCCCGCCTCCGGGCGGCCGACCCGTGGCTGCTCGCCGCCTCGGTCGCGGTGGCCACCGGCAGCTTCGTGCTCCGGGCGTTCCGGTGGCACGCCCTGCTGGAGGCGGCGCTCCCCCGCTCCTCCTTCCTGTCGCGGTTCCGGGCGGTCTGCATCGGCTTCATGGGCAACAACCTGCTCCCGCTGCGGCTCGGCGAGTTCGCCCGCATCTACACGCTGGCGCGGACGGAGCCGATCGGCATGAGCGCGACCTTCGCCTCGCTCGTCCTCGAGCGCCTGTTCGACGGCCTGCTGCTCGTGCTGCTCCTCTTCCTCGCCCTCGCCACCCCCGAGCTGACGGGCCGGGGGCCGGCCGTGGTGCGAAGCGCGCCGGCGATCGCCGCCGGGCTGGTGGGGCTCGGGCTGACGGTGCTGTGGCTGGCCGCCCTCTTCCCGGAGCGGCTGACCGGCTGGTTCCGCCACCGGCTGATGCGCCCCTTCCCCGACGGCTGGGCCCGCCGGCTGACGGGCCTGGTCACCTCCTTCATCGCGGGGCTCGGGGCCCTCCGGCGGCCCGGGACCTTCGCCCGCGTGCTGGGCTGGACGGCCGTGATCTGGGTGTGGAACGCGGTCTCCTTCTGGCTCGGCTTCCTGGCGTTCGACATCCGCGCGCCGGGCTTCGCCGGCGCCGTCTTCCTGCAGAGCCTGATCGCCCTCGCGGTGTCGCTCCCCTCCGGTCCCGGATTCTTCGGCCCGTTCGAGGCGGCGGCCCGGCTGGGGCTCGGCCTGTACGAGGTGGATCCCACGCAGATCATCGCCTTCGCCGCCGGCTACCACATCCTCACCTTCATTCCGGTCACCGTCCTCGGCCTCTGGTACCTGCACCGGCTCGGGCTGACCTGGGCCGAGGTCGGCCACAGCGAGGAGGTGGTGGAGGCGGCCGTGGAGCGGGCCGGGGAGGGCGGCGGTGGCTGAGGCACCCGCCGGACCGGGCGGTGGGGAGACGGGCGGGGAGAGAAGGGTGGTCCTCGACGCGTGGGCCAAGGTGAACCTGCGGCTCCGGGTCTTCCCGCCCGACGCGACGGGCTTCCATCCGCTGGAGACGATCTTCCTCCGGATCGGGCTCGGCGACGGGGTGGAGGTGGAGCCGGTTGGGTCCGGCCTCCGGCTGGAGGTGGAATGGGAGGGGGCGCCCGAGCCGCTCCCTTCGGGCGAGGAGAACCTGGCGTGGCGCGCGGCGGAGGCGTGGTGCCGGGCGGCCGGGCGCGCGCCGGCGGCCCGCATCCGGCTGCGCAAGCGGATTCCGGTAGGGGCGGGATTGGGCGGAGGGAGCGCCGATGCCGCCGCGGTGCTGCGGGCGCTGAACGCCGCGCACGGCGAGCCGCTGGGGGCGCCCGCCCTGCTGGCGCTGGCGGGCCGGTTGGGGAGCGACGTGCCCTTCCAGGCGCTCGGGGCGCCGATGGCGCTCGGGTGGGGTCGCGGCGAGCGCCTGCTCCCGCTCGCCCCGCCCCCCGCCCGCCCGGGCCTGGTGGTCCTGCCGCCCTTCCGGATCGCCACCCCCGATGCGTACGGGTGGCTGGACGCCGATCGCGCGAGCGCCGCCCCGCCCGGCGCGGAGGCCGGCGCGCTGCCGCCGCCGGAGGCGCTCGCCCGGTGGGAGACCCTGGAAGCCCTGGCCGAGAACGATTTCGAGGGTCCGGTGTTCGACCGTCATCCCCCCCTCGCCGAGGCAAGGGCCGCTCTCCTGGGGACGGGGGCGCGGGTCGCCCTCCTCGCCGGCTCGGGGGCCGCCCTGTTCGCCCTCTGGTCCGAGCCGGGGGCGCGGGATACGGCGCGGGCCGGGCTCGGGCCGGCCCTCGGGGAGGGTTGGCGGCTGCTGCCCGCGGAGGCGCCGCCGGCCGCGTCGGACGCGGCGCGAGACGCGGTGTGAAAAGATGTGCGGCCGCCCTGCAAGAAAGTGTGTCGGGCGCCCCCGAACGGCGTCACGGCGTGGCGGCCGACGTTGACGCTCGCGCGGCGCGGGCGGCATCTTCGGGAGCGCGCTGGCCCCTCGTCTAATGGCAAGACCCCGGCCTTTGGAGCCGGTAATCCAGGTTCGAATCCTGGGGGGCCAATTCGCCGCCGCCGACCGGGGTCCGCCCGGCAGGCGCCGAGGTATCGTTCCTGCTGCTCCGGGATCGGTCCGAACGGTCCGCCGGGCGGGGGCCGGCCCGCTTCGTGGCGGTGCTCGGGGCGGTCGGCGCGGGGAGGAGGCCCAGAGATGCTCCACGAAGGGTTCGGCCGGTTCGGCGCGCGCGCGAGGATCCTGGCGCTGTCCGGGATCCTGGCGTGGACCGGGTGCGACGACTTCGGGCTGAGCGTCGGCGGCGGAGGCGGCCCTCGGGAGCCCACCGAGGCCTCCCCCGCGTTCGTGCAGATGGGCGCCGGCGGCGCGCACAGCTGCGCCGTGCTCGACGATGGGCGGATCGCCTGCTGGGGCGAGGGCGAGCACGGGCGACTCGGCAACGGCTCCACGCAGGACCGCTCCACCCCGGTGGCCGTCCTCGGCGTCACGTCCTACTCCCAGGTGAGCCCCGGCGCCGAGCACACCTGCGCGGTGGCCGACGACGGCCGCGCGCACTGCTGGGGACGCGGCGCCGATGGGCGGCTCGGCAACGGCTCTCTCCAGGATCGCCTGTCTCCGGAGCCGACCCTGGACGCGCTCACCTTCGTGCAGGTGAGCGCCGGCGGCCGGCACTCCTGCGGCGTGACCGAGGACGCCGAGGCGTACTGCTGGGGCCGCGGCGCCGAGGGCCAGTTGGGCAACGGCTCGCTGCAGGACCGGGCGGACCCGGTCCGCGTCCTCGGCACGCAGCGCTGGGCGTCCGTGAGCGCCGGCGACCTCCACAGCTGCGGCATCACCGAGGAAGGGGACGCGTACTGCTGGGGTCGCGGCGAGGCGGGCCGGCTCGGCACGGGGAACGACCGCGACGAGGCGGCCCCGGTCGCCGTGCTCGCCGCCACGCGCTTCGGCGCGATCGCCGCCGGCGGGCGGCACACCTGCGCGGTGGCGGAGGACGGGGCCGCCCATTGCTGGGGCGAGGGCGAGCACGGGCAGCTCGGCAGCGGGTCGACGGCCGACCGGCTCCAGCCGGAGTCGGTGCTCGGGCCGCAACGCTTCGTCGGCCTGTCCGCCGGGGCCGAGCACACCTGCGCCGTCACGGAAGACGCCGAGGCGTACTGCTGGGGCCGCGGCGACGACGGACGCCTCGGCACGGGGAGCGTAGCGAACGTGGCGCAGCCGGAGCGGCTCTCCGGGGGCCAGCGCCTCCGCGAGATCGCCGCCGGCGACCGCCACTCGTGCGGGATCGACGCGCTGGGCTTCGGGTTCTGCTGGGGCCACGGAGAGTCCGGCCGTCTCGGCATCGGCGGCGAGGGCTCGACCCCCACCCCGATCCGGGTCGCGGGCCAGAACTGAGCCCGGGCGCCGGCCGGCGGCCGACCCGAGCCGGCGTCCGGCGGATCCGCCTGGCCGATCCCCACCGCGATCCGCCCGGCCGATCCCACCGCAACGTCCCTCCCCGCCGCGGGTACGCGCTCCTCCCGGGCGGGCGGAGGCGGCCGGAAGCGGCCGGCCGTCGCTCCCCGCCGCAGCCGAGAGCCGCGGGAGCCCATGAGCCGATCCAGCAACCGACTCGCCGGCGAGAAGAGCCCCTACCTCCTCCAGCACGCCCACAACCCGGTGGACTGGTACGCCTGGGGCGACGAGGCCTTCGAGGTGGCCCGCCGGGAGGAGAAGCCGGTCTTCCTCTCCATCGGTTACTCCACCTGCCACTGGTGCCACGTGATGGAGCGGGAGTCCTTCGAGGACGAAGAGGTGGCGGCGCTGATGAACGAGGCGTTCGTCTCGGTGAAGGTGGACCGGGAGGAGCGTCCCGACGTGGACGCCCAGTACATGACCGTCTGCCAGATGCTGACCGGCGGCGGTGGGTGGCCCCTCACCGTGCTCCTCACGCCGGACCGCCAGCCCTTCTTCGCCGGCACTTACTTCCCGAAGGAGAGCCGCGGCGGCCGCATCGGCATGCTCGACCTGGTGCCGCGTCTTCGTCGCCTGTGGGACGAGCGGCGCGAGGACGTGGCGAGCTCGGCGGAGCGGATCGTGGCGGCGCTCCGGGAGGCGGCGGCCGCCGAGCGCGAGGGCGAGCTGGGCGAGGGAACGCTCGAGAACGCGTACCGCCTGCTCGAGAGCCGCTACGACGATCTGCAGGGCGGCTTCGGCTCGGCCCCCAAGTTCCCGACGCCGCACAACCTCCTCTTCCTTCTGCGCTGGTGGGAGCGGACCGGCGAGGAACGGGCCCTCGAGATGGCGACCGAGACGCTCCGCGCCATGCGCCGCGGCGGCATCTACGACCACGTGGGGGGCGGCTTCCACCGCTATTCGACCGACGCGCGCTGGCTGCTCCCCCACTTCGAGAAGATGCTGTACGACCAGGCGCTCCTCGCGCTCGCCTACATTGAGGCGCACCTGGCCACCGGGGTGCCGGGGTTCGCCCGCACCGCCCGCGAGGTGCTGGACTACGCGCTGCGCGACCTCCGCGACCCGGGCGGCGGCTTCCACACGGCGGAGGACGCGGACAGCGAGGGGCGGGAAGGGGCGTTCTACCTGTGGACGGACGAAGCGCTGCGCGAGGTCCTCGGCCCGGAGGACGCCGAGCTGGTCCGCCAGGTCTACAACGTGGAGCGGCGGGGGAACTTCGCCGAGGAGGCGACCGGGCGCCGCACCGGCGAGAACGTCCTCCACCTGCGGAAGCCTCTCTCGTTGTTGGCCGCCGACCTGGGCACGGCCGAGGACGCGCTCCGGGAGCGCCTGGAGGCGATTCGGAGCCGGCTGTTCGAGGCCCGCGAGGCACGGCCCCGCCCCCTCAAGGACGACAAGGTGCTCACCGACTGGAACGGGCTGATGATCGGCGCGCTGGCCGTGGCGGGGCGGGCGCTCGGCGCTCCGGAGTACGCCCGGGCCGCGCGGGAGGCGGCCGAGTTCCTGCTCGGCACGCTGCGGGACGAGGAGGGCCGGCTGCTCCACCGCTTCCGGGACGGCGAGGCGGCGATCCCCGGCACGGCCGACGACCACGCCTTCCTCGCCTGGGGGCTCGCCGAGCTGTACCAGACGGAGTTCGAGCCGCGCTGGCTGGTCGAGGCGCGGGCGCTGCTGGAAGCCCTCGAGGCGCGCTTCGCGGACGAGCGGGCGGGGGGCTACTTCCTCTCGCCGGCGGACGCCACCGACCTCCCGGTCCGCCAGAAGGAGGTGTACGACGGAGCGGTGCCGTCGGGCAACTCGGTGGCGTACCTGGCGCTCCTGCGCCTGGCGAGGCTGACGGCGGAGACGGGGCTGGAGGGTCGGGCGGCGCGGCTCGAGAGCGCCTTCGCCGCCGACGTGGCGCGCGCGCCCGCCGCCCACACGTTCTTCCTGCTCGGTCTCGACTTCCGGCTCGGCCCGGTGCGCGAGGTGGTGGTGGCGGGCGACCCGGCGGACGGCCGCACCGAGGCCCTGCTCGGGGCGCTCCGGTCCCGATTCCTGCCGCGCACGGTCGTCCTGCGGAAGGGTCCGGAGGAGGCGGAGCGGCTGGCGGAGGTGGCGCCCTTCACCCGCGGGCACCGACCGCTCGACGGCCGCCCGGCCGCCTACGTGTGCGAGGCGTTCACCTGCCGGAGGCCGGTGAGCGAGGTCGAGGCGATGCTGGCCGGCCTCGACGCCTAGCGGCGGGCTCCCGGCACGGCTCGTCCCCGGTCCGCGGCCTCTTCGCGCGGCCCCTCAGGGCGCGTAGAGGATCCTCCAGATGCGGCCGCCCTGGTCATCGGCCACGTAGAGGGAGCCGTCGGGTCCCACGGCGAGGCCGGACGGCCGGTGGGCGGCCTCGCGGGGGTCCACCCGCTCGCCGGCGAAGCCGTCGGCGAACACCTCCCACTCCCCCGCGGGCTCGCCCCCCTCGAACGGTTGGAAGGTCACCTTGTACCCGCCCTGCGGGAGCGGCGCGCGGTTCCACGAGCCGTGCCAGGCGATGAACGTGCCGTTCCGGTACCGCTCGGGGAACATCGCGCCGTCGTAGAACAGGAGGTCGTTCGGCGCCCAGTGCGCCGGGTAGGCGACCTCCGGCTCCTTCACGTCCGCGCACCGGCCCACTTCGCGGCCATTTCCACCATACTCGGGCGCCAGCACCTTGTGGCCGAGCTCCGCGTCGTGGTAGCAGTAGGGCCAGCCGAAATCGTCGCCCTCGCGGAGGCGGACGAACTCCTCGGACGGCTTCTCGGCGCGCTGCTCCGTGGTGAAGCGCTCCGGCCACAGCTCGTCCAGCTGGTCGCGCCCGTGCTGCGCGCCCCACAGCTCGCCCGTCCCGGGATGCACGGCCAGGGCGAAGGTGTTCCGCAGCCCGGTCGCGAAGCGGCGTCCGTCCTCCTGTCGCTGGCCGGTCCGCCCGGCCTCGAAGACCCAGACGCCCCCGCTGTCCTCGAGCTGCGGGCAGGGATCCCGGCCCGGCGAGCCCGCGGTCCGGGGCTCTTCCTGGCAGGCGTTGGAGGGCGCCCCGACGTTCATGAAGGCGCGCCCATCGGGGCCCAGGGTCGCGTTCTTCGCGGCGTGCCCCCGGCCCGGCCCCGGCAGATCGGCCACGATCGTGTCCGGGGGGCCGACCGGCTCCAGGCGGCCCTCCTCCCAGCCGTAACGGAGCAGGCCCCAATCCGGCGCGAACCACACGGCGCCGTCGTGGAAGGCCATCCCGGTTCCCCCGTCGTCCGAGAAGCGGACGCGGACGTCGGCGCGTCCGTCCCCCGTGGTGTCCCGGAGCGCCAGCGCGCCCCCCGGGGATTCGCGTCCGCCGCGCAGAGCCACGTACAGGTCGCCGTTCGGGGCGACCGCCAGGTGCCGGGCCGCGCCGACCTCGTCGGCGACCACCAAGGCGCAGAAGCCGTCCGGCAGTGTCAGGCCGCCGTCGTCGGGGTCGCAGGCCGGCGCCTCGGCGCCGGCGCGCCCGGCGTCTCCGTCCTGCCGCTCGAGGCTCTCGGCGCCGCCGCACCCGAGCAGGAGCAGGCCGATCGCGGCGGAGGCGAAGGGGATGAGGGGTCGGTCGAGCCGAAGGTGTCCGTTCATGGGTTGGTCTCCTGCCTCCTTCGATGTCGGCGTGGGGACGCGGCGGGTCGGTCGGCGGCGGCTCCCGGGCCGTCATGTCGTCTCGTTCGGGGCGTGGAACTTGCCCTGTGAGGTTCGCGCCCGTCAAGCGGACGGGCCGCCGGACGGGACCTGCCGGACCGGACGTTGGCATTTCCCTTGCGAAACTGGCCTACGTCGGGGCCGGCTCGTCAGCCGGTCACAGGCTGAAAAGCCAACGACTTCGCGAGCGTCGGGCCGCCGGCCCGGGGCCTGAACAGACACGAGGGAGGAGCGACATGAGAGCGCGCAGGACTACGATGCTGGCGCTCGTACCCATGCTGAGCATCGCCCTGATCGGCTGTCCCGCTCCCGAGGAGCGAGAGGATGTCGAGACCACGGCCGAGGAGACGTGGGAGGACGTCACTCCCACGGACGAGGGGGCGACGTTCAGCCTCGATGCCATGCGGGACAGCGGCGTCGAGGGCGACGTCCAGCTGACGGGGACGGCGCAGCAGATGACCGTCGCCATCACGTTGGACGAGGCGCCGGCCCAGCAGCAGTACACGGCCGTCCTGCACACGGGGACGTGCGACCGGCCCGGCCAGATAGTGCGGGAGCTGAGTACCGTAACGGCTCCTGCCGATGACGGCGGCTTCATGGACGAGGGCGCGGACGCCACGACCACGGACGATCCGGCCACGACCGAGGACCCCGCCGCGACGGAGCAGCAGCAGGGCATCCGTGACGGCACCATGCAGGCCGACACCGCCCGGACGACCGTCTCCGGTCAGGATCTCCAACCGGGTCAGCAGTACGTCATCGTGCTCCACGGCATGGACCAGCAGAGCGTGGCGTGCGGCGAGTTCCCGGATGACTGGCAGGAGCAGGTCAGAAGCGATGAGGGCATGACCGGCATGCAGGATCGCGGTACGACCGGTCAGGACCCGACCACGACCGGCTGACCGCGACCACCCTCCCGGTGGCCCAGAAAGCGGGCGCCGGAGAGGTCCGAACTCAGCGAGCGGCCCGAGGCGCCGGAGCACCCGGTGCCCGGGCCGTTCGTCTTGCGGGTCGCCTTTGAAGCCCCGACGGCCGTTTCTCCTAGCCGTCGCCCTCGTCGCCCGACCGAACGCGGCGCGGGCCGTCGGGTCCTGCGGCGCGACCGCCGCCGCTTGCTCCGCGCGCCGCGAACGGCCAACCTCTCCGAGCGCGCGTGTCGCCGCGGACGCTCCGGGCGAGGGGCGGTCCGTCCGGCGGTCTCGCGGAAGGACGGTCCCCGAACCCGGAGTGCTGATGCAGAGCGCCCCCCCGGAGCCACCCTCCCGCGCGCCCCGCGCGCTCGCCCTCGGACTCGCGCTGTCGCTCGCTTCGGCGCTCCCGCTCGCCTCGCAGGAGCCCGGCCCGCCGGTCACCTCCGCCGAGGTGCCGACCCCGAGCTCGCACCTCGGCTGGGAGCCGGGGGCGGATCACAGGCTGGCGGACTACGGCGAGATTCTGAGCTACTTCGAGGCCCTGGACGCGGCCAGCGACCGCCTGCGGCTGGAGCGGATCGGGGAGACGGCCCAGGGGCGCCCGATGGTGCTGGCGATCGTGTCCAGCGAGGAGAACCTCCGCTCGCTGGACCAATGGCGGGAGATCGCGCGACGGCTGGCGCTGGGAGCGGATGCCGACAGCGCCACCGCCCGCCGCCTGGCCCGTGAAGGCCGGACCGTGCTCTGGATCGACGGCGGCCTCCACTCGACCGAGGTGGCCGGCGCCCAGTTCATGCCGACCTTCGCCTACCGCATGGTGACCGACGAGACGGAAGAGGCGCGTCGGATCCGGGACGAGGTCGTGCTCCTCATCATGCCGGTCATGAACCCCGACGGGCTGGACATGGTGACCGAGTGGTACCGCGAGCAGCTCGGCACGCCCTTCGAGACCGCCTCGCTCCCGCGCCTCTACCACGAGTACGTGGGGCACGACAACAACCGGGACTGGTTCATGCTGCTGATGCCGGAGTCGCGGGCGGTGGCGCGGCAGCTCTGGCACGTCTGGCATCCGCAGATCGTCGTCAACCACCATCAGACCGGCACGCTTTCCCCGGGGCGCATGTTCATCCCGCCGTTCGCCGACCCGGTGAACCCGCGGATCCCTCCGCTCGTGGTGGCCGCCAACAACTTCCTCGGGGCGGCCATGATGCGCCGCTTCATCGAGGAGGGGAAGCCGGGGGTGATCTCGCGCCACCGCTTCTCGCAGTGGTGGAACGGCGGGATGCGGACGGCCCCCTATTTCCACAACCAGGTGGGGATCCTCACCGAGGTGGCGGTCGACCATTACGCGACCCCGCGGTTCCACGACCCCGACTCGCTCCCCGCGATGCACAGCAGCGGGATCCCCGGCGACCGCCCGAGCACCTGGTACCCGCTTCCCTGGGAGGGGGGCTGGTGGCGCCTGGCGGACCAGACGCAGTACATGCTGACCGCCTCCTTCGCGGTGGCGGACCAGGCGGCCCGGCTCCGGGAGTCCTGGCTGATGGGCACGTGGCGGATGGCCCGACAGGCGATCGAGGCGGGCCGGGTCGGCTCCCCGTTCGCCTACGTGGTGGATCCCGGCGCCCAGCACGACCCGGGGGCGGCGCTCGAGATGCTGGAGACGCTGCGCCGGGGCGGGGTGGAGGTGCTGCGCGCCACCGGGCCCTTCGGCGCCGGCGAGCGGCGATGGCCGGCCGGCGCGTACGTGGTGCCCGCCGCGCAGCCGTACCGCGCGGCCGCGCTCGACTTGCTGGAGCCGCAGGCGCACCCCGACCGGCGGCTCTATCCGGACGGGCCGCCCGACCCGCCGTACGATCTGGCCGGGTGGACGCTCCCGATCCAGATGGGGGTGGAGCCGGCCCGGATCGAGGAGCCGTTCGAGCTGGACGCGGAGCGGGTCGCCGGCACCGAGCTGCCGCGCGGGGGGGGCGAGGTGCGGGGGGAGGGCCCCGCCTACCTGCTCGATCCGAGCGCGAACGACGCGATCCGCGCGGTGAACCGGCTGCTGGCGGACGCCGCGGAGGCGGCCACCGACGCCACCGTCGCGGTCGGCCGGGCTCCGGAGGCCTTCCAGGCGCGGGGACGACGGTGGCCGGCCGGCACCTTCGTGGTGCGGGCGGGCCGCGCGCGCCTGGAAGGGCTGGCGGCCGGGCTCGGCCTGGGCTTCGTCGGCGTCGGCGAGGGGCCGGCCGGGGTCCGGCCGCTCAGACGCCCGCGGATCGGCCTCTACCGGAGCTGGGTCGCCAACATGGATGAGGGGTGGACGCGGTGGCTGCTCGAGCGCTACGGGTTCGCCTTCGAGACCCTGCACGACCGTGACATCCGGGAGGGCGACCTGTCGCGCTTCGACGCGATCGTCCTGCCCGACCAATCGGCCGACCGGATCCTCAACGGCCACGCCCCGGGCACCATGCCGGAGCCGTACGTGGGCGGGCTGGGCGCGGAGGGGGCGGCCCGGCTCGCCCGGTTCGTCCGGGACGGCGGCCTGCTCCTCGCCCTGGACGGGGCGGCGGACTTCGCGATCCGGCAGCTCGGCCTGCCGCTCCGGAACGCGGTCGGCGACCTGGAGGAGGAGGAGTTCTTCATCCCCGGCAGCCTGCTGCGTCTCTCGGTGGACCCGGAACATCCGGTCGCGTGGGGGATGCGGGAGGAGGCGGCGGCCTTCTTCGTGCGCAGCCGGGCGTTCCGCACGATCGATCCCGCCGCGGTGGGCGAGCGGCGCGCGCCGCGCGAGGTCGAGGTCGTCGCGCGCTACGCGGAGGAGGACCCGCTGCTGAGCGGGTGGGAACTCGGGGCGGAGCGGCACCTCGGCGGGCGGGCCGCCGTGGTCCGCGTTCCGCTCGGCGAGGGCAACGTCGTCCTGGTCGGGTTCCGGCCCCAGTTCCGCGCGCAGCCCGCCGGCACCTTCAAGCTCCTGTTCAATCCGCTGCTGGCGGCCGGTCTCCGGTGAGCGAGGGGCTCGCCTGGCGGACGTTGGTCGCGTGGGGGCTCCCCCTCGCCTTCATCCTGGTCGGAGCCCTCGCCGGCGTGCTCTTCGAGCGAGTGGCGGTCCGGCGTCTCCGTCGCCTGGCCGCCCGCACCGCCTGGGAGTGGGACGACGTCCTCCTCCTGTCGCTCCGCCGGGCGCCCACCCTGCTGCTGACGGCGGCGGGCGCCTGGACCGCCACCCGGATCCTCCCGCTCGAGCCGGATGTCCAGCGGATTCTCGAGAAGATCCTGATGGTGCTGGTCATCTTCTCCCTCACCCTGGTGATCGCGCGGGCGGCGGGGGAGGGGATCCGGCGGTACGCGGCGCGGCAGGGGACCTTCCTCCCCGCCAGCTCGTTGGTCACCAATGTGGCCAAGCTGGTGATCTTCATCCTCGGCGGGCTGATCATCCTGCAGAACCTGGACATCCAGATCACCCCGATCATCGGGGCGCTCGGCCTCGGCGGGCTGGCGGTGGCCCTGGCGCTCCAGCCCTCGCTCTCCAACGCGTTCGCCGGCTTCCAGATCATTGCCACCCGCCAGGTGCGGGAGGGGGACTACATCAAGCTGGAGGGCCAGGAGGAGGGGTACGTGGTGGACGTCCGGTGGCGGAACACGACGATGCGCTCGATCCTGGACGACTTCCAGGTCATCATCCCCAACAGCAAGCTGGCCGAGTCGATCGTCATCAATTACAGCCTCCCCTCGCGGCCTCTCTGGGTGCGGATCGGCGTGGGCGTGAGCTACCGGAGCGACCTGGAGCAGGTGGAGCGCGTCACCCTGGAGGTGGCGGACGAGGTGTGGCGCGAGTTCTCGCACGCGCGCGAGGGGGAGGAGCCGGCGCTGCGCTACAAGGAGTTCGGCGACTCGGCGATCACCTTCCGGGTACGCATCATGGTGGACGAGTTCCAGATGCAGCGGATCGTCATGCACGAGTTCATCAAGCGGCTGCACGCCCGCTACCGCCGCGACGGGATCGAGATCCCGTGGCCGATCCGCACCCTCAACGTGCCGCGGCCGATCCCCGTCGCGCTGCAGGACGAGCGGCCGGAGGGGCGGGGTGCCTAGGACCGGGGCGGCGCAGGGGGCGCCGGGGCGCCGTCCCGGTGCTCGGGCACGCCGGCCGGGCCGGACGGCCGGTCCTCGTCCGTGGGAACGGCCTCTTCCTCGTCCATGTCCAGGATCTCCAGCACCCGGTCGCCGTCGAGCTCCTCGCGCTCGAGCAGCGCTTCGGCCAGGCGGTCCAGCGCCGGGCGGCGCTCCTGCAGGATCCGGTGGGCCCGGCCGTACGCCTCGTCGAGCAGCTCGCGCACCGCCTCGTCCACCGCCCGGGCGGTCGCCTCGCTGTACTCCCGGCGGCGCGCGATCTCCTCCCCCAGGAACACCTCGTCCTGCCGGCCGCCGGGCGCCACCGCGCCGAGTCCCTCGGCCATGCCCCAGTCGAGGACCATCTTCCTCGCCAGCCGGGTGGATTCCTTGAGGTCCTGCTCCGCGCCGCTGGTCCGCCGGCGGAAGACGAGCGCCTCGGCCGCGCGACCGCCCATCATCACCGTCAGCCGGTCCAGCAGGTACTCCCGCTCGTAGAGGTACTTCTCCTTCTCCGGGAGCTGCTGGGTGACGCCCATGGCGCGTCCGCGCGGCACGATCGTCACCTTGTGGATCGGGTCGGTGTGAGGGAGCACCGCGGCGAGCACCGCGTGCCCGGCCTCGTGCCACGCGAGCGTTCGCCGCTCGTCCTCGGTGAGCACGAGCCCCTCCCGCTCCAGGCCCAGCAGGATCTTGTCCCGGGCCCGGTCGATGTCGTCGCGCTCGATGCGGTCCTTCTCCTCGCGCGCGGCGAGGAGGGCCGACTCGTTGAGGAGGTTCTCCAGGTCCGCCCCGCTGAAGCCGGGCGTGCTCCGCGCCAGCTCCTCCAGATCCACGTCGTCCCCGAGCGGCTTGTTGCGGGCGTGGATCTTCAGGATGTCCTCCCGGCTCCGCTGGGTGGGCAGGTCCACCATGACCCGACGGTCGAAACGGCCCGGACGCTGCAGCGCCGGGTCGAGGATGTCCGGGCGGTTGGTGGCCGCCATCACCACCACGCTCTCCGCCGGCTCGAAGCCGTCCATCTCGGAGAGGAGCTGGTTCAGCGTCTGCTCCCGCTCGTCGTGCCCGCCGCCGAGGCCGGCGCCGCGCCGCCGGCCGATCGAGTCGAGCTCGTCGATGAAGATGATCGCCCGTCCGGCCTTCTTCGCCTCCTGGAAGAGGTCCCGCACCCGCGAGGCGCCGACCCCGACCAGCATCTCCATGAAGTCCGAGCCGGTGACCGAGAAGAACGGCACGTCCGCCTCCCCCGCCACCGCGCGCGCCAGGAGCGTCTTGCCGGTGCCGGGAGGCCCGACCAGCAGCACGCCGCGCGGGATCTCCCCGCCCAGCCGCTGAAAGCGCTCCGGGTGCTTCAGGAACTCGATGATCTCCCGCAGCTCGGTCTTGGCGCCCTCCAGCCCCGCCACGTCGTCGAACCGGGTCTCCACGCTCTCCCGGTTGTACGGCTTCGCCTTGCTCCGCCCCATCCCGAGGATGCCCTGGCCCTGCTGCTGCGCGCGGCGGAAGAAGATCCAGCCGAGGAAGATGAGTAGGAGGAAGGGCGCCATGTAGAAGAGGATCATCCAGAGGGAGTCGTCGCCCGCCGGCTCGGTCCGGACCTCGACCTGGCGCTCCCGGAGCTCCTCCAGGAGCCCCTCGTCGCCGAACGAGGGGAGGTGCGTCTCGAAGGCGGCGTAGCGCTCCGCGGCCCCCTCCTCGTCCAGCCGCTCGGCCGGTTCCCGCAGCTCGCCTCGGATCTCCTCGCCCTGCACCGTGATGGAGGCGATCCGGTCCTCCTCGAGGTGCTCGCGGAAGGTCGTATAGCTGATCTCGGCGCGGTCGTCCCGCTCCAGCCCGCCCGGCCCGAACAGCCAGAACCCCGCCGCGAGGGCGAGCAGGAGCCAGAGCAGGCCGCGCCGGCGACGCGACTCCAGTCGCCGGCGAAGTTCCTTGCCCCGGTCCTCGCCGTCCGTTCCATTCTGGAAGGGAAGCATCTGTCGGACGTCCTTCCGATGCGGCGGGGACCTCGCCGCGCATGCGCCGGTCCCGCGGTTTTCTGCGTGATCCTGCAAGTCTGAGGCGAGAAAAGCGAATGGCGGTCACGACGAGCGGGGGAGCGATCGGGTGACCTTCCTCGACCACACCTGGTACGGCAACTCCTTGCGCGCGTGGCTGGTGGCCGCGGCGGTCCTCCTCGGGACCCTGGGACTCCTCTGGGTCCTGGAGCGCGTCCTCGCCTGGCGCCTGGAACGGGCGGCGCGGGCGCGGCAGGCGGAGGCGACCGAGGCCGCGGAAGCCGCCGACGCGGGCGGCGCCGGGACGGCGGAGCCGGTCGCGCCCCCCGGACCGGCCCTCGGGAAGGGCACCGGCCTGCCGGACCTGGTCTCGCACCTCGCCCGGCGCACCAAGGTGCTCTTCCTGCTCGTCGTCGCGGTGTACGCCGCCTCGCACGTGCTGACCCTGCCCGAGCGGACGGTGACCGTGCTCACCCGGGCGGCCGTCATCGCCCTCCTCCTCCAGGCGGGGATCTGGGCGAGCGCCACCGTCACCTTCTCGATGCGGCGCTACCGCCACCGCGCCCTCGACGAAGACGCGGCCAGCGTGACGACCATGTCCGCGTTGAGCTTCGTGGGCCGCCTCGTCCTGTGGGCGCTCGTGCTGCTGCTGATCCTCGACAACCTGGGCATCCAGGTGACCGCGCTACTGGCGGGCCTCGGGATCGGGGGCATCGCGGTCGCGCTCGCGGTCCAGAACATCCTGGGCGACCTGTTCGCCTCCCTCTCCATCGTCCTGGACAAGCCGTTCGTGATCGGGGACTTCCTCATCGTGGACGAGTACCTGGGGAGCGTCGAGCACATCGGCCTCAAGACGACCCGGCTGCGGAGCCTGTCCGGCGAGCAGCTCGTCTTCTCCAACAGCGACCTGTTGAACAGCCGCATCCGGAATTACGGCCGCATGTTCGAGCGGCGGGTGCTCTTCTCGATCGGGGTGACCTACCAGACGCCACGCGACAAGCTGCGTCGCATCCCGATCATGATCCGGGAGGCGGTGGAGGGGCGGGCGCTGACCCGCTTCGACCGGTCCCACTTCAAGGAGTACGGGGACTTCTCCCTGAACTTCGAAACGGTCTATTACGTGCTGAAACCGGACTTCAACACGTACATGGACATTCACGAGGAGATCAACCTGGAGCTGCACCGCCGGTTCGAGGAGGAAGGGATCGAGTTCGCCTATCCCACCCGGGTCGTCTACGCGCGCTCGCTGGATGGGGCCGCCGCGCCCGCCACGGTCGCGGACGGGGCGCGGGAGGCCGCCGGTGCGTCGGCGGGGGACCGCGGCGCCCGGCGCGGCGGCGGCGCGGGTCCCGAGGAGGCGCCCGGCGCCCCGTCCGAACGCGGGACGCGCGAGTGAGCGAGATCCCGCACGCCGGCGAGCCCGGGCGAGGTTCGGCCGACGCCCGGCTCGTGGTGGTATCCAACCGCTTGCCGATCAAGCTCACCCGGAACAAGGGGAGCGACGAGTGGCGGATCGAGCCCGGATCCGGCGGGCTGGTGACCGCCATGGCCCCGGTGCTTCGGCGGCGGGGCGGACTGTGGATCGGCTGGCCCGGCACCGTGGAGGAGGACGGGGTCGAGCTGGAGCCGCTCCTGCCGCGAGTGGTGGAGCGCTTCGGCTATCAGCTCCAACCCGTGCCCCTGACGGCGGACGAGCGCGACAACTTCTATCTCGGCTTCTCGAACGAGGTCGTGTGGCCGCTCTTCCACGACCTGCAGACGCTGTACAACTTCGATCCCGCGTACTGGCGCACCTACCGGACGGTGAACCGGAAGTACGCGGAGGTGATCGTCGCGAACGCCCGGGCCGGCGATTACATCTGGGTGCACGACTACCACCTGATGAACGTCGCCCGCGAGCTCCGGGACCTGGGCTTCGAGGGCCGGATCGGCTTCTTCCTCCACACGCCCTTCCCGAATCCGGACATCTACCTGAAGCTTCCGTGGCGCTTCGAGATCCTGCAGGGCCTGCTCCAGTACGACCTGCTGGGCTTCCAGACCGTGCGGGACCGGCGGAACTTCCTCCACTGCGTGCGCCGCCTGCTGATCGACGTGCCGATGGCGGGGTCCGGGGCGGTGGTGACGTGCCGGGTGGACGGCCGACCGATCCGCGTCGGCAGCTTCCCGATCAGCATCGACTTCGAGGCGTTCGCGGCCCTGGGCGGCTCGCCCGAGGTGGCCGCCCGCTGTAGCCGGCTGCAGGAGCGGCTGCCGGGCCGGCGGCTCGTCCTCGGGGTGGACCGGCTCGACTATACGAAGGGGATCCCGTACCGGCTGCAGGCGTTCCGGAAGGCGCTGGAGCGGTTCCCGGAGCTGCGGGGCCGTCTGTCGCTCATCCAGGTGGTGGTCCCGAGCCGCGAGAACATCCCGGAGTACGCGGACCTCAAGGAGGAGATCGAGCGGCTGGTGGGGCGGATCAACGGCGAGTTCACCGAGTCGGGGTGGGTGCCGATCCACTACATCTACCGGAGCCTGGAGCGGGAGGACCTGGTCGCCCACTACCGCTGCGCCGAGATCGCCTTCGTGACGCCCCTCAAGGACGGCATGAACCTGGTCGCCAAGGAGTACTGTGCGGCGAACGTGGACGAGTCCGGCGTCCTCATCCTGAGCGAGTTCGCCGGGGCGGCCGACCAGCTACAGGAGGGCGCGCTGCTGGTGAACCCCTACGATCTCGAGGGGATGGCCGAGGCGATCCACCGGGCCACGCGGATGTCGCCGGAGGAGCGGCGCGACCGGATGCGGAAGCTCCGCGCGGCCGTGCGGTCGCAGGACATCTTCTGGTGGACCGACCTGTTCCTCAGGGCCGCCACCGCCGAGAGCCTCGAGGGCTTCCCGGATCTCCCGGACTACACCCCGCGCGCCCGCGCCTCCTGAGCGGCGCCCGGCCGGGCGCCTCCCGGAGGGCCGCGCCGTCGTCCGTTACATTGACAGGGCGTGGGGCGCTCGGTATGGTGCGCGGCTGTGGATTTTCCGGTGCGCCCGGTACGCGGCCGCCCGGTCCGTCGCGAGCACGCCCCCGCACCAGAGAGCGAACGAAGACGAGATGCCGGAACTGTCGGCCACCGCGAGCCCGCTGCTCCTGCTCTCCGGGACGGCGAACCGCGCCCTCGCCGAGCGGATCGCGGCCGAGCTGGACCAGGCGCTGTGCGACGTGACGATCAAACGGTTCGCCGACGGCGAGATCTTCGTCCGGATCAACGAGAACGTCCGCGGTCGCGACGTGTTCCTGATCCAGCCGACGAACCCGCCGGCGGAGAACGTGCTGGAGCTGCTGATCCTGATCGACGCGGCCAAGCGGGCGTCGGCCGCGCGCGTGACGGCCGTGGTCCCGTACTTCGGCTACGCGCGCCAGGACCGGAAGGACCAGCCGCGGGTGTCGATCGCGGCCAAGCTGATGGCGAACCTGATCACCGCGGCCGGCGCCGACCGGCTGCTGTCGATCGACTTCCACCAGCATCAGCTGCAGGGCTTCTTCGACATCCCGGTGGACCACCTGTACGCCTCGCCGGTGCTCATGGAGCACTTCCGCGGCATGGGTCTGGACAACCTGGTGGTGGTGGCGACCGACGTGGGCGCCGCGAAGATGGCGCGCGGCTACGCGAAGCGTCTGGGCGGGGACCTGGCGATCGTCGACAAGCGGCGTCGCGGCCCCAACGTCGCGGAGTCGCTGAACGTGGTGGGGGACGTGGACGGGAAGCGGTGCGTGATTCCGGACGACATGATCGACACGGCGGGAACGATGACCAGCGCGGTGAAGATCCTGCGCGAGCGGGGCGCCACCGACATCTACTGCGTGGCCACCCACGCGCTGCTCTCCGGCCCGGCGGTCGAGCGCCTGGCGTCTGCCGACGTGCAGGAGATCATCGTGACGGACACCGTGCCGGTGCCGGAGGAGAAGCGGCGGGCGCTCGAGAACCTGCGGGTGCTCTCGGTCGCGGGCCTGCTGGCCAGGGCGATCGAGAACACGCACTACAACCGGTCGGTGAGCTCTCTCTTCAACTGACGGATCCCCGCGGCGGGGCGTGATGGACCGGCCCGCGGGCCGGAACCCGCGGCGGGCGTACGGATACGAGGCGACGCAATGAGACGACAGGAGCGATTGGAAGTCGAGCGCCGGGCGCGGACGGGCAAGGGTGCGGCGCGCCGCATGCGCCGCGAGGGCTACGTGCCCGCGGTCGTCTACGGCCACGGCGAGGCTTCGGAGAACGTCAAGGTGCGGGCGGAGGACCTGGATTCCCTCCTCGGCCGGATCAGCGTGGACAACACGCTGATCGACCTCGCCCTGGACGGCTCCGACACGCAACGGGTGCTGATCCGCGAGGTGCAGCGCCATCCGGTGCGGCCGGACATCCTGCACGTGGACTTCTTCCACATCCGCGAGGACGAGAAGATCCGGGTGGACGTCCCCCTGCGGCTCGTCGGGGAGGCGCCCGGCGTGGAGGAGGGCGGCATCCTCCAGCAGAACCGCCACGAGATCGCGATCGAGTGCCTCCCGAGCGACATCCCCGAGGTGTTCGAGCTCGATGTGAGCGCCCTCGAGATCGGCGACTCGCTGCACGTGCGCGACCTGGATGCCGGCGGCGTGACGCTGCTCGAGGAGCCCGATCTCACCCTGTGCACGGTCGTGCCGCCCTCGGTGATGGCCGTGGAAGAGGAGGAGGAGCCGGAGGCGCTCGAGCTGCTCGAGGAGATGGAGCCGGAGGTGATCGGTCGCCGCCGCGAGGAGGAGGAGGGGGCGGAGGAGGAGCCGGCGGAAGAGCCGGAGGAACCGGAGGAGTCGTAGCGCTCCGGCCGGACCGCTCCCGTCCGCCCGCCCCGCCGCGCCGGCGCGTCCGTCCCTCGGCTTGAAAGTCGTGCTGGCGCTCGGGAACCCGGGCGATCGCTACCGGGACACGCGGCACAACGTGGCCTGGTGGCTGGCGGACCGGCTCGTCCGCGACTGGGAGTTCCCCCCGTTCCGCGCTTCGGGGCGCGCCGCGTCCAGCGGCGGACGGGTCGGCGACGCCCGGGTGGAGCTGATCAAGCCGCTCACCTACGTGAACCGGAGCGGGGACGCGCTCGCCCCGCTCCTCGACCGCGAGCTGGACCCGGAGCACGACCTCCTGGTGCTGGTGGACGACGTGTGGCTGGAGCCCGGCGTCATTCGGCTCCGCGCCCGGGGATCGCCCGGCGGGCACAAGGGGCTCGCCTCGATCGAGCGCGCGGCGGGAACGGCCGCCTACGCCCGGCTCCGCATCGGGGTCGGGCGACCGCACGATGAGCGGATCGAGATGGCGGACTGGGTGCTGTCTCCCCTCCCCGCGGGCGAGGAGGAGCGCGTGCTCGCGGCCTTCGGGCCGGCCGTGCGGGCCGTGGAGTGCTGGGTGGCGGAAGGGATCGAGGCCGCCATGAACCGCTTCAACTGACAAGGAGAGGATGCCGTGGCACAACTCAGCGACTGGGCGCTCTGGCTCGGGCTGATCGGGCTGGCGTTCGCCTGGGCGCTCTTCACGTACGTGAAGCGGCAGCCGACCGGCACCGCCACCATGACCGAGCTGGCGGACATGATCCACGCCGGGGCGATGACCTTCCTGCGACGAGAGTACTCGGTGCTGATCCCCTTCATCCTGGTGGTGGCGGGGGTCCTCTGGTTCCTGATCGGGGGGCGCACCGCGGCGGCGTACGTCTTCGGCGCGGTCTGCTCCGCGGCCGCCGGCTTCATCGGCATGCAGGCGGCCACCCGGGCCAACGTCCGCACCACCGAGGCGGCCCGGTCGCACGGCCAGGCGCGGGCGCTGCGCGTCTCCTACAGCGGCGGGGCGGTGATGGGCCTGGCGGTGGCCAGCCTGGGGCTGGCCGGCATCGGGCTGGTGCTGCTCATCTACCGGCCCGAGGTCGTCGGGTACCGGACCTTCGGCGAGATCATCAGCGGCTTCGCCATGGGCGCCTCCACGATCGCGCTGTTCGCCCGGGTGGGCGGCGGGATCTACACGAAGGCGGCCGACGTGGGGGCGGACCTGGTGGGGAAGGTGGAGGCGGGCATCCCCGAGGACGACCCCCGGAACCCGGCCACCATCGCCGACAACGTGGGCGACAACGTGGGCGACGTGGCCGGCATGGGCGCGGACATCTTCGAGTCCTACGTCGGCTCGGTGGTGGCGACGATCGTGATCGGGGCGACCAGCCCGCTCATCCTGGCCGGCTCGCAGCTCGAGGCCGTGGCGCTGCCGATCCTCTACGTGATGGTGGGGCTGCTGGCGAGCGCGATCGGCATCCTCTCCGTCCGCCTGCTGGAGCGCTCCAATCCGGCCGCCGCGCTCCGCAACACCACCTTCATCGCGGCGGGCCTGTTCTGGGTCGGCGCCTACTTCATCACCATCCACCTGCCGATCTTCCCCGAGGACGCGGGCCTGTGGCAGTGGCTGCATCCCCACGCCGGGCCGTTCTGGGCCATGCTGTTCGGCTCGCTGGTGGGGATCTTCATCGGGCTGGCGACCGAGTACTATACGGCCGGCGCGCCGATCCGGAAGATCGCCGACGCGTCGCAAACCGGCTCGGCCACCAACATCATCACCGGCCTGGCGGTGGGGCTCGAGTCCACCGCCGTTCCGATGCTCCTGATTTGCGGTGCCATCTTCCTCGGCTTCCAGTTCGCCGGCCTGTACGGGATCGGGATCGCCGCTGTGGGCATGCTGGCCACCGTGGGGGTGACCATGACGGTCGACTCCTACGGCCCGGTGGCGGACAACGCCGGGGGGATCAGCGAGATGAGCGGCCTGGGGCCGGAGGTGCGCGGCATCACCGACAGCCTGGACGCGCTGGGCAACACGACCGCGGCGATCGGGAAGGGGTTCGCGATCGGCTCGGCGGCGCTCACCGCCCTGGCGCTCTTCTCCGCCTACTCGAACGCGGTCGGGTTGACGGTGGACGGGATCGACCTGGTCGACCCGCTGGTGGTGATCGGGCTCTTCGTGGGCGGCGTGACGCCCTTCTTCATCGCCTCGCTCACCATGACGGCGGTGGGCCGGGCGGCCGCCGGGATGGTGGCGGAGGTGCGTCGGCAGTTCCGGGAGATCGCCGGTCTGATGGAGGGGACGGCGAAGCCCGACTCCGCCCGCTGCGTGGACATCTCCACTCGCGCGGCGCTCAAGGAGATGATCCTCCCCGGCCTGACCGCGATCCTGGTGCCCGTGCTCGTCGGCTATTTCCTGGGCGTGCAGGCGCTGGGCGGCCTGCTGGCCGGGGCGACGGTGAGCGGCGTCCTGCTCGCCCTGTTCATGGCGAACGCGGGGGGCGCCTGGGACAACGCCAAGAAGCACATTGAGGCCGGCGCCTACGGCGGCAAGGGGAGCGACCCGCACAAGGCGGCGGTGGTCGGGGACACGGTCGGCGACCCCTTCAAGGACACGGCCGGGCCCTCCATGAACATCGTGATCAAGCTGGTGAGCGTGGTCGGGCTCGTGCTCGCGCCCTGGCTGGCGGCGGTGCACGGGCGCGTCCCGCCCGAGGAGGCGCCGCCGGTCGAGGCGGCGGCCGAGATCTCGGCGGCCCTGCTGCAGGCGATCGAGGTCGTGACGCCGTCGGCGGAGGCGCTGGGGAGGCTCGTGGCCGGCTGACCGGCGGTTCGGTCGATCCCCGTTCACCGAGGCGCGCGCCGCGGCGCCGCGTCCCGGCACCGCGCGACGGCGGGCGGGTACGGAGCACGACGGACACAGGATTCTCCTGCCCCGGCCCTCGGGCCGGGGCCGCCCGGGGCACCGTGCCCCAAGACCGAAGGAGAGGAGCATGCGAGACTACGAAGCGGTGTACATCTTCCGGTCCGCCGCCCCCGATGAGGAGATCGAGGGCAAGCTGGACCGCTACCACGGCATCGTCTCCGGGAACGGGGGGGAGCTCACCGCCGTGGAGCACTGGGGGAAGCGGCAGCTCTCCTACCCCATCCGCAACGATGCGACCGGTTACTACGTCGTCTCCCAATTCACGGCCGAGCCCGGCGCCGTCGAGGAGCTCGAGCGCGTCCTCCGGCTCGACGAGGGCCTCCTCCGTCACCTGATCGTCCTCCGCGAGGGAGAGCTGCCGACGCTGCCGTCGAGCCGCGTCGAGGAGGAGGACGAGCAGGAGGACGAGGACGAAGACGGCGACGACGAGGAGGAGTGAGCGATGGCGTTCCGAAAGGTTTGTCGGCTGTGCGAGCGCAAGGTCGATCGGGTCGACTACAAGGACGACCGACTGCTGGACCGCTACATCTCCGACCGGGGGAAGATCCTGCCCCGGCGGGCCACCGGCGCCTGCGCGCGCCACCAGCGGCAGCTGGCCCTCGCGATCAAGCGCGCCCGGTTCCTGGCGCTGGTACCGTACATCAAGGGCTATCACGGCTGACGGGCCGGCGCGGGCGGGACGCGGGCTGAGCGAGATCCCGCCGGGGAGCGGGAGCGGTCCGGATGAATCGGCGCGGCTGGTCGCTGGCCCGGGCGGTGGGCCTCGCCTTCCTGGTGGTGGTGCTGTCGCCGATCAATCCGCTCGTGCTGGTGTGCGTGCCGCTCGCGGTGCTCCTGCTCGCCTATCGGCTTCGCAGCCCCTGGTCGGTGGCGCTCGCCGCCCTCCTGCTCCTCGCCGCCTTCGGCATGGTGCCGGAGCGGCCGTCGCCCCTGTGGCACGCCGAACGCGCCTGGGCGCTCCTGGTGGCCGGCGGCTTCGTGCTGGCCGGCGTCCTCCGCTTGCGGGGTGGCCTGCTGGTCCGCTGCCTGCTCGGCGTCGGGACGGGAGCGCTGGCGATCGCCCTCTCCGCCGCCGCGAAACCGGCGGTGATCTCGGAGGTGGACTGGTGGGTCGAGGCCCAGCTCGGGCGGGCCGCGCGGATGGCGTCCGGCTGGCTGGCGGTGCCGGAGAGCCCCTGGTCGGGCTTCGGCACGGCCGTGCGGGACATCGTGGAGCTCCAGGTGCTGCTCTACCCGGCCCTCCTGGCCCTGGCGACGCTCGCCGCCCTCGCGGTGGCCTGGTTCGTGATCGTCCGTCTGGAGGGCGTGGGCGAGGCGCTCGCCCCGCTCCGGGACTTCCGTTTCCGGGACGAGCTGGTGTGGCTGCTGATCGGCGGCATCCTGCTCTTTCTCCTCCCGGCCGGCGAGTGGGCCGAGCGGCTGGGGGAGAACGTCATGGCCTTCATGGGTGGGCTGTACCTGCTCCGCGGTCTCGCGGTGCTGGTGTGGTTGGGGGCGGCCCTGGTCACCTCGGCCTGGTCCGCCGCCCTGTGGACGGCCCTCGCGCTGCTCTTCTACCCTGTGGTGGTGGGCGCGGCGCTCCTCATGGGACTGAGCGACACGTGGTTGGACCTGCGGGAGCGGGTTCGGCGGGCGACCGACGACGGCGGCTGAGCCGCGGACGCATCCGGATACCCCCGGTCGGGCGCGCGGTCCGACCGGGATTCACGAGAGAGAGGCGGCAGTGGAGATCATCCTGAAGCGAGACGTCGAGAACCTCGGCGAGGCCGGGGAGGTCGTGGACGTGAAGCCCGGCTACGCCCGCAACTACCTGATCCCGAGGGGATTCGCCATGCGGGCGACCGAGGGCAACCGGCGTCGACTGGACGAGGAGCGCCGGCACATCCGGCGAGCCGAGGGTCGCGAGCGCGAGCGGGCCGAAGGGCTGGCCGAGAAGCTGGACGGGCTGGCCATGACGTTCACCGTGCTCGCCGGCGAGGGCGGCAAGCTCTTCGGCTCGGTCACTCCCGCGGACATCGCCGACCACCTGGCCAGCGAGGGTCTGGAGGTTGACCGGCGGACGATCGAGCTCGAGGAGCCGATCAAGGAGCTCGGCGTCTACCAGGTGCCGATCCGTCTCCATCCCGAGGTGCGGCCCGAGGTCAAAGTGTGGGTCGTGGCGGAGGAGTAGCGGTCGGCCGGCATGGGTCAGGCGCAGCGGGGCGAGGGACGCTCGGGCGTGCTGGACGGACTCGGCGGCGGGCCGCACCCGGATGAGCTGGCGCGTGCTTCGGTGGCGGCCCTGGAGCGGAACGCGCGCGAGCCGGTCGTGCTGGACCTCCGCGGGCTGTCGGATGCGACCGACTACTTCCTGATCGCTTCGGGCGATTCCGACGTCCACACCCGGGCGATCGCGGAGAACGTCCTCGAGCGCATGGAGGCCGGCGGCTTCCGGCCGGTCGGGGTGGAGGGGAAGGCGCAGGGCCGGTGGATCCTGATGGATTTCGTGAACGTGATCGTGCACATCTTCCTGCCGCGGGTCCGCGAGTTCTACGGGCTCGAGACCCTCTGGGGAGACGCCCCGCGGCAGTCCCTGTCCTAACGGGTCGCCGAGGGCGCCCAGCCACTCGGGCGTCTCGGCGCTCCGCGAGGCCCGCCGCGGGGGTCGCGTTTCTTGCGGCCCTTTTCGGCCGGCGGCTATCTTCCTCCGTGTCTCACCGTTCGAGCCACGCCCTCCTTCGGGGTCGGTCGGTCGTCCTCGCGCTGCTCCTCGCCGGGTGTGGCGGGGATCGGGATCCGTCCGCCGAGCCGGCGCCCCGCGGCGTGGAGCTTGTGGCCGGCACCTCCCTGGAGCGTTACGGGCTCCTGACCGTTCCGCGGGAAGGCGGCCCGGCCTCGCTCCGCGCCGTGGAGTCGCCCGAGCGGGTGCTGTGGACGGGCTCGACCGAGCTGCCCGCCGCCGTCGAGGCGCGGCCGCTCGGCGCGTCGGTCGTGCTCAAGACGGCCGAAGGCGCGATCCACCGGTACGATCCGGTGAGGGACCGCCTCGAGGAGTTCGGGAGCGTCTCCTCCGATGCCGTGTGGACCGGGTACGGCGATCGCGGGCTGTGGGTGGACCGCCGCGAAGGCGTGGTGGTCGCGGTGGGCGAGGAGGGCGCCTGGCGGTACGACCTCTCCCGTCCCCTCCGGTGGGCGGCGCCGGTCGAGGACGCGGGCGTGGTCGCCCTGGTCGGTGCGGAGGAGGGACCGACCCTGTGGCTCCTCCGGGCCGGACAGCCGGAGCCCGAGGCGGTCGGCCGGGCCGACGTCCGGCTGCCCGCCCTGGTGACCGCGTGGGGACGGCGGCTCGTCTTCACCGGCGCGGACGGCCGTACGCTCGTCACCATCGGGCTTCCGCAGCTCGCCGAGGTGGACCGCTTGGAGCTCGAGGGGGAGGCGGGGGCGCTGGCGGCCTCTCCCTCCTCGCACCAGCTCTACGCCGGCACCGCCTCCGCGCCGCGGGTGGTGGGCGTCAACCGGTTCACCGGGCGGACCTGGTCGCTGGCCCGGCTGGAGCGTCCGGCGCGCGCCCTCCGGCCGACCCTGTTCGGCGACGGCCTGCTGGCGCACGACGGGGCCGAGACCTGGTGGCTGTCGCTGGAGGGGGGAGCGCCGACCGCGCTGCCCACGGAGTGGCGGGAGGACCTTCCCCTCGGCCTTCCCGGGGGCCGCGTCCTCGCCCTGCGGGACGGGGTGGTCCGACTGCTGGGATCCGACGGAGCCGAGATCGGTCCGGCCCTGGAGGATGAGACCGACGCGTGGTGGGTGCCCGTGCGGTGGCGCCCGCTGCGCCCGGCGGTGGTGGCCACGCCGGCCGGCGAGCGGGAAGGGGAGGCGGAGGCGCCGACCGCCGGGGAGGACGCGCGGGAGTCGGAGGCCGTCGTCGCCGGCGCGGACCAGGACGGGCGGACGCCGGGCGGCGAGGCGGGGGACGCGACCGCGGACGTCGAGACGGAGCGGCCGGAGCCGGCGGCGCCCGAGGTCGCCCGGCCCGACGCGCCGCCGCCGGACGAGGCGCCGGCGGCGCCGCGGGAGATGGACGCGGGCTTCTACGCGATCGTCGCCTCGTCCCAGCGGTTGCCCGGGGTGGCGGACCTGGCGAGCTCGTTGGGCGAGGCCGGATTCCCGGCCCGCCTACAGCGGCACCGGGACGAGGCCGGCGAGATCTGGTACCGTTGTCTGGTCGGACCGTACGCCTCGCGGGAGGGGGCGGAGGAAGCGGCGGCCACGCTTCGCCGCGAGAGGGGGTTGCAGGGGTGGATCACGGAAGTGGCGCCGGACGTCCGGACCGAAGAGATCCAGGGGTAGCGGTCCGCCGTCCCGTGCGGGACAGGCCCGAGCTCGAGGCGCGCTTCCTGGCTCGCCAGGTGCCTCCCGAGGCGCGGGTCGTGGCGCTCGCCTTCTCCGGCGGGGAGGCGGAGCGGGCGGCCCGCGCCGCCGACGCCGCGGCCGCGGGCGTGGCCCGTCGCCGCGAGCACACGCTTCTCGTGTGCTGTGAAGGAGGCGGCTCGGCGCTCGACGCCATCCTGGACGCCTCGGAGTCGCCGGGGCTGCTGGCGGCGCTGACGGGCGAGGAGCGTCTCACCGCGATCGCCCTGCGGCGTGAGGACCGTCCCTACGTGTACCTGCCGGCCGGCGGCCGATCCCTCGACCCGGAGGCGCTGCGTCCCGACGGCCCCTTCGCGGCCTTCGTGCGCCGCGTCCGAGAGCGCGGAGGAACCCTCCTGCTCTTCGCGTCCGAGGAGCTGCTGGCGGTGAGGGCGTTCTCGAGCCTGCTGGACGGCTACGTGGCCCTCGGGGACGTATACACGCGCCCGGCCACCCCCGGCGTGCCGCAGCTCGCCCGGCTGGATTTCGAGGAGCCGCGCGCCGCCACGGAGGTCCGGAGCGCGCGGGACGAGGCGGCGGCGGGAGCGGACGAGCCCACGGCGGGGAACGAGCCCGCGGCGGCGACCGAGCCGGACGAGCCCGCCGCGGAGTCCGCGGGAGAGGGCCTCGACGGCCCGCCGGACGGCGAGGCGCGGCCCGGCGGATGGCGTCGGCATCGCGCGCGCGTGAGCCCCCCGCTGGCTCGCATCGCGGCCGGGGTGGCGATCGTGGCGCTCCTCCTCGTCGGTTGGTGGGCGGTCGCCCGAGAGGCGGCCGCTCCCGGACCGGCGGGCGGGAGCGTGGACGTCGCGAGCGCCGACGAGGTCGACCTGGCCGTGGACGGCGAGGCGCTTCTCGCGGCGGTGGACGGCTCCCCCGAGCTTCCCTATTCGGTCCTCATCGCCAGCTACGCGGCGGCGGCGGACGCCCGGGAGCGGATCGACCGCCTGCGGCGAGCGGACGAGGGCCTCTTCTTCATCGCGCCCACGCCGGTTCGGGGCGCCATCTACCACCGGGTGTTCGCCGGCGCCCGGGCGGGCCCGGAGGCGGGGCGGGCGCTCATGCAGCGGCTGGTCGCCTCGGGGCGGAAGGAGACCGCCAGCGCGTGGGACGTGCGTCCGGCGGGGCTGGCCTTCCGGCTCGGGCTCTTCGCCTCGGAGGGCGCCGCGCGCCGCGCCGCGGAGGCGCTGGAGGAGGAGGGGGTGCCGGCCTACGTCCTCCCGGCGGGGGAGGAGGACACCCGCGCGTGGCAGGTGCTGGCGGGAGCGTACGAATCGCGAGCCGCCGCCGGGCCGATGGCGGCGCTGCTGGAGCGGGAGGGGCTGGCGGTGGACCTGGTGACGCGCAGAGGGGAGGACCGGTGAGGATCAAGTCGCTCACGCTCCATGGCTTCAAATCGTTCGCGGACCGGACGGAGATCGACCTCCACGAGGGCATCACCGCCGTCGTGGGCCCGAACGGCTGCGGCAAGTCCAACATCTCCGACGCGCTGCGCTGGGTGCTCGGCGAGCAGCGGCCGACCGCCATCCGGGGCTCCCGCATGGAGGAGGCGATCTTCGGGGGGACGGCGGAGCGCCGGCCGATCCATCGCGCCGAGGTCTCGCTCGCCTTGTCCAACGAGGACGGGACGCTCTCCCTCCCGTACAGCGAGGTCGTCATCGGGCGCACCGTCCACCGAGGCGGGGAGAGCGACTACGCGTTGAACGGGGCGAGCTGCCGCCTCAAGGACATCCAGGACCTCTGCCGCGACACCGGGTTGGGCGCGAACGCCTACGCGGTGATCGAGAACCGGATGATCGACGCGATCCTGAGCGACCGGGCGGAGGAGCGGCGCGCCCTGTTCGAGGAGGCGGCCGAGATCGGGCGCTACAAGGACCGCCGGCGCACGGCCCTGCGCCGGCTCGAGCAGGCGGAGGCCGACGTCCAGCGGCTGGACGACGTGCTCGGGGAGGTGCAGTCCAAGGTCCGCTCGCTCGCCGCGCAGCGCGGGAGGGCCGACCGGTACCGCCGGCTGCGCGACCGCCGGCTGCAGCTGGAGGTGGCGTGCGCGGATGCCCGGCTCGAGCGCACCGCCCGGGCGCTGGAGCGGGCCGAGGAGGAGCTCGAAGCGCTCCGCGACCGACGCCCGGGGGAGGAGACGGCCCTCCGCACGGCCGAGACCGAGGCGGAGGCCCTGCGGGTTCGACTCGCCGAGCGGGAGCGCGAGCGCTCCGCGGCCGCGCGGCGCCTGGAGGAGAGCCGCCGGGCCGTGGAGGCGCGGGAGCGCGAGCGTCTGGTCGCCGAGGAGCGGGCGGCCGCGGCCCGGGAGCGGATCGCCGCCATCGACGCGGAGCGCGAACGCCTCGCCCTGCGCCGGGCCGAGGTGGAGGCCGAGGGCGAGCGAGCCGAGAAGGCCGCCGAGGCGGCGACGGCCGCGGTGGCGGAGCGGGCGGAGCGGTCGGAGGGGCTCGCCGAGGAGGCGGAGCGGCTGGACGCCCGGCGTCGGTCCGCCGCGGAGGGGGAGGCGGCCGCGCGCGCGCGGCTCGAGGAGGCGGAACGGGCGCTCGGCCGGCTGCGGGCGGAACGCGAGGCGGCGGAGGATCGGCTCGCGGAGCGCTCCGAGGAGCTGGCCAGCCGGCGCGAGGCGGCCCGCGAGCTGGAGGCCGCCGAGTCGGAGCTGCGGGAGACGGAGGCGGAGGCAGCCGCGCGGGAAGCGGACGCGGCCGCCGGCGTCGATGCGTCGGAGGCTCGGGTGGAGGCCGCGCGCGAGGCGCTCGAGGCTCGCCGGGCGGAGGCCCGGACGCTGCGAGACCGGCTGGCGGAGGCCGAGGGGACGCTCTCCTCCCTCCGCGCGCGGCAGTCCAGCCTCGAGTCGTTCCTCGCCTCGGGGGGCGCGCTGCCCCCCGTGGTGCGAGCGCTCCTGGAGGAGGGCGCCGGCGGGGCCCGCCTGCACGGCGTCCTGGCCGACGCGATCCGCGCCCCGGCCGACCTGGCGACCGCGGTGGAGGCCCATCTCGGCGCCTACCTGCACGCCATCCTCGTGGAGGGCTGGCGCGACGTCGAGCGGCTCCGCGCCTGGCTGCGCACGCGCGAGGGCGAGGACGGGCTCCTGCTGCTTCCGCTCGACCCGGGACCGGCCGGCCCGGGGACGCCGCCGCCCGCCTCGGGCCGATCGCTGCTGGACGCGGTGGAGGTGCAGGGTCGCGGAGCGGACTGGGCGCGGTCGCTCCTCGGAGACGTGGCGCTCGCCGAGGCGGGCGCGCCGCCGGAGCGGGGCGCCTGGGTGCGGGCGGACGGCGTGGGCCAGGACGCCCGCGGCGCGGTGCGGCTCGGCCGGCCGGGCGGAGGGCGCGGGGCCCTGCGCCCGCGCGCGGAGCTGGAAGCGCTGCGCGACCGGACGGCGGAGGCGGCGGCGGCGCGGGAGCGCCTGCGCGGGGAGCTGGAGGCGGCGGAGGCCCGGGCGGCCGAGGCGGAGGCCGCGGCGCTCGCCCGGGAGCGCGAGCTGGAGGAGGCCGCGCGCGCGCGCCGCGATGCCGCCGCGGAGCGGGAGGCGGCGGAGGCCCGCCGCGAGCGGCTGGCCGCCGAGCGCCGGGAGGCGGCGCGCCGGATCGAAACGCTCGAGGACGCCCGCGCCTCGGTGCGCGGCCGGGCCGAGGAGGAGGATGCGCGGCTCGCCGAGTTGAAGGCCGCGCGGGAGGCCGCCGAGGCCGCGCTGGCCGAGGCGCGCGCCGCGGCGGAAGCGGCGCGGGAGGCGTGGGAGGCGGCCCGCGACCGGCTGCACGACCTGCAGCTCGAGGCCGCCCGCGCCGAGGCGGACGTGCGCGCGGCGTCCGACGCCCGCCGGCGCGCGGCCCGGGCGCTCGAGGAGCTCGACGCGCGGGCGCGTCGTCTCGCGGAGGAGCGCCGCGGCCAGGAGGAGGCGGTTCAGCGGGGGCGCGCGGCCCTTGAGACGGGCGAGGAGGAGCTCGACCGCCTGCTCGAGGCCCACGCCCAGACGGAGGGCGAGATGCGGGCCGCCGAGCGTCGTCTGGACGAGGGACGGGCCGAGCTGGACGAGCGGGAAGCCGCCCTCCGCGAGGCGCGCCGTACGGAGCGGGAGCACGCCGAGCGGCGCCACGCCCTGGAGCTCGAGGTGGCCGAGCTGCGGGCCGCGCGCGCCTCGGTCCGCGAGCGCCTGGAGACCGAGTGGGACGCCACCCTCGAGGAGCTCCGCCCCCGGGTCGAGCCGCCGGAGCCGGAGGCCGGCGGGTCGGAGGCGTGGGAGGAGGAGCTGGAGGACGTCCGCCGTGGCCTCGCCCGGCTCGGACCGGTCAATCTGCTGGCCGAGGAGGAGTACGAGGAGGAGAAGGAGCGGCTGGACTTCCTCCTCGCCCAGCGCGAGGACCTGGTCGAGGCGCGCGACGACCTGCGGGACTCGATCCGGCGGATCAACCGGACCGCCGCCGACGCGTTCGAGGCCACCTTCGACCAGGTGCGGGAGAACTTCCGGCGCACCTTCCGGACCCTGTTCGAGGGCGGCGAGTGCGACCTGTGGCTCGAGGATCCCGAGGACCCGCTCGACTCGGCGATCGAGATCTCCGCCAGCCCGCGAGGCAAGCGGACGCAGCGCATCCACCTCCTGTCGGGTGGGGAGCGCGCCCTCACCGCGCTCGCCCTGCTGTTCGCGATCTATCTCGCCAAGCCGAGCCCCTTCTGCCTGCTGGACGAGGTGGACGCCCCCCTGGACGAGACGAACGTCCTCCGCTTCGTCCGCATGTTGGAGCGCTTCAAATCGGACACCCAGTTCATCGTGATCACGCACAACCCGCGCACCATCGAGGCGGCGGACTGGATCTACGGGGTGACGATGCAGGAGCCCGGCGTCTCCTCGATCGTCGGCGTGACCTTCGACGAGATGGCCGGGCAGGTCGCGTGAGCACTCGTCGGCCCGCCGCCGGCCCTCGCGTGCGCCGCCGCGACGTCGTCCCGGCCTCGCGCGCGGGCGGCTCGCGTTCGCCTCGGCGCGCGACGGCGTTGAGCCCGCGATGACGCTGCGCCTCACCGTGGTGGGGAGCGGGACGGTGGTGCCGGAGGGCGACCGCGGCGGCGCCTGTCATTTCCTGGAGGCCGGGGAGCGGCGGATCCTTCTGGACTGCGGGCCGGGCGCGGTGCAGGGGCTGGCGCGGCTGGGGCTCCCGTGGGCGGAGCTCACGGACCTGGCGATCACGCACTTCCACGCGGACCACGTGGGGGCGCTCCCCGGGCTCTTCTTCGGCCTCCGGCACGGGATCTTTCCGGCGCGAGAGGCGCCCCTGGACGTCTGGGGGCCGCCGGGCACGGCACGGCTGTTCGAGCGGCTGGCGGACGCCCTGGGCGAGTTCCTGCTCGACCCGGGATTCCCGGTGAAGGTGAACGAGCTCGCGCCGCACGGCGACGCGGCGCCGGGGCGGAGCGTCCTGCTCCGCAGCCGTCCCACGCCGCACACGGACGAGAGCCAGGCGCTGCGCCTGGAGGCTCCGGAAGGATCCGTCGGCTACACGGGGGACACGGGACCCGACGAGGGGCTGGGCGCGTTCTTCGAGGGCGTGGACATCCTCCTGTCGGAGTGCTCGCTCCGCGACGAGGAGGTGGGGGACAACCACCTGTCGCCCGGACGGGTGGCCCGGCTGGCGAGCGCGGCCCGGCCCGGCGTGCTCGTCCTCACGCACGTCTACCCGCACGTGCGCGCGCAGGCGGACCCGGTGCGGCTGGTCCGCGAGGCCGGCTACGCCGAGGGAGAGGTGGAGCTGGCGTTCGACGGGTGGAGCCGCACGCTGTGAAGGCGGGCTGAAGCCCGTTTGTTGACGAAGGCCCCAGCCTCCCAGAGCTTTGCGGGACCTGGCGCACCGCGGATCGCCTCGAACCGATGCGGATGAAGGGGACCTATGCTCGTCGTGATGAAGCACGACGCTAGCCCGGAGCACATCGAGGGTGTGGTGCGCACCATCCAGGCGATGGGCTATCGGGCCGAGCCGATTCCCGGCAAGCAGCGGACGGCCGTGGGGCTGGTCGGCAACGACGGCCGCGTCGACGCGGACCGCCTCGTCTCGCTGGACGGCGTCCTCCGGGTCATCCACGTCTCCCAGCCCTACAAGCAGGTGAGCCGCGAATGGCGGCCGGACGACACGGTGTTCGATCTGCCGAACGGCGTCCGGGTGGGCGGCCCGGACGTGGTCGTCATGGCCGGTCCCTGCGCGGTGGAATCCGAGGAGCAGATCCTCCGGACCGCGCGGCGCGTGGCCGCCGCGGGCGCGGTGCTCCTGCGTGGCGGCGCCTTCAAGCCGCGCACGTCCCCCTACTCGTTCCAGGGGCTCGGCGAGGAGGGCCTGCGCCTCCTGGCGCTCGCCCGCGAGGAGACCGGGCTGGCGATCGTGACCGAGGCGCTGGATCCCGAGGCGGTCGAGCTGGTCGCCGAGTACGCCGACGTCATCCAGATCGGCGCCCGGAACATGCAGAACTACTCGCTCCTCCGGGCCGCGGGACGGGCCGGGAAGCCGGTCCTGCTGAAGCGCGGCATGTCCGCCACGGTGAAGGAGCTGCTCCTGGCGGCCGAGTACATCGTGCTCGAGGGGGAGCCGCGCGTCATCCTGTGCGAGCGGGGGGTTCGCAGCTTCGACGACCACGCGCGGAACCTGCTCGACCTCACGGCGGTGGCTACCGTGCAGGAGCTCTCGCACCTGCCGATCATCGCGGATCCGAGCCACGGGACGGGGGCGCGGCAGAAGGTGCCGCCCATGGCGCGCGCCGCGGTCGCCGCCGGCGCCGACGGGATCATGGTGGAAGTGCATCCGGATCCGGCGAGCGCCGTCTCCGACGGCGCCCAATCCCTCACTCCCGACGCGTTCGCCGAGCTGATGGGGCAGCTCCGCACCATCGCGGGCACCATCGGCCGCTCGCTGGCGGAGCTCCCCCCGGCGCGCGCGCGACGGCCGCGCCAGGCCGTCGGCGGCTGACCCCGGCGGCCGACCCGTCGATCGGAGGGCGCGCGGCCACCGCGGCGAGGCGCTCGCCGAGAGCCATCTCCGGCGGACCGGTCTGCGCATCCTGGACCGGAACTGGCGGGCCGGCCGCCGCGAGCTGGACCTGGTGGCGGGCGAGGGCGATGTCGTGGCCTTCGTGGAGGTGAAGGCACGCGGCCCGGGCCCCCAGGACCCGCTCGAATCCTTGGGCCCGGCGAAGCGGCGGGACCTCCGCCGCGCCGCGGCGGCGTGGATCCGGGCGCATCCCGGCGTCGGAGGGGAGTTCCGCTTCGACGTGGTCGCCGTCCGCTTCGCCCCCGGCCGGGCCCCCGAGATCGAGCATGTCCGGAACGCGTTCTACGGGGATGACGTATAGAGGAGGTGGATCCTCGAGGGGCCGTCGGCCGGCACGGCGGTCGGTCGGGGAGGGGGGCGGTTGCCCACACGTCCTCCCGAGGGCTATCCTGAGGATGCCCCAGGCCCGTGGGGCCGGAGCGCGTGAATCCCGTCAGGACCGTGAAGGTAGCAGCGGTAAGCGCGTGAAGGTCGCCACGATCAGCCTGGGGCGTTTTCGTGTCCATTCGCCCGTCGTCTTGGCCGCGGCTCCGCCCCGCGTCCCGGCTGCCGCCGTTCCGGCGTCCCGGGCTCCCGATCCACCCCCTCGGCGCATCGACGCGGCCGGCGCGATCCGTTAGTTTCGAGCGCGCCACGGCGCCCCGCCGGGCGCTTCGAGCCGACCGCCGAACCGACGCCGAACCCGATCCTAGAGGACGTCGTGCCCATGCACCGAACCGCCCTGGCCCGTACCCACCGTCCGCGTCGTTTCGAGGAGATGGTGGGCCAGGAGGCGGTCAGCCGGACGCTCCGGGCGGCGATCGAGGGCGGGCGGGTCGCGCACGCCTACCTGTTCTGCGGCCCTCGCGGGGTGGGGAAGACGACGGCCGCCCGCATCCTGGCCATGGCGCTCAATTGCCCGAACGCGGAGGCCGGAGAGCCGTGCGGTCGCTGCGATTCCTGCGAGCGGATCTGGTCCGGGCGCGCGAACCTCGATGTGGTCGAGATCGACGCGGCCAGCCACCGCGGGGTGGACGACGCCCGCGACCTGCGGGAGCGGGCCATGTACGCGCCGACCGCCGAGGACCGGTGGAAGGTCTACATCGTGGACGAGGCGCACATGCTCACCCGAGACGCGTGGAACGCCCTCCTGAAGATCCTGGAGGAGCCGCCCCCGCGGGTGATCTTCGCCTTCGCGACCACCGAGCCCCAGAAGATCGAGCAGCAGGCCGCGCCGGTCCTCTCCCGCTGCCAGCGCTTCGACTTCCGGCGCGTCTCCGTGCCGGACATCGTCGCCCGCCTGCGCCAGGTGCTCGAGGCGGAGGGCGTCGAGGCGGACGAGGCCGGCCTGGTGGGGATCGCCCGGCGGGCGGACGGGGGGGTTCGCGACGCCCTCTCCCTCCTGGACCAGGTGCTCTCGTTCACGGGCGACCGGGTGGAAGCGGAGGACGTGCGCCGGATGCTCGGGCTGGTGGAGGAGGAGCGCTATCTGGAGCTCCTGGAGGCGCTGGCGCGGCGCGACCGCGCCGCCGTGTTCCCCTTCGTGCAGGCGCTGCTGGACGCGGGCCACGACCCGGCGGAGTTCGTCCGTGGGCTGGCCGACGTCCTTCGGCTCTGCCTCGTCCTGCGGGCGGATCCCGAGGCGCGCCCCGAGGAGCTGCCGGCCGAGTCCCGCGAGCGGTTCGCGGAGGCGGCGTCCCGCTTCTCCGAGGAGGACCTGCTCCGGCTCCTGTTCGCGGTCGGCGACTTCGAGGCCTCCGGCCGGTTCCGGCGGAGCGCGCACCCGCGCATCCACCTCGAGCTGCTCCTGCTGCGCCTGGCGACCATGGACACGGCGGTGTCGCTCGAAGAGCTGCTGGCGGCGGCGGGCGGCGCGCCCCCCGCGCCCGGGCCGGGTGGTGGCGGAGGGGACGGCGGCAAGCGCGCCGGCGGGGACCGACCGCCCCCGAGGCGCGCCGGGCCCGAGGGTGCTTCGGCGGAGGGTTCGCCCGCGGGGAAGGCCCCGCGGGAGGGGGCGTCCAAGCGGGACGCCCGCCCGGCGGACGCGCCCCCGGCCGATGCCGACGGCGCGGCCGAGGATGCCCGGGCCTCGGAGTGGCTCCGCGCGTGGCGCGGGGCGCTGTCCGAGGCGAAGGGGCTGGGCGGCCAGAGGGTCGCGCTCCGGGGCGCCCGCGTGGAGGCCCTCCGCGGCGACGTGCTGCACCTCCGTGTGCCGCCGGGGCTGGTCGACGACCTGCGCGGCTTCCTGGAGGACCGGCGCCGTTCCGCGTCCCTCCGGGAGCGGCTCGCGTCCCGGCTCGGCGTGGATCCGGAGCGGCTGGCGCTGAAGGTGGCGGGGACGGGCGCCTCGCCCCGTATGACCGCGGAGGAGGCGCGCGAGCAGCGGCTGGCGGAGCTCACCGCCCTGGACCCCCGGCTTCGGGACGCGGTAGAAGCACTCGACCTCACGATCAAGGAGTGAGCGGCGTGGACAACCTCAACAGCCTGCAGCAGCTCTTCCAGCTCAGCCAGCAGGTGCAGTCCCGGATGTCGGACCTGCAGCGGCGCCTGGAGGAGGAGACGTTCACGGCCCGCGCCGGCGGCGGCATGGTCGAGGTGACGGCGGACGGCCGCGGCAACGTGCGTCGGGTGAAGCTGGACCCCTCCGTGGTCGACCCGCAGGACGTCGAGATGCTCGAGGATCTCATCCTGGCCGCGGTGAGCGAGGTGCAGCGCCGGGCGCGGGAGAAGTTGGAAGAGGAGATGAAGCAGGCCACGGGAGGCCTTCCGATCGGCAATCTCGGCAACCTCTCCGGGCTGTTCGGGGGCTGAGCGCCGGGCGTCGCCGAGCCGGATCGGGAGGAGCCCGCGCCAATGGGGGCGATCGAAGAGCTGATCGGCGAGTTCGCCCGGCTGCCGGGCGTGGGCCGGAAGACGGCCCAGCGGCTCGCGTATCACCTCCTGAAACGTACGCCTGAGGAATCGCTGCGACTGGCCCGGGCGATCCAGCGGGTGGTCGAGGAGGTGGCGGTCTGCTCCCGGTGCGGGAACCTGAGCGATCTGGATCCGTGCGAGTTCTGTCGGAACCCGCGGCGGAACCCCGCCCTGCTGTGCGTGGTGGAGGAGGCGTCCGACATCGCGGCGATCGAGAAGTCGGGTCACTTCTCCGGCCTCTACCACGTCCTCGGGGGACGGCTCTCCCCCCTGGACGGCGTGGGGCCGGACGACCTGAACATCTCGAGCCTGATGCGTCGGTTGCGCGACGGCGTCGAGGAAGTGATCGTCGCCACCAACCCGAGCGTGGAGGGAGAGGCGACGGCCACCTACCTGCACCGTCTGGTGCGGGACGTGGGGGGAGTCCGCGTGACCCGCCTGGCGCGCGGTCTCCCCGTGGGCGGAGACCTGGAGTACGCCGATGGGGTCACGATCGCGGAGGCGTTCTCGGGCCGACGGGAGATGTAGCGTTCGGGCCGCGTGGCAGAGGAAGAGGAGCGGAGAGAGGGAGCGGGATGGCCCTGAAGATCTCGATCGCGGACAAGCTGCCGTTGCCGGAGGCGATCGCCGGCGGTGAGCGTCCCTTCGCCGGAGGCGGGGGCCGGATCCCCAAGGCCGTGAAGATCGTCGGATTCGGCCTCCTGGGCGCCGCGGCGCTCACCGTCCTCGGCGTTTTCTTCGCCCGGGATCAGATGGTGCGGCACCGTCGGGAGCTGTTCAGTCCCCAGCCGCTGCGCCGTCTCGCGGCGCTCGCCTACCTGCGATCGCGGCCGCAGATCGACAACGTCCTCCTCCTGCGGGACTACCTGGCCTGGGAGGATCGGCCGCTCCTCCGCAAACGCGCCGCCACGATCCTGGAAGAGATGGAGGCGAGCGTGGCGGAGGAGGAGGCGTCGGGGCTCCAGACCGGCGCCTGACCCGCCCCGGGGGAGGAACCGCCTTCTTGCGACCCAACCTCCCGAACCTGATCACGGCGGGCCGCGTGCTGGCGGCCCCCCTCGTCGCCTGGCTGCTCCTCGATCCACGCCCCGGCCCTCGACTCGCCGCCTTCGGGCTCTTCGTGGCCGCGGCGGTCTCCGACCTGTGGGACGGCTACCTGGCACGCTCCCGGGGAGAGGTCACCTCCTTCGGCAAGATCGTGGATCCGCTCGCCGACAAGCTGCTCCTCCTCACCTCGCTCGTTCCCCTCTACCTGCTCACCGCGCGCGAGCCCGCGCTGGCGGGGCTTCCGCTCTTCGACCGGATCCCGCTGTGGGCGGTCATCGTCCTCCTCGGGCGCGAGGCGGTGATCACGGTGCTCCGCTTCGGCGCGGCCCGCCGCGGGAAGGTGGTTGGCGCCCGGTGGCTCGGGAAGCGGAAGACGCTAGCGCAAAACATCTTCATCGGCGCGGCCATCCTCTGGGTCGCGTTCCGCACCGGCGGGATCGGCGAGCCGGCGGTCGGCTTCTGGGCGTTCTTCCGCGGCCTGCACGGCTGGTTCACGACCGCGTTCCTCGCGCTCGCGGTGGCGCTCACCCTCATCTCGCTGGTGACGTACCTGGCGGCGTTCTCGCGGATCTTCGCCCGGAAATACACGTAAATGTCCTCCGGCGAGGCGGGGGTCCCGGCCCGGGCCGTGCTGGACGGGCTCCGGCGGGCCGGGGCGACCCTCTCCGTGGCCGAGAGCTGCACGGGCGGAGGGCTTGGAGCCGCCCTCACCGCCGTTCCGGGGGCCTCCGACGTGCTGTGGGGGGGTGTCATCGCCTACCACGACGACGCGAAGCGCCGGCTGCTGGACGTCGATGCCGAGGTGATCGAGCGGCACGGCGCCGTGTCCGAGGCCGTGGCCCTCGCGATGGCGCGCGGCGTTCGCCGGCGCTCCGGGACCGCCTGGTCCGTCGCGATCACGGGGGTCGCCGGCCCGGGGGGCGGGCGGCCCGGCAAGCCCGTGGGGACGGTGTGGATCGCGGTCGTCGGCGCGCGGACGGAGGCCCGGGAGCATCGCTTCTCCGGCGACCGGGAGGCGATCCGGCGGGCGTCGGTCGCGGCGGCCCTGTCGATGCTGTCCGAGGCGACCGCGGTCCGGCGCTTGCGCGCGCCGGGGGAGCCCTCCGAGGATGCGTCCACCCCGGAATGAGGTCGGAGCGAGCGAGATGAGCCAATGAGCGAGCGAGAGCGCGACGAGCGGCGGAAGGCCGAGGGCGAGGGAGAGCCTCGCGGCCGGGGGCGGAATCCGGAGGAGACTCCGCGCCCCTCGGTGGATGTCCAGGTCGAGGAGCCTGCCCGGTCGGCGCGGGAGGGAGCGGCCGCGGAGGAAGCCGGGGCGGAAGAAGGGCAGGGGGATGAAGCGGCCTCCGAGGACCGGCTCGGCGAGGAGCTCCGTCGCGAGGTCGAGGAGCTCGAGGAGCTGCGCGACCGCCATCTCCGGCTGGCGGCCGAGTTCGAGAACTACCGCAAGCGGACCCGGCAGGAGCTGCTCAAGACCCGCGAGATGGCCCAGGCCGACCTGGTGGGGCGGCTGCTCGATCCGCTGGACGACCTGGCCCGCGTCTCCTCGATCCCGGCGGATTCGACCAGCGTCGAGGCGCTGCACGAGGGGGTCGCGCTGGTGGAGCGGAAGGTGGCCAAGCTCCTGGAGGAGGCCGGCCTGGAGCCGGTGGAGGCGGAGGGCCGGCCGTTCGATCCGAACCTGCACGAGGCGCTCGTCACCGTGCCCACCGACGATCCCGAGCAGGACGACATCATCTCGCGGGTGTTCGTCACCGGGTACCGGTTCGGGGATCGACTGGTCCGCCCGGCCCGGGTGGAGGTCATGAAGTACCGCGCGGGGGAGGGCGAGGCCGAGAGAGACCGCGCGCGCTGATGGCGACCCGCGCCAAGGACCACTACGACACGCTCGGCGTCGCGGAGAACGCCTCCCAGGAAGAGATCAAGAAGGCCTACCGCGGGCTCGCCAAGAAGTACCATCCGGACGCGAACCCCGACGATCCGAGCGCCGAGCAGCGCTTCAAGGAGGTGTCGGAGGCGTACCGCGTCCTGTCGGACCCGGACCGGCGGAAGCAGTACGATCAGATCCGGAAGTACGGCGGGTTCGGCGGCATGGGCTTTCGGCCGCGCGGCGGTCCGGCGGGAGCCGGCCGGGCCGGCCGCGAAGGCGCCGGCGGCTTTCGCTTCGAGGACCTGTCGGACCTCGGTGGCCTGGGCGACGTCTTCAGCTCGATCTTCGACTTCGGCCGGAGGGGTCAGAAGCGCGAGGGGCCGCGACGCGGACGCAACGTCGAATACCTGGTGGAAGTGCCGCTCAAGGTGGCGGCCCGCGGCGGGAAGATCCGGGTCTCCGTGCCCATGAGCGAGGAGTGCGCCACCTGCGACGGCGCCGGGGTGGCGCCGGGCGGCACCCTCCAGACCTGTCCCGAGTGCGACGGGAAGGGCACCGTCACCTTCGGGCAGGGAAGCTTCGCCGTGAGCCGTCCATGCCCGAACTGCATGGGGCGCGGCCAGATCCCGACCCCGCCGTGTCCCACCTGCAACGGGACAGGCCAGGTCCGGACGCGCAGGAAGATCAGCGTCCGCGTCCCCGCCGGCGTGGACACCGGCTCCAGGCTGCGGATCCCCTCCCAGGGAGAGCGAGGGCCGCAGGGCGGCCCCCCGGGCGACCTGATCATCCGCTTCCGGGTGAAGGACGACCCCTTCTTCACCCGCGACGGGCTGGATCTGATCGCCGAGGTGCCCATCAACATCGCCCAGGCGGTGCTGGGCTCGCGCATCCGGGTTCGGACCGTCGATGGCAAGAAAGTGGTGCTCCGCATCCCGCCGGGGACGCAGAGCGGGACCACCTTCCGGATCCGCGGCCAGGGGGTCCAGAAGGATTCGACGCGTGGCGATCAGCTCGTGCGGGTGACGGTCACCACCCCGGACGAGCTCTCGGAGGAGGGGCGGCGGCTCACGGAGGAGCTCGCGCGCACGGAGGGGCTCAAGTACTGAGCGGCCTCGCGGCGGCCTACGCGATCACCCCGCCGCCCAGGACGACCTCGTCCCGGTAGAGCACCGCGCTCTGGCCGGGGGTGACCGCGCGGCGAGGGGCCGCGAGGTCGAGCGAGAAGCCGTCCTCGCCGGCGCGGAGGACCGTGCCATCCACGATCGGCGCGCCGTGTCGGATCCGGACGCCCACCGTCTCTCCCGGCTCCGGACGGGGAGCGAGCCAGTTCGCCTTCACGGCCTCGACGCGCGTGGTGGCGAGCGCCTCCCGGGGGCCGATCACCACCGCGCGGTCCTCGGGGCGGATCTCGACCACGTACATCGCCTCCGGGAAGCCGCCGGGCAGGCCCTTCCGCTGCCCGACGGTGAAGTGCGCGTAGCCCTCGTGCGTCCCCGCCTCGCGGCCGTCCTCGAGCAGGAAAGGGCCGCGGGCGAGGGCGGGGTGGTCCTCGCCGAGGTAGCGGCGGAGCACGCCGGCGTAGTCGTTGTCCGGGACGAAGCAGATCTCGAAGGACTCGGGTTTCTCGGCGACCGACAGCTCGAGCTCCCGGGCCATCGCGCGCACGGCCGGCTTCTCGATCTCCCCGATCGGGAGGACCAGGCGGTCCAGGACGTCTCGCGGGATGCCCCACAGGAAGTAGGTCTGGTCCTTCCGGTCATCCTCGGCCCGGCACAGGGCGGCCCGGCCGTCCGCCGGCGCCCCGGCCCGTCTCCGGGCGCCGTCCGGCCTCACCCCACCCTCCCCCCCATCCGGCCCGGAGTCCTGCCCCCCGCGGCGGATCCGCGCGTAGTGGCCGGTCGCCAGGTAGTCGCAGCCGAGGGCGTCGGCGCGCCGCAGGAGGTCGCGGAACTTGGTGAAGCTGTTGCACCGCACGCAGGGGATGGGCGTCCGGCCGGCCGCGTACTCGGAGACGAAGTCCTCGATGACGTCGCGAGTGAACGCCTCCTCCACGTCGTAGACGAAGTGCGGGATCCCGAGCCGCGCCGCCACCGACTTCGCGTCGGCGATCCCCTCCAGGCCGCAGCAGGAGCGGGCCGGCCCCTCCACCTCCGAGTAGCAGAAGGTCTTCATGGTGACGCCGACGGCGCGGAAGCCCATGGCGTGCAGCACCGCGGCGGTCACGCTCGAGTCCACGCCGCCGGACATGGCCACCAGGACGGCCGCCCCCGACGGCGCGGACCGCGCCCAAGCCGGGGCCCCGCTCGCGGGAGCGATCACGGTCTCGCCTTCCGTCCTCGCGCGCTCAGGCGGCCGTGCCCATGAGGCGCGCGCAGGCGCGGACCGTCGCTTCCGCGGCCCGCTCCACGTGCGCCCGCGTGGTGGCCGGCCCCATGCTGAAGCGGAGCGCCGCGTAGTCCTCGTCCTGGCCGATCCCCATCGCCTCGAGCACGTGCGAGCCCCCCGAGGCGCCGCTGCTGCACGCCGAGCCGCCCGAGACCGCGATCCCCGACATGTCGAGCGTCACCAGCAGGGTCGCCGCGTCGCAGTCGGGAATGCCGATGCTGAGGACGTTCGGCAGCCGCTCGGGCGCACCCTCGCCATGGATCCGCACGTCCGGCACGCCGGCGCGGAGCCGCTCGGCGAGCGCGTCCCGCAGCCCGCGCAGCCGCGCCGCCTCCTCCTCGCGCTCCTCGACCGCCAGCCGGGCGGCGGTGGCGAAGCCGACCGCGCCGAGGGGGTTCTGGGTGCCGGGCCATACCCCCCGCTCCTGCGAGCCGCCGTAGGTGAGCGGCTCCAGCGCCACCCCCTTCCGCCGGTAGAGCAGGCCGATCCCCACCGGGCCGCCCACCTTGTGGGCCGTGATGGTGAGCAGGTCCGCCGGCGCCCCCTGCACGGTCACCGGCAGCTTGCCGAACGCCTGCACGGCGTCGGTGTGGAAGCGCGCCCCGCGCGCCCGCGCCCGCTCGGCCGCCTCGGCCACCGGCTGAACCGTGCCCACCTCGTTGTTCGCCCACATGAGCGATACCAGGGTGGGCGCGCCGTCCCCCTCGTCCAGAGCCCGGTCCAGCGCGTCCAGCTCCACCGTCCCGTCCGCATCCACCGGCAGCGGGACGACCTCCGCGCCCTCCTCCCTCGCGCGCTCGGCCGCCCCTATACAGGCCTTGTGCTCAATGGACGAGACCAGGACGCGCGGCGGGCGCCCGCCGTCCCGATGGGCCCGCACGAAGCCGAGGATGGCCAGGTTGTCCGACTGGGTGCCGCCGCCGGTGAAGAAGACCTCGGCGCGCCCGGCGCCCAGGATCTCCGCCAGCGTCCCTCGCGACTCCTCGAGGCAGGCGTTGGCGCGCCGCCCGAAGGCGTGCGCGCTGGCGGGGTTGAAGCAGCGGTCCCGCGCCTCCTCCATGGCCGCCCACACCTCCGGACGCAAGGGCGCCGTGGCCGCGTAGTCCAGGTACACGGCCTCCGTCTCCGGTCCGTCGCTCCAGCTCGGCATGGCGCCTCCTCGGGTGGGTCCGCGTGGGCTCCTATCCGCCCGGACGCGGGAGGTTCCGGCACTCCTTTTCCGCTCCGTGCCGGCGGCCTATGTTCGAAGGCCCCGTACACTACGAGCGTCGGTTTTCGGACCGCAACCAGTTCGGCCGCGACCAGGAGGATCATGGATCACGCCCGGCACCGCCTCGCGTCCCTCGCTCCCCCCGCCGCCTCCCTCTTCCGCGCCACCGTCCACGGACTCGCCTTCGCCGACCGGACCCGCCACCTGGAAGGCCTTCGCCCGCGGGAGGCTCTCCTGCTCATCCCGGACCCGCCGGGGCGCGAGCCGGAGCAGGTCTGGGTCCACGTGGAGGGCGGCGATCCGGTGGGCCATCTGCCGGACGAGATCGGGCGCTGGCTGGCCCCCTGGATGCGGGGTGGCGGGCGCGCCCTGGCGCGGGTGCTCCGCATCGGGGACGAGACCGTCCCGAGCTGGAAGCGCCTGCTGATCGAGGTGCGCTGCCTGGCCTGATCTACATGGAGCGGACGGAGAGGGCGGTGATGTCGTCCACCGCCACCGTCTCCTCGGTCCAGAACGGCTCCCCGTAGGGCTCGCGGATCAGCGAGCCGTAGTGGCGGCTCTGCGTCTCCACCCGCTCGTAGAGCGGCTGTCCGGTCGGGAAGATCTCGCCGGCGGCCGTCTTGCCCTCGAACTGCGAGGCGTAGCAGCGGACCGCCTCCATCTTCCTGCGGAACTGATCCCGGCTCAGCGGGACCACGAACGTCGGCTTCACCGGGTCCTCCCGGTAGGCGAGCGCGTAGAGCACCTTCTCCGGCCGCGCGGCCGGTCCGCCCTCCCAGTTCTTCAGCCCGGCCAGGAAGCAGGCGTCGCGGCCCAGCTCGGCGGCGATCCGGTGGTCGGGGTGACGCCCTCGCGGGAAGGGGAGGATCACCACCCGCGGCCGCAGGCGGCGGATGCGGGCGGCCAGCGCCGCGCGGGTCTCGGCCGTGTTGAACAGCCCGGCGTCCGGCAGTCCGGCGTTCTCCCGCACCGACACCCCCAGCACCTCGGCCGCGCGGGCCGCCTCGTCCGCCCGCGCCTCCGGCGTCCCGCGGCTCGCCGTCTCCCCGCGGGTGAGGTCCAGGATGCCCGTGCGGTGCCCCGCCTCGGCGCAGCGCGCCAGGGTGCCGCCGCAGGTGAGCTCGGCGTCGTCGGGGTGGGCGGCGATGGCCAGCACGTCCACCCGGTCTCCGTCCGGTCCGCTCATCGGCCTCCTCCGGAAGCTCCGCCTTCCGACTCCCCTCGCGCCGAACGGCTCCTCGCGGACCCCCGGCCGGCCGGCGCCGCGCCCCGCGCCGGGGGCGTCATTCGTAGCGCAGCGCCTCCACCGGGTCCAGCCGGGCCGCCCGGGCCGCCGGGTAGAGGCCGAAGCCGATCCCGGTCAGCGCCGCGGCCAGGAGCGCCGCCACCACGGACCACATCGGCACCTCGGCCGGCACCGGCGTCCAGGTGGTGAGCGCGTAGACGATCCCGCCGCCCGCCAGCAGTCCGGCCGCGCCCCCCAGCAGCGTCAGGGTCGACGCCTCCACCAGGAACTGCCACAGGATGTCCGTCCGGGTGGCGCCGGTCGCCTTGCGAAGGCCGATCTCCCGAGTCCGCTCGGTCACCGAGATCATCATGATCCCGATCACCCCCACGCCGCCGACCAGGAGCCCCACCCCGGAGAGGGCGATCATCACCGAGAAGAGAACGGCCGTCAGGTTGTTCCACAGGCCGAAGATCTCGTCCTGGGTGAGCACCTCGAAGTCGTCCGGCTGTCCGGGCCGCAGCCCGCGCAGCTGGCGCATGCGCGCGTGGACGAGGTCCACGGCGCGGTCCAGCCGCACCCCCATCTCCGGCCGCACGACGAGGCTGACGGCCCGGTCCCACAGCGGCAGGTACTTGTCCGTGGAGGAGAAGGGGAGGAGCACGTAGTGCGAGGCGATGCCCGCGAACAGGTTGTCCGGAGGCCGGTAGACGCCCACCACCCGGAACGGCGCGGAGGCGCCCGCCACCAGCCCGATCCGCACGGTCCGACCGATCGGATCGCGGCCGGGGAAGAGGTCGGCCGCCGTCGCCGAGTCGATGACCGCCACCGCGGCTCGTCGCCGCTCCTCGGCCGCCGTGAAGAAGCGGCCGTCCAGGATCTCGCCGTTGTCGATCTCCAGGAAATCGGCGTTCACCGCGGCGAGGGTGATGAGCGCCCGCTGCCCGCCGGCCACCGCCTCGAAGCTCAGGAAGCTGAGGTCGGCGACCGGGGAGGCGCTGCGGATCCCCGGAAGCCGGGCGAGCTCCGAGGCGAACGCCGGGTCGACCGGAGGCCGCCGCATGAACTCCTGCTCTTCCTCCTCCAGCCCCGTCTGCGGCTGTGCCTCGAAGGTCGCGTGCGCCACGTAGAAGGTGGTGGGCCCGCGCGAGGCGATCATCTCGGTGAAGCTGCGGTTCACCCCCTGGATCACCGCGGCCATCACCATCACGACCAGCACGCCGATCGTCACCCCCAGGATGGTCAGTCCGCTGCGGACCTTGTTGGCCCGCAGCGCGTCGAAGGCGATCGCCACCCCCTCGAGGAGCATGGCCAGGAAGCCGACGACCCTGCGGCGGCGCCGGTCGCCGAGACGGGTCGAGCCACGCCCGCCGCCGTCCAGCGGCGAGCCACGCCCCCTGCCGCCCACCGGCGACCCCCGACCCACGCCGCCCGCGTCGCGCCCGCCGCCCGCCGCGCTCATTCGTGCCGCAGCGCCTCGATCGGGTCCAGCCGGGCGGCCCGGTAGGCGGGATACAGCCCCGAGGCGATCCCGACCACCAGGCCCAGCGCCAGGGCGAGCGCGACGGCCGGCGCCGATACCGCCGCCGGGACCGGCGACACGGCGGAGACGAGCCACGCCAGGCCCACGCCGCCGAGGATCCCGGCCGCCGCCCCCACCAGGGAGAGAACGGAGGACTCGGCGAGGAACTGGAGGAGGATGTCCCGCTGCCGGGCCCCGATCGCCTTGCGGATGCCGATCTCCCGCGTCCGCTCGGCGACCGAGAGGAGCATGATGTTCATGATCACGATCCCGCCCACCACCAGGGCCACCGAGACGAGGCCCGGCAGGGCCGTCATCAGCACCCGGTTGATCGCATCCCAGGCGCTCAGCAGGCCGCTCGAGGTCTGGATGTGGAAGTCGTTGTCCTGTGAGGGCCGCAGCCGCCGATCGGCCCGCAGCGCGCCCTCGGCGGCGTAGATCGCCGGCTGCAGCGCCTCCGCGCGGTCGACCTTGACCTGGATCTCCCGCACCTCCTGGCGGCGCGTGGCCATCGTCTGCTGGTAGGTGGTGAACGGGACGACCACCGTGGCGTCCCGGATGTTGCCGAGCAGCCCGCCCTGCCGCTCGAACACGCCGATGACCGTGAATCGCTCGCCGCCGAGGCGGATCGGCCGCCCGAGGGGCGTGCCGGTCGGGAAGAGCCGGTCGGCGATCTCCGCCCCGATCACCGCCACCTTGAGCCCGCGGCGATGGTCGAGCGGCGCCAGCGTCCGCCCCCGCTCCACGCTCCACCCGACCAGGGGCAGGTAGGCCTCCGAGCCCCCCATCACCCGGATGTTGCGGCGACGCCGCTGGCCGTGTCGCACCTCCGGCAGGCTCCGGCCCGCCGCGTAGGCGAAGTGGAGCGCCTCGGGGACGGCCTCTCGGACGACCTCGACGTCGCGCAGCGTGAGGGGCGGGTTGCGAGCCTGCCGCCGCAGCTCCGCCTGCGACTGCGGACCGGTGACGACCTGGGTGCGCCGCAGGACTGTGAAGGTGTTGACGCCGGCGATCGCGCCGCCGAAGTCCTCGCGCACGTACCGGTCCACCCCCTCCACCAGCGTGATGACCGCGATCAGGAAGGTGATCCCGATGACGACCCCGAGGACGACGAAGGTGGACTTCAGCTTCTGCGCCCGAATCTGGGCGAGGGCCAGCTTGAGCCCTTCGAGCGGGCGCACCCCTGCGGCCTCCCTCGCCTAGACCCCGGCGGGCGCCGCGATCCTGGCGTCGTGGGACTCGACGAGGCCGTCCCGGAGGGTGATGACCCGCTCGGCGCGCCCCGCGATCTCGTACTCGTGCGTCACCATGATGATGGTCTGCCCCTCGGCCTTCAGGGCGTTGAACACGGCCATGATCTCGGTCGAGGTCGCCGAGTCGAGGTTTCCGGTCGGCTCGTCGGCCAGGAGAATGGACGGCTGGTTCACCAGCGCCCGGGCGATCGCCACCCGCTGACGCTGCCCGCCCGAGAGCTCGTTGGGCCGGTGGTCCATCCGGTCGGCCAGCCCCACCTGCCGCAGCGCCTCGGCCGCGCGCCGCTGGCGCTCCCTGGAGGCGATGCCCGCGTAGATGAGCGGCAGCTCCACGTTGTGCAGCGCGGTGGCCCGGGGAAGCAGGTTGAAGGTCTGGAAGACGAAGCCGATCTCGCGGTTCCGGATCCGCGCCAGCTCGTCGTCCCCCAGGTCCTGGACCGGCTGGCCGTTCAGCACGTACTCGCCGGCGGTGGGCGTGTCCAGGCAGCCGATCAGGTTCATCAGGGTGGACTTGCCCGATCCCGAAGGCCCCATGATCGCCACATACTCGTTGCGGGCGATCTCGAGGTCCACGCCGCGCAGCGCGCGGACGACCTCGGCGCCCATCTCGTAGTCCTTGGTGAGGCCCCGGGTCCGGATGATCGGCTGGATCCCGCCCTCCGCGGACCGCCCCGGCGCGTCGCCCCTCGACTCCATCGAGCCCGTCTCCTCGCTCCGTGTCTCCGGGATCCGACTGTCCACGTCCACCGGCCTCACGGGGAGGCGGGCTCGGCCCCGTCCCGACCCGCCACGCCGCGGCCGGCGGCGCCGGCCGTGTCCGCCCGGCTCACCCGGACGCGCGCGCCGTCCCGGAGCTCCCGGATCGCCTGGTAGGGTCCGGAGACGACCACCTCGCCTTCCTCGAGGCCGGCGAGCACCTCGAAGTGGTTCTCCCCGGCGATCCCGATCTCCAGGGGCCGGAAGCGCGCCTCTTCGCCGTCCACCACGAACACGCCCTCCAGGTCTCGTCCACCCGCGACGACTCCGCGCCGCTCGTCGGGGACGTCCTCGGCCGGCAGCGCCTCCACCTGGTCCGCCGGGACCAGGGTGAGCGCGGTGATCGGCACCGCCAGCGCCTGCCGGCGGGTGGCGGTCACGATGTCGGCCGTCGCCGACAGGTCGGGTCGGATCCCGGGCGGCGGTTCGGCGAGGGTGATGCGCACCTCGAAGTCCACCGCGCGCTCGCTTCCCGTCCCGCCGGTCCCGGTCTGGCCCTGCGCGCTCCGCGGCTGTAGAGCCCCCGTGCCGACCTTGCTCACCCGGCCGGGAAAGCGCCGGCCCGGAAAGGCGTCGATCTCGACGAAGGCCGAATCGCCGGCCGACACGGCGGGGATGTCCGTCTCGTCGACTTCGATCACCGCCTCCATGACCGAAAGGTCCGAGATCGTCATGAGCAGCGGGTCCAGGAAGCCGCCCTGGATGACGGTCTCCCCCGCCTCCACGTCGAGGCGCGTGACGCGGCCCGCCATCGGCGAACGGATCACCGTCTTGTCCAGTCGGTCGCGCGCCTCGCGGAGCGCGGCTTCGGCCTGCTCGACCGAGTGCTCCGCGGCCCGCCAGAGCGCCCGCTGCACCTCCGCCTCGGTGACCGCCCGCTCCACCTCCTGATCCGTGACGAGGTCCGGGGTGGCCTCCTTCAGCCGCCGGAAGCGGTCCGCGTCACGCTCCGTCTGCTGGTAGGCGGCCCGCGCCTGCGATTCCCGGGCGCGCGCCTCCGCCACGGAGGCGGAGGCCCGCTGGACCGCCGCCTCGTGCTGCGTGGGATCCAGGACCACCAGGAGGTCGCCTTCCCCCACGTCCTGTCCCTCGTCGACCGGCAGCCGGACGATGCGGCCGGGCACTTCGGCCCGGAGCTCGACCCGTCGCTTCGCCTCGATGTGTCCGGTGGCGGAGACGCGGGCGACGAGGTCGCGGCGCTGCACGGCCTCGGCGCGCACCTCGACGCCGCCGCCCCGGTCCTCGCGGAGCGCCAGGACGGCCAGGACCGCCAGTCCCAGCACCACCCCGACCCCGATCAGGACCTTCTTCCTCGTCGTCACGCTCCGCCTCGACCTTCGGTCACGCGCCGCCTCCCCCCCTCACCGCCGCTCCGCCCGGGAACCGGTACGCCGTTCGGCGCGCGCCGGTTTCCCCGCCACGGGCCATCGCGCCGCCGCGACGATCCGACGGGGCGCGGGGGTTCGGGAAGGGAACAGCTTACGGGCGCCGGACGCTGCACGCGACCGGCCGACACGGGGGGAAGGACGGGCCGGTCCCCGGCGTGAGCGGGGGCTGCCGGGCCCCGGCCGCGAGGGGGCGACGCGCGGCCGGCCGACGCGACGGGGACTCAGCCGAAGGCGCCGGCGACCGCCGCGCCCACCGCCTGGAAGAGGACGTAGAGGCCCACCAGCAGGGCCGCGGCGCTCCCGGCCCGCCGGCCCGGATAGATCCGGCTCACCGCCACCCCGAGCACCGCCGCCGTCCACAGGCCGAACACGCTCAGGCCCCGCAGGAGCCGCTGGAGGTAGCCGCCCGCCTCCAGGAAGGGGGCCAGGAGGTGCAGGGAGAGGGTCACCTCCGGATCGCCGGCCAGGACCACCAGGCCGAGCGTCACCAGCTGGCCCGTGCCCCAGATGAGGTAGGCGTGCGCGGTGGCCGCCACGAGCTGCCGGTAGGAGGCCTCGCCGGCCAGCAGGAAGTCGTAGATCAGGATCAGCAGCGCGGCGACCAGCGCGATCACCACCGGGGGGACGAAGAGCGCGGCGCCCAGCACCCACCAGCGCGCCAGCTCCGCCATTCCCGCCACCTGCTCCGGAGTGGCCTCGGCCGGGGCCCGCGCGGCGAGGACCTCGCGCAGGATCTCGGTCGGAAGGAGCAGGTTGGCCAGGACGCTGAGCGCTACGACGAGCAACAGGGCGCCCACCCAGCGCGGCCGACGCGCCAGCTCGTCGAACAGGCGCGCCGGAGCCACGAAGACGCGCGCGTAGCGGACGGGGAGGCTCGAGGTCTCGGCCGGCCGCTCCGACGGAAGGGGCTCGGGTTCGGCGGTCACGGCGGCCGTCCTCGCGTCTTCGCTCACGCGCTACTGCATAGCCTCCGCGCCGCGTGGGGGCAAACGCCGCGGGCCGAGCGCCGGCGCCGCGGCGTTCAGGGCACCCGCACGTGCAGCCGGTTCTCGCCGGGCGTCGCGACCCGCAGCACCCGGCCGTCCGGGTCCAGCCACACCCGGTGGCGCCGGCCGTCGACCTCCACCTCCCAGCGGGTGGCCGCCCGGTCCTCGTCGCCCACCCGCACCGTCTCGGCCTGTCCGCGGCGGATGGTGGCGGTCGCCTGCCGGTTCGCCGCCGGCAGGATCACCGGGATGCGGGCGCCGTCCGCCGCGTCCCCGAGCTGGCGGAACAGGAGGTAGAAGTGATGGGCGACCCCGTCCTCGAGGATCGCCACCGGTCCCGGGGTGAGGTACTCCTTCCAGCGCTCGCCCTCCTCCGAGGCGATGTGGAGGCGCAGGCGGTCGCCGCTCCACACGCCGTCCACCGCGCGGACATCCCCGGCGCTCGCCCGCAGGGCGTAGCTGTTCGGCCGGAACGAGGCGCTCGTCTGGAGCCGCACGTCCATCGAGGCCAGCCCGGGCGCGCCGCGCTCCAGGGTCAGCCGGCCGGCGGCGCGGAAGACCCCGTCCTCCCGGCGGACGGCGAACGTCTCCGTCCCGACCGACCGCTCGCCGACCCGGATCTCGAAACGGCCCGCCTCCACCTCCTGCACGCTCTGGCCGAGGGCGGCGGGCGCGCCGGCGACCACCAGCGCGGCCGCCAGCAGGGCGGCGGCTCCCGCCCGCGCGCCCGCGGTCCCCGCGGCGCGCGTCGTCCCGCTACCCTGTCGCATCGACCCGCTCCTCCGCGAACAGGCGATCGCCCACGTGCTCGACCAGGTAGTCATGGATCCGTCGTCCTTTCTCCGCCGACGCCGCGCTCGGCCGCCCGACCACTCCGGGCGAGCCCGGGCGCGGGATCGGCTCCGTGCCGTCCAGCAACGCGTCCAGCTCATCCGATGAGACGGGCGCGTCCAGCACCTCGTCACGGCGGACCAGATCGGGCGCCAGGTACAGGAGGAGGGAGGTTTCGACCTCGCCCGCCCGCTCCGGATCTGGCCGGCGATCGAGAACCGGCGAGAGGTCCACCGCGTTCAGGTCGACCGCCCGGACGCGGGCCTCCTCGGTGATCGCGGTGAGAAGGCTTCCGAAGTGGGCCGCCCATCCCTGCGAGGTGAGGAGGATGAGCTCGCGCAGGCCCTGGGACTCCCAGGCGGCGATGAGCTCGTTCACCACCCGGTGGAGCGTCTTGGCCCGGAGCGGCGCCGTGCCCGCGTAATCCCGGTCCCGGTCGGAGGAAGCCCCGTACGGGAGCGTGGGCGCCACCAGCACCTGGTGACGGGCGGCCATCCCCTCGGCGATCGCCGTGACGATCCGCGTGTCCGTGTCGAGGGGCAGGTGGGGCCCGTGCTGCACGCAGGTCCCCACCGGCAGGAGCAGGCGTGGATCCCGGTGGATCCACCGGGACGCCGCCAGCCAGGTCATCTCCGCCAGGCGGGGCGGCCGCGGGCCGCCGGCTTCCCTGCCGCCCTTCGTCGGCTGTTCCATCGCTCCTCCGACCCTCTCCTCGGGGACATCGCCGCGTGCGACGTTGGCCCGCCGGGCCCGGCCGGCGCAAGGCGTCGCGCCGGGGCGGGCGAGCGTACCCCGCCGTTGCCGCGGCGTTGAGGGCGCGGCGTAGGCTGGTCCCATGGTCGCCGAGGTCGCCTCGGCCGCCGTGATGGGGCTGGAGGCCCGCCGCGT
>CAZTGV010000001.1:59576-62920 GCA_964613475.1 uncultured Gemmatimonadota bacterium
GTGGACGGGCTGCTGGTGCCGCGCGCCAACCTGCGGGAGACCGGGGCGGTGGCGGGGCTGCGCGTGCACGGCGCGGAGGCGCTGGGCGCGGTGCTGGCGTTCCTGCAGGGTAAGGGCGGCCTGCCCACTCCGCGCGACCTGCCGGCCGCGCCTCCGACGGCGAGCCCCGCCGCCGGGGAGCTCGGGGAGGTGCGCGGACAGGCGCACGCCAAGCGGGCCCTCGAGATCGCCGCGGCCGGGGGGCACAACCTGCTCCTCCGCGGGGCGCCGGGAGCGGGCAAGACGACCCTCGCCCGCTGTCTGCCGGGCCTGCTCCCCGCGATGACCACGGAGGAAGCCGTGGAGGTCACGGCGGTGCACAGCATCGCCGGTCGCCTGCCGGCGGACGCGGGCCTGGTGCGGGCCCGCCCGTTCCGGGCCCCCCACCACACGATCAGCGAGGCCGGCCTGGCGGGAGGCGGCGCGTGGCCGCGGCCGGGCGAGATCTCGCTCGCCCACCGGGGCGTGCTGTTCCTGGACGAGCTGCCGGAGTTCGGGCGCCGCGTGCTGGAGGTGCTCCGCCAGCCGCTGGAGGACGGGGTCGTCCACGTGGTGCGAGCCCGCGCCGCGGTCACCTTTCCGGCGCGATTCCTGCTGGCAGCAGCCATGAATCCCTGCCCCTGCGGATACGAGACGGAAGAGGGGGAACGCTGCACCTGCGACCCGGCGCTCGTCCGGCGATACCTCTCCCGGGTGAGCGGCCCGCTATTGGACCGGATCGACCTCCACGTGGACGTGCCCGCGGTCTCCTGGGACGCGCTACATCGCGCGTCGGGGGGGCCGACCACCCGCGAGGTGCGCGATCGGGTGGCGGACGCCCGCGCCCGGGCGGCCCGCCGGCTCGGCGGCCGCGCCAACGCGGAGATGGGGATGGCGGACGTGCGGCGGCACTGCGCCCTGGACGGCCCCGGGGAGCGCACGATGGCGGCCGCGGTGGACCGGTGGGGCCTGAGCGCTCGCGGCTGGGTGCGCGCGCTGAAGGTCGCCCGCACGATCGCGGACCTGAACGGGAGGGCTCGGATCGGTCGGGACGACCTCTCGGAGGCGCTCGGATTCCGCGTGCCGGGGTACGAAGGATAGACGGGGGACGAACCGGTCCGTCGCCGCTTGACGGCGCGGACCGGCGGGCCGAACATCAGAGATGTGGGGCGTTGTACGCGTTCGCCGCTCCACGAGCACGGGCTTCGCCGCGCGTGGACCCGCCCCGCTCCGCGCCCCGAGGCCCGGCCAGCACGAGCCGCAGGCGGGTATCATGACAGCCATCTTCCTCCGGCGCCTCGGGCGCCGGCACTCCGGGCCGGACGCGTGAGCGCCGGCTCCACCCCCCGATCCTCGCCGGTGCGCGAGCTTCCCGTCCGCCTGGAGCGGGACTCGTTCCTGCGCGACCTGCTGCGGGAGCTCGCCGGCAGCCTCCAGGAGGTGGTCGGCCTGGAGGAGGCGGCCGGCTTCGTCAGCGTGGTCGGCCAGCGTCTCGGGGAACAGATCGGGGGAGAGTACCGGGCCGCCCTGCAGGTGGAGAAGCTCTCGCGCGATCAGCTTCCCGAGGTGCTGGTGGATCTGAAGCGTCGGATCCGTGGCGATTTCTACGTGATCCACGAGGATGAGACGAAGATCGTTCTCGGCAACCGGGCCTGTCCGTTCGCCGAGCAGGTGGAGGGCCGGCCGGCGCTCTGCATGATGACCTCCAACGTGTTCGGCGCGATCGCGGCGGAGAGCCTCGGCTACGCGAAGGTCGAGATCCAGGAGGCGATCGCTCGGGGAGATCCGGGGTGCCGGGTGGTGGTCTACCTCAGCCCGACGGAGGAGGCGGAGCGGGCGCACGGGCGGGAATACTTTCGAGCGCCCGACGGGTGACGCTCGCCGAGCCCCGCAGCCTCCTCGCCGCCCTTTCCGAAGCGTGCCTGCTGGTCTCGGGGACGGGGGAGATCCTCGCGCTCAACCCCGCGGCCGCCCGCCTGTTCGGACGGCCCGAGCCGGCCCTGGTCGGCGTATCGCTCCTCGATCGGTTGTCGAGCGACCCGGAGCGCGCGCGCCGCTACCTGAGGATGGCCGCCGGAAGCCGCTCGCCCCTTCCGGGGCTTCTGGTGCTCGCCGACGGGGACGACGGGCCGCTCGCCTGCCGCGCCGAAGCCTCGTGCGTCGTGCCCTGGAGCGCCGAGCGGGCCGCGGTGGTCCTGCTGCGACTGGTCCGCCGGGACGAGGAGACGGACCGCTTCCTCCTCCTCAACCAGAAGGTGCGGGAGCTCTCCGACGAGATCCGCCAGCGGATCCGGCTCGAGCGCGAGCGGGACCGGCTCATCGTGTCGGAGCGTCAGGCGCGGGCGGCGGCCGAGGAGGCGAGCCGCCTCAAGGACGAGTTCCTCTCGGTCGTGTCGCACGAGCTGAGGACCCCGCTGAACACGATCCTCATCTGGGCCTCCCTGCTCCGAAAGCCGGGCCTGGAAGACCGCACGCGGGCTCGAGGGCTGGATGCGGTGGAACGGGCCGCGCAGCAGCTCGGAGAGCTGATCCAGGACCTGCTCGACACCTCGCGCGCCATCCGCGGGCGGGTGCGACTGCGCACGATGGACGTCGACCTGGCGGCGCTGGTGCGCGCCGCGCTGGAGACGGTGCGCCCCACGGCGGAGCTCAAGGGGGTGCGGCTCGAGGCCGACCTGTCCGACTCCATCGGGGCATTGCGCGGCGACCCCGAGCGGTTGCGGGAGGTCGCCTGGCACCTGTTGTCGAACGCGGTGAAGTACACGCCCTCCGGCGGGCGCGTCTCGGTCGCGCTGCGTGCGGGGGAGGGCGCGGTCGAGCTCGAGGTCGCCGACACCGGCGTGGGGATCCCGCCCGAGGCGCTTCCCTACATCTTCGAGCGCTTCCAGCAGGGGGAGCCGTCACGCACCCGCAGCGAGCGGGGCCTCGGCCTGGGGCTGGCGATGGTGCGGCACCTGGTCGGGCTGCACGGCGGCACCATTCACGCCCACAGCGAGGGACGCAGCACGGGGTCCACCTTCACGGTCCGCCTGCCCCGGGTCTCGGCCGATGCGGAGGGCGGAGCCGCGCCCGCCTCGGAGGCCGGAGGCGGCACGCCGCCCGGCGCCGACGTGAACGGCATCCCGCCCGCGCGGCCCGGCGGACGCCCCCCCGAAGGTCCAACCCACCCGGCCACGGCGCCTCCGCTCGCCGAGGGCCCGTGACGGCTCGCCGTTGACGGCGGCGGGCGCCGCCGGCCGCGTGGCGGCGCTCTGCCTCGCGCTCGCGGCGGCGGGCTGCGCGGACGGTGGCGAGGATGGGCGGGCCGCCGCCGGAGGGGGTGTGGA
>CAZTGV010000001.1:63020-81407 GCA_964613475.1 uncultured Gemmatimonadota bacterium
CGGGCTGCGCGGACGGTGGCGAGGATGGGCGGGCCGCCGCCGGAGGGGGTGTGGACGCGCCGGCCCGGGCGGCGCCGAGCGTCGGGCACCGGGCCGATCCCTCCACCTGGCCCACCTACGGCGGAGACCCCGGACAGACCCGCTATTCGCCCATCGACCGGATCCACGCCGCCAACGTGGACTCCCTGGCAGTCGCCTGGACCTACCGCACGGGCGTGGCCGAGACGTTCGAATCCACCCCGCTGGTGGTGGACGGCAACCTGTATCTAACGACCCCGGCGGCCAGCGGGGAGCAGCGCGTGGTCGCCCTCGACGCCCGGACGGGCGAGCGGCGGTGGGAGACCCGGCTGCCGCTCGAAGCCGCCCGCCCTCATCCGGTGCCAGTGAACCGCGGCGCGGCCTTCCTGGACGGCCGCCTCTTCGTGGGGACGGTGGACGCGCGTCTGGTGGCGCTCGACGCGGCGGACGGGCGGGTGCTCTGGGAGCGCCGGATCGGCGACCCGGGGGCCGGTCACCAGCTGAAACAGGCGCCGCTCGCCTGGGACGGCCTGGTGGTAGCTGGCGCCTCCGCCAGCCCGTACGGAGTGCGCGGCTTCGTCCGCGCCTACGACGCGGCCACCGGGGAGCCGCGCTGGACCTGGCACGCCGTCCCCTCGCCCGAGGAGGGGGGCTGGTGGGGCGAGTGGCTCCAGGCGGCGCCCGGCACCGGCCTGCCGCTGCACCGCGACCTGGAGGCGGAGCGGGCGGACTCGGCCCGTTACGCCGACGCGTGGCGGCGCGGCGGGGCGGTCGTCTGGATGACCCCGACCCTGGACGTGGAGCGGGAGCTCGTGTTCGTCGGCACCAGCAACCCGGCCCCCGAGCTCACCGGCTTCACCCGCCCCGGCGACAACCGGTGGAGCGTCTCGGTGTGCGCGATCCGCTTCCGGACGGGCGAGCGGGCCTGGTGCTATCAGTACCTGCCGCACGACGTATGGGGTCTCGACGCCGCCAGCCCCCCCTTCCTGTTCGAGATGCCGCGCCCCGCGGATGGGCGGCCCTCCGCCGAAAGGCTGGGAAGCGGCGGCGACCCGGAGGCGGCGGGAGGGGCGGCGCCGGTCCCGGCGGTCGGCCACTTCTCGAAGCTCGGGGTCTTCTTCGCCTGGCATCGGGAGACCGGGGAGCTCCTCACCGCCTCCGAGCCGTACGTGCCGCACCGGAACGTGCTGGCGCGCCCGACCCCGGAGGGGGTGGAGATGGCGCCCGGGATCTACGGCGGAACCGAATGGTCTCCGGCCGCGTTCCACCCCGGGACGGGGCTGGCCTACGGAGCCAACCTGCACGCGCCGGGACGCTACCGGGTGGTCCGCGCGCCGGGCGGCGGTCGCCGCGTGTCGCACGACCTCCTCCCGGGCGAGCGGTGGGGCAGCGTGATCGGGCTCGACCCGGCCTCCGGCCGCGTCGTCTGGGAGGCCCGCACGCCGCGGCCGATGGTGGGGGGCGTGCTCGTCACGGCCGGCGACCTGGTGTTCGCCGGGCGGCTCGACGGCGGGCTGGGCGCCTGGCACGCGCGCACGGGCGAGGAGCTGTGGCGCGGCCGCGCGGAGCACGCCTGCGCCTCCGCCCCCGCGACCTGGGCGCTGGACGGCCGTCAGTACGTGGCGATCGCCTGTGGCGGGCACTTCCTGGCCGGCCCGGGCCGCGGCGACGCCCTCCACGTGTTCGCCCTGCCACAAGAGCAAGAGGAAGGGGAGTCGTGAACGGGGGAAGGGACGCGTGAGCGGAGGCGACGACGCACGGCCCTGAGCGCGACGCGGACGGCGCGAACGCCGCTCCGATGCCCTATCATGAAACCATGAACGCCCCCGACTCTTCGCGCGCGTCCGCGCCGCGCCCGCTCCGGCGCCGGGAGGCCGCACCGCCCTCGCTCCCGGGCCGCCGGGAGGCCGCGTCCGCCTCGCTCCCGGACTGCCGGAGCGCCGCGCCGTGAACCGCGAGCGTATCCTCGAGTGGCTGGATTCCCTATACCGCGAGATCACCACGGTGACGGTGGGAGACTTCGCCCTCTGGCTGCTCACCGCGCTAGTCGTGTTCGCCCTCGTCCGGCTGATCCGGCGCACGGTGATCGCGCGGGTGGAGGACGTGAACCGCCGCCACTCGCTGCGCAAGCTCGTCGGCTACGTCGGCGCGTTCATCGTGGTCGCGGTGGGGGTCGGCCTGTTCGTGGGCCGCTTCGGGCAGATGGCCACCGTGCTCGGCCTGCTGGCGGCCGGCCTGGCCATCGCGCTCCAGGACGTCGGCAAGAGCGCGGTCGGCTGGCTCTACCTGTCCGGCCACGCGGGCTTCGGTCCCGGCGCGCGGGTGGAGGTGGAAGGGCTGGTCGGCGAGGTGATCGACGTCGGGGTGCTCAAGACGACCGTGCTGGAGGTCGGCAACCTGGTCCGCGGACGGCAGTCGAGCGGCCGCCTGGCCACCATCCCCAACTCGAAGTTCCTGAACGAGAACTTCCTCGTCAGCCCCAGCTATTCTCCCTACAACTGGAACGAGATCCCCTTCCTCCTCACCTACGAGAGCGATTGGAAGAAGGGCGCCGAGATGCTGGAGGCGCTCGGCCGCGCCGAGGTGGAAGGGATGGAGGACCGGGCCGCGGCGGGATTCCGGCAGCTCGAGCGGCGCTACGCCTTCAAGTACGGGCCGCTCACCCCGATCGTCTACGTGCGGGCCGCGGAGTCCGGGGTGGAGCTCGTGCTGCGCTACCTCGTGCACATCCGGCAGCGCCGCGGCTCGACGGACCGGATCACCCGGGCCATGCTGGAGGAGGTGGCCCGGCGGCCGGAGCTGGACTTCGCCTATCCCACCATGCGGGTCTACCGCCGCGGCGAGGAGGCGATCGACGCCGCCCTCCCCGCACTGGTGGACCTGGAGCGCCTGCCGCCGCGCGAGGAGCGTCCCGGCGGCTCCCAGGCGGGCTGAGGACGCGCGGGGCGGGCGGCCGAGCGGAGGACGCGGGACGGAGCTCGAGCGGCCGCGCGGCGGCACCCGCATAAGGGAGGCGCCGATTCGGCTCAGGCGACCGGCGCGGGCTCCTCGAGCTCGGAGGGCCGGTCCACGCCGTCCGCTCCGGGCGGCGGCTCGCCCCGCCCGAGCGCCAGGAAGTTCGCCAGCAGGGCGTGCCCGGCCGCGGTCAGCACCGCCTCCGGATGGAACTGGACCCCCCACACCGGATGCTCCGCGTGGGCGACCGCCATCACCTCGCCCGCTTCTGTCCAGGCGGTGACCCGGAGCGGGCTCCCGAGGTCCTCGCGCGCCACCAGGAGCGAGTGGTAGCGGGTGACGGTCAGGGGATCGGGCAGGCCGCGGAACAGACCGCTCCCCTCGTGCCGGACGCGCGACCGCTTCCCGTGCATCGGCCTCTGCGCGTGGATGATCCGCGCCCCGTAGGCCGCGCCGACGCACTGGTGCCCCAGGCAGACGCCGAGGATCGGGAGGTCGGGGCCCAGCTCCCGCACCGCCGGCACGCAGACGCCGGCCTCGGCGGGTGTCCGCGGCCCGGGGGAGAGGACGAGGTGGCTCGGCGCCCGCGCCTGGATGCCGGCCGGGTCGATCGCGTCGTTGCGCACGACCTCGACCTCCTCGCCCAGCTCGCGGAGATAGCGGGCCAGGTTGTGGACGAAGGAGTCGTAGTTGTCGACGAGGAGGATCACCCCGCCCCGACCTGCGACCGCCCCGGGCCGCCCTCCGCCCCCGCCGGGCCGGTCCGGACGCAGCGCGCCGCCTGTCCGGGCGCTTCCTCCAGCTCGAGCTCCAGCCGCTCCACGGCGCCCCACGCCTCCTCGCCGAGCGCGTCGGCCAGCCCATCGGCCAGGTAGGCCGCGAGCAGCTCGGCCGTCGTGTTCGCCACCGGCAGGAGGACGACGTCCCCGCGCGGGAAGAGGAAGCGGCGGTCGCCGCAGCGGACGCGCACGGCCTCCTCGTCCGTCTCGATCGCCAGGGAGGCGTTGTTGTCGGGCAGGAGCGTGCGATGGTCCAGGCGGGCCAGGAGGCCTTCCAGGGCGCGCTTCACCGCCACGAAGTCGTGCACCCACCCGGTCTGCGGGTCCAGGCGCCCGGCCAGCGTGACGGCGACGCGGTAGTTGTGTCCATGCAGGGTCTCGCACATCCCGCCGTAGAAGGGAATGAAGTGCGCCGCCGCGAAGCAGAGCTCCTCCTTGCCGACCGTGATCTCGAACCGCTCCACGCGACCTCCGACTCCTGACGTGATGCTCTCCCTGGCGGGCGGCCCGTCGCGGCGGCACTTTCCGCGCCCCGCCCGCTCCCCGAACCTAGCGGCGGCCGCGGCCGCGGGCACCGTTCGCCCCCGAGGCCGGAACGTTCGGCCGGGCGCGGTGGAAGAGAAGGAGAGCGCCCCGGGGCGGCCGGAGGGTCGGGGCCGCGCGGCCGCGTGTCTGTTAGCCCGATTCGGAGGATCGCGACCGCACGCATGTTCGAGCAGACCGCCGAGCCGCCCGAGGCCGCCGTGGAGCCGCGGCTCGCCCGCAAGCGAGACCGGCTCGACGCCATCCTGCGCGCCTCCCGCCCCGCGCTCGTCGCCTTCAGCGGCGGGGTGGATTCCGCCTTCCTCGCCTGGCGGGCGACGGCCGTGCTGGGCCGGGCGGATGTGCTCGCCGCCACCGGGATCAGCCCCTCGGTGTCGGCGGAGCAGCGGCGATCGGCGCGGCGGATCGCCGAGCGCTTCGGAATCCCGTGGCGGACGGTCACCACGCGCGAGATGGAGGACGAGCGCTACGCGGCGAACCCCTCCGACCGTTGCTACTTCTGCAAGGCCGAGCTCTACGCGGTGCTCACCCGGCTGGCGCGTTCGGAGGGATTCGCCGCCGTGCTGGATGGGGCGAACGCCGACGACGCGGCGGATTGGCGGCCGGGCGGACGCGCGGCGCGGGAGCGCGGCGTGCGGTCGCCGCTCCAGGAGGCGGGCTTGACGAAGCCGGAGATCCGCCGTCTGTCGCGGCGTGCCGGGCTGCCGACTTGGGAGGCGCCGGCTTCTCCCTGCCTGGCCAGCCGGCTGCCCTACGGGGTGGCGGTCACCGCGGAGCGGCTCCGGCAGGTGGAGGCCGCCGAGGAGGCCCTGAGGGCGCTGGGGGCCGAGGGGGACCTTCGCGTGCGGCATCACGCCGGCGTGGCCCGGCTGGAGGTGCCGCCGGCGGAGCTGTCGCGCTGGGGGACGCCGGAGGCGGCCCGCCGGGTGGCCGCCCGGCTCCGCGAGGCCGGGTTCCGGCGCGCCGTGCTGGATCTGGAGGGATACCGGAGCGGATCGTTGAACCGCGCGCTTGTACGGCTCGGTCGATGAGCGGCGAGGGCGCGGCGGAGCCGGGCGGCCCGCCGGAGGGGGAGGCGGTCGCGGCCGCGGGGCGCCCGGAGGCCGCGCTGCGCCTCGAGGCCGCCCTGCGGGCGGAGCTGGGCTCGCGGCGGATCCGGGTCGAGCCGGACGGGCCCGAGGCGGAGATCGCGGTGCTCCGGGTGCCCCCGGACCTCATCCCGCGGCTGCTCGAGCCCGCGCGCCGGGCGCGGGTGGTGGCCCGGGCCCGCGCCGAGGGGTTTCGCTACGCGGCCCTCGACCTGGCGTTGGAAGCGGGGCCGGAAGACCCTCTGGCGGGCCGCGGCGGGGACCTCGCGTGATGCGGTTGTTCATCGCCCTGCGCTTTCCCGACCGGCTCCGGAACCGCATCTACGAGGCGGTCGAGCCCCTGCGGGCGGCCGAGCCGCCGGTCCGCTGGGTGGACCCGGCGCAACTCCACCTGACGCTGCAGTTCCTCGGCGATGTGGAGGCCGCCCGGGCGGAGGCGTGGTCGGCCGCGCTGGAGGAGGTCGCCGCCCGGCACGCCCCCTTCGGGCTTCCGCTGGGTGGGGTGGGCGGCTTCCCGTCGCTCCGGTCGCCGCGGGTGATCTGGCTCGGCGTGCCGGAGCCGCCGGAGGCGCTCGCGGCCCTCCAGTCCGCGGTCGTGGAGGCGAGCGCCGGTCTCGGGGTGGAACCGGAGAAGCGGCCGTTCCACGCCCACGTCACGCTCGGCCGCACCCGCCGGCGCCTCCGCTCCGAGGAGGGCGAGGCGTTGCGCCGGGCCGTCGAGGAGGTCTCCTTGCGGGCGGAGCACGAGGTGGGGAGCGTGGTCCTCATGCGCAGCCGGCTCGGACGCGGCGGCGCCCGCTACGAGCCGGTGACCCTGCACGAGCTGGCCGCGGCCGGGGACACCGAATGAGTCGCGGATGAGCCGCGGCGGAGCGACACGGATGAGCCGCGGGCGAACGGAGCGCGCGCCGGGGTCGGCGCGCCGGGGGAGGCGGTGGCGATGCGACTGATTCGGAACGTCCTGGCCGGCGTCGGCTGTCTCACCGTGCTCGTCATCCTCGTGGTGGCCGCCTGGTTCTACCGGGAGGACATCCAACGATGGCTGACCGGCCGGACCGAGGTCGTGGCCACCGAGCCGAGCCCGGAGCTGGCGGAGCGGGCGGAGGAGAAGCTCCGCCGGCTGGCGGAGGGGGAGGGCGACGACGAGGTGCGGCTGAGCGGTCTCGAGCTCCAGAGCTGGGTCGAGTACCGGCTCGCCGGCGGGCTCCCCGACGGCGTCTACGACCCGCGGCTCACCCTCCGGGACTCGACCCTGGAGCTGAGCGCCGAGCTGGATCTGAACCGCCTCGCCGCGTCGTCCGAGGCGGCGGAGGGCCTGCGGCGCTTCATGGGAGACTCCGCGCGCGTCACGACCGAGCTCCAGCCGCGGGTGCAGGCTCCGGGGGAGGGAAGCGTCGCCGTGCTCTCTCTCCAGGCGGGCGTAGTGCCCGTCCCCCCGCCGTTCATCCCCTATGTGCTGCGGCAGGCCGGCTTCCGGACGGACGGAACCGGACGGCGCGTGCTCTTCCCCCTCCCGGAGGACGTCTCCGAGATCCGGGTGGAGGCCGGCGAGGTCCTCCTCGTCCGCGAGCCGTAGGCGCATCCGAACCGAGGAGAGAGAGGAATCGAGGATGCCCGACCGCTTCCAGAACTTCATCGCCGGCGAGTGGATGGACCCGACCACCGGCGAGTGGATCGAGAACCGGAATCCGGCCCGTACGTCGGACCTGATCGGCCGCTTTCCGGACTCCGGAGCGGAGGACGTCGCGCGCGCGGTCGCCTCCGCCCGCGAGGGCTTCCGCGAGTGGTCCCGCACCCCGGCCCCGGCTCGCGGGCTCGTCCTCAAACGGGCCGGCGACCTGCTGAGCCGCCGGAAGGATTCCCTCGCTCGGGCCATGACTCGGGAGATGGGAAAGGTGCTCGAGGAGACCCGGGGCGACGTGCAGGAGGCGATCGACACGGCGTACTACGCGGCCTCGGAGGGGCGACGGCTGTTCGGCCGCACCGTTCCCTCCGAGCTACGGGACAAGTGGGCGATGAGCTTCCGCCGCCCGATCGGCGTGTTCGGCATCATCACGCCCTTCAACTTCCCGCTGGCGATCCCGAGCTGGAAGATCTTTCCGGCGCTCGCCTGCGGGAACGCGGTCGTCTTCAAGCCGGCCGAGGACGTCCCGCACTCGGCCCACCTGTTCGTGGAGATCCTGTTGGAGGCCGGCGTGCCGGCCGCCTGCCTGCAGCTCGTGCACGGCCGGGGGGAGGCGGTCGGCGAGGCGCTGGTCGCCCATCCCGAGGTCGCCGGCATCTCGTTCACCGGCTCCACCGAGACCGGCCGCCGCATCGGCGAGGTCTGCGGCCGCATGCACAAGCGCCTCTCGCTCGAGATGGGGGGGAAGAACGCGCAGATCGTCATGCCCGACGCCGACATGGGCCTGGCCCTGGACGGCGCGCTGTGGGGCGGCTTCGGAACCACCGGGCAGCGGTGCACCGCCACCAGCCGCCTGCTCCTCCACCGCTCGATCCACGACGCCTTCGTGGAGCGCCTGGTCGAGGAGGCCGGAGCCTTGCGCCTGGGCGACGGGCTCCTCGAGGAGACGGAGGTGGGCCCGCTCATCAACGAGGTGGCCCGCGACAAGATCGAGCGGTACATGGAGGTGGCGCGGGACGAGGGCGCCGAGCTCGTGCTCGGCGGGGGCCGTCCCGATCACGAAGAGCTGGCGGACGGTTGGTTCTTCCAGCCGACCATCCTCACCGGGGTCACCCCGGCCATGCGGGTGGCGCGGGAGGAGATCTTCGGGCCGGTCGTGTCGGTCCTCGCCTTCGACGAGCTCGAGGAGGCGTTCGCGATCAACAACGACGTGCCCTACGGGCTCTCCTCCGCCCTCTACACACGCGACGTGCAGGCCGCCTTCCGGGCGATCGAGACGCTGGAGAACGGGATCACCTACGTGAACGCCCCCACTATCGGGGCCGAGGCGCACCTTCCCTTCGGCGGGGTGAAGCAGACCGGCAACGGGCACCGGGAGGGCGGCTGGGAGGTGTACGAGTTCTACTCGGAGACGAAGGTCGCCTACGTGGACTACTCCGGGAAGCTCCAGCGGGCGCAGATCGACGTCGACTGGTGAGCGGCGGTCGTTCCGGACAGGGGGCATCGCCGATCGCTCAATCGAGGCGATCCGGAACGGGCGCGACCCGCGGCCCCGGCGGCGGTGGGGGCTTGAGCCGGGGTTGAGCCGCCGCCGCATCCTGGCATGCGGCTCGCACCCGATGGAGCGGGTACGCCGGGAGCCGGGAACGCCCCCGGCGCGGGCAGGGTATCGGCGGGAGCTATGCGGAAGGGCCGCGGGAGCGGAATCCGAGGGAGCGGCGCGACGGGCACTATGATGGACCAGACGGCCAGACAGGACGAGCGGGTCGGCGACGGCCCGGCGGACAGCCCCGGCGGCTCGCCGCGGCTCGGCCGCTCGGCGTCTCTGGCGCACTGGGCGTGGGAGTGGACGAAGTCGATCTTCGTGGCCCTCCTGCTCTTCTTCCTCGTCCGGACGTTCGTGGTGGAGGCGTTCCAGATCCCGACCGCGTCCATGGAGAACACGCTGCTGGTCGGGGACTTCCTGCTCGTCAACAAGATGGTCTACGGCGCGGAGATCCCCGGCACGGAGCTCCACCTGCCGCCGCTGGACCGGCCCTCCCGCGGCGACGTGGTGGTCTTCGAGCCGCCCGCGGCCGCCGGACAGCCGCCGCGCACCAACTACGTGAAGCGGATCGTGGGCGTGCCCGGGGACACGCTGGCCATGCGCGCCGGCTTCCTGTACCGGAACGGCGCCCGGATGCCCGAGCCGTACGTGAAGCGCGACGACCCGAGCGAGGACGTCCGGAGTCCGCAATTCGGCTGGCAGCGGAGTTACCTGGTGGCCCGACCGCTCAACGGCCGCTACCGGCCGACGCGCGACAACTGGGGGCCGCTCGTCGTGCCGCCGGACCGCTTCTTCGTGATGGGGGACAACCGGGCGAACTCGGAGGACTCCCGCTACTGGGGCTACGTCCCCCGGAGCGCGATCAAGGGTCGCCCGCTGCTCATCTATTATTCGTACGATCGGAAACTGCCGAGCTCGGTCGGCTGGCTGACGGAGATCCGGTGGGACCGGCTCCTCAGCCGGATCCGGTAGCCGGACCGTCCGCGCCGGCCCTCGCGGGAAGAGGGACCCGTGTCGGTGAGGCCGTCGTTCGACAGCTACCTGCGGGAGATCGGCCGTCAGCCGCTCCTGGCGCGCGAGGAGGAGGTCGAGCTGGCGCGCCAGATACGCGGCGGCGATGCGGCGGCGCGGGCGCGGCTCGTCACGGCGAACCTCCGCTTCGTCGTCTCGGTGGCCAAGCGCTACCAGGGGCGCGGCGTGTCGCTGGCCGACCTGGTGAACGAGGGGAACCTCGGGCTGATCCGGGCCGCCGAGCGGTTCGACGGCGCCAAGGGCGTGCGTTTCGTGAGCTACGCGGTGTGGTGGATCCGCCAGGCGATCCTGCAGGCGATCGACCGGACGGCGACCTCCGGCCGGGGAGACGAGGAGGAGAAGCCTCCGCGGCCGCGCTGGATCTCGCTGGACGCGCCGCTGGGCCCGGGCGCGAGCGGCCGTCTGGAGGACGTGGTGGCCGACGATGGCGAGGCCCCGGACCGGGAGCTGGAGCGGGAGGCGCTGCGGACGGCCGTGGAGGCGAGCCTCACCTGTCTCCCCGAGCGCGAGGCGCGGGTCCTCCGACGTTACTTCGGCATGGACGGCAGCGGCCCCGCCACGCTGGACCAGATCGGGCGGGAGCTGGGCGTGTCGCGGGAGCGGGTGCGGCAGATCAAGGACCGCGCGCTGGCACGCCTCCGGGCCGGGGCGCGGCGGGGCGAGCTGCTGGGCTTCCACGACTGACCGCGGCGTGCCGTCCTCCCGTTCTCTCCGCCCGGCGGCGATTGACAGCATCCGGCTCCACACATAGCTTGAAGGGCTGTTTGCGACCTGGGACCGCCCCCTTTCCGGGCGGTTCTTTTTTGGACGGGATCCCACCCGGGGACGGACCGGACCGGTCGATCGGGCCGCCGGTCGGCCCCGGAACGAAGCGACGGCGAGATGCAGAAGACCTATTCGGTCAAAGAGAGCGACATCGAACGCGAGTGGTTCGTGGTGGACGCGCGCGAGCAGGTGCTCGGCCGCCTGGCGACCGAGGTGGCGCGCATCCTTCGCGGCAAGCACAAGCCGACCTACAGCCCCCACCTGGACACGGGGGACTACGTGGTGGTGGTGAACGCCTCGCGGGTCCGCCTCACCGGACGGAAGCCGGACCAGAAGACGTACTTCCGGCACAGCGGATACATGGGCGGCGAAAAGCACATCCCGTTCAGGCGCATGATCCGGACGCGGCCGGAGCGCGTGATCGAGCGGGCCGTAAAGGGCATGCTCCCCAAGAACAAGCTCGGTCGGCAGATGTTCAAGAAGCTGCGGGTCTACGCCGGCCCGGAGCATCCGCACGAGCCCCAGGCCCCGCGGCCGCTGGAGCTGTGAGCGAGCCGTCGAAGAGACAGAGACCCGAGAGCCCCCGAACGCGAGGCGAGCTTTGGCAGACGCGGTGATCAACGAGCAGGTGCAGACGGTCGGGCGGCGGAAGCGCGCTGTCGCCCGCGTGCTGATGCGGCCGGGCAAGGGCCGCATCACGGTGAACGAGCAGGAGCTGGAGCGGTACTTTCCGGTCCTCCGCTACCGCGCGGCGGTCGAGCAGCCGCTGAAGGCGGTGGAGGCCGAGGGCGCGTACGACATCCGGATCCGCGTCCGGGGCGGCGGGATCAAGGGTCAGGCGGAGGCGGCTCAGCTCGCCGTCGCGCGCGCCCTGCTCGATATGGACGAGGACCGCCGCACGGTGCTGCGGTCCCAGGGCCTGCTGACCCGCGACCCGCGGGCGGTGGAGCGGAAGAAGCCGGGCCGCCCCAAGGCGCGCAAGCGGTTCCAGTTCTCCAAGCGGTGAGGTTCGGGAGGTCGGATTCCGCCGCGGCCGGCCGGCGGTCGGCGGCGTGGCGCGGGCCGGGTTCCCATCGGGCGCGACAGCGAGAGTCGAGAGGCGAATGACGGACGTTGGCATGAAGGAGCTCCTGCAGGCGGGCGTGCACTTCGGGCACCAGACGCATCGGTGGAACCCGAAGATGCGCAAGTACATCTTCGCCGAACGGGGCGGCATCTACCTGATCGACCTGAAGAAGACGCTCCACGAGCTCGACCGGGCCCGGGAGCTCGTCCGCCAGACCATCCGCGCCGGCAAGGGCGTCCTGTTCGTCTGCACGAAGCCGCAGCTCGCGCCGATCGTCCGCGAGGAGGCGACCCGCTGCGGGTCCTTCTACGTGACCGAGCGCTGGCTGGGCGGCATGCTGACGAACTTCCGCACCATCAAGAAGAACATCCAGCGGCTGAAGGAGCTGGAGCGCGGCGCCGAAGAGGGCGCCTTCGAGCACTACACGAAGAAGGAGCAGCTCCTGCTGGACCGTGAGCGGCAGAAGCTGGAGCGCTACCTGTCGGGGATCAAGGAGATGTCCCGCCTGCCCGGCCTCGTCTTCGTGGTGGACGCGAAGAAGGAGGAGATCGCGGTCCGCGAGGCGAACCGGCTGGAGATCCCGGTGGTGGCGATCGCGGACACGAACGCCGACCCGGACCTGCTGACGGTGCCGATCGCCGGCAACGACGACGCGATCCGCTCGGTGTCGCTCATCACCCGCGCGATCGCCGATGCGGTGGAGATCGCGCGGCGAGACGCGCCCGAGGCCGTCGGCGAGGGGGACGAGGAGGAGGCGTACACCTACTCCTCCGATGTCGGGGAGTCCGAGGAGGAGCGTCCCCGGCGGAAGAAGCGGCGGGCGCGCCCGCGCCGGCGCCCCCGGCCGGAAGTGATCGCGAAACGGCTGCAGCACCCGTCCGAGGAGGAGGGCGCGGCGGCCGAAGAGCCGGTCGCGGTCGAAGAGGCGACCGCGGTCGAGGCGGAGCCCGCCGCCGAGGCCGAAGTTCCGGAAGAGGCGGAGCGGGCCACGGTCGAGGCCGAGGCGGACGAGGCTCCGGAGGCGTCCGGCGACGAGGAGCCCCGGTCGTCCGCCGAGGAGGCGGATGGGGGCGCGGAGCCGGAGCGGGAGGCGACGGGGGACGAGCCCCCCGAAGAGGGCGGTGGCCAGGCGGAAGTGCTCGCCTCCGCGGAGGCGGGCCCCGGCGAGGCCGGCGAGGAGGGCGCGACGCGCTCCTCGTGAGCGGCGGACGGGGCCACTTCGGTGGCCCTTTTTTTCGGCCCCGACCCCTCCGGCCGGACCCGGTCGGACGAACGACACGACACGACACCAACCAAGCATACGGGAGCGAGACGCCAAGATGACGGAGATCACGGCATCGGCGGTCAAGTCGCTGCGCGATCGGACCGGCGCCGGCATGATGGACTGCAAGCGGGCGCTCGAGGAGGCCGGCGGGGACGAGGAGCGGGCGATCGACCTGCTGCGCCAGCGCGGCGCCGCCAGGGCGGCGAAGCGAGCGGGGCGGGAGGCGTCCGAGGGTGCCGTCCACCTGGCCGGCGGCGAGGACGAGGCGGTGATGGTGGAAGTGCTCAGCGAGACGGACTTCGTGGCGCACAGCGAGCCGTTCGAGGCCTTCGTGCGGCGCGCGGCGGAAGCGGCCGGCGCGGCGGAACTCCCCGACGGTGAGGTGCTCTCCGGCGACGCCTTCCTCGAGCGGGTCGACGGCGCGGTGGGCGAGGCGCTGGTCGGCCTGCGGGCCAAGGTGGGCGAGAACGTGCAGGTCGGCCGCGCCGTTCGCCTCGGCGCGCGCGAAGGCGGGCTCCTCGGCCGGTACCTCCACTTCGGCAACAGGATCGGGGTGCTCGTGGAGCTGGCCGGGGCCGAGGATCGGGACGCGGCGGCCGAGCTCGCCCGCGAGCTGGCCATGCACATCGCCGCCACGAACCCGGCCGGGGTGAGCCCCGAGGACATCCCGGAGGAGGAGCGGGAGCGGGAGCGGGCCGTGCTGGTGGAGCAGGCGAAGGACGAGGGGAAGCCGCCCGAGATCGCCGAGAAGATCGTCGAGGGGCGGATGCGCAAGTTCTACGAGCAGAATGCGCTCCTGTGGCAGGACTACGTGAAGGACCCGGACCGGAAGGTGAAGGACCTCCTCGCGGAAGCGGATGGAGAGGTCACCGTCCGCCGCTTCGTCCGCTTCGAGGTGGGGGACTGAGGTGGCCGGCCCCGCGGAGGGCCGACTGAAGTACGGCCGCGCGGTGGTCAAGCTGTCAGGCGAATCCCTGGCGGGAGAGGTGGGCTTCGGGATCGACCCGCCGGTGATCGAGGAGCTGGCGGGCGAGATCGGCCGCGTCCACGCGGCGGGCGTCGAGCTCGGCCTGGTCGTCGGGGGCGGCAACATCGTGCGGGGGACGGTGGCCAGCCGGCGGGGGATGGACCGGGTGTCGGCGGACTACATGGGCATGCTGGCCACGGTGATCAACGCGCTGGCCCTCCAGGACATGCTCGAGAAGCACGAGATCGAGACGCGGGTGATGACCGCCATCCGGATGGAGGAGCTCGCCGAGCCCTACATCCGGCGCCGCGCCCTGCGGCACCTGGAGAAGGGCCGGGTGGTCATCTTCGCCGGAGGCACCGGCAACCCCTATTTTTCCACCGACACGGCGGCGGTGCTGCGGGCGATCGAGGTCGAGGCCGACGTGATCCTGAAGGCCACGAAGGTGGATGGGGTCTACACGGCGGATCCGGAAGCCGACCCGGAGGCCGAGTTCATCGAGCGGATCTCCTATCTGGAGGTGATGACCCGGGAGCTCCAGGTGATGGATGCGGCCGCCATCTCCCTGTGCAAGGAGAACGACCTCCCGGTCATCGTGCTGAACATCAAGCAGCCGGGCGCCATCCTCGCGGCGCTGGAGGGAGAGCGCATCGGCACCCTGGTCGCGTAGACGGGCGGTGGCGGGCCGGACAGCTCGGAATCCCCGGTCGACCGCCCGGAGGCGGGGAGAGAGACCATGCCAGACCGGAAGCTGAAAGAGGCATCCCAGGCGATGGACCGCGCGGTCGAGGCGGTGCGCCGCGAGTTCAACACCGTGCGCACCGGCAAGGCGAGCCCGGCGCTCCTGGACACCGTGAAGGTGCAGGCGTACGGCTCGGCGATGCCGATCCGCAACGTGGCCAACGTGAGCGCCCCGGAGCCGCAGCTCCTGGTCGTCCAGCCGTACGATCCGAATGTGGCCGGCCCGATCGCCAACGCGATCCGCACCGCCGACCTCGGCCTGAACCCCTCGGTGGACGGGAACCTGATCCGGGTGCCGATCCCGCCGCTCACCGAGGAGCGCCGCCGGGAGATGGTGAGGGTGCTGCACCGCCAGGCGGAGGACGGCCGGATCGCCGTGCGCCACGTCCGACAGGAGACGAAGAAGGAGCTCGAGCGCATGCAGCGCGACGGGGAGATCGGCGAGGACGTCTGCCACCGCAAGCTGGACGAGCTTCAGAAGCTGACGGACGAGCACGTCGGGCGGATCGACGAGCTGCTGAAGCGGAAGGAAACCGAGGTCATGGAGGTCTGATTGGCCGAGCGGATCCCCGACCGGCCGATCGCGCCCCGGGAGGGTGCCGAGCCCGCCCCGTCGTTCGGCCGGGAGCCGACGCCCCGCACCTACGGGGCGCCGGATCGGTCGCATCTGAAGCGCGCCCTCCGCGCCTACGTGATGGGCCACGACCGCGGCTGGGAGGCGGAGCGGAAGCTCAGGGAGGCCGAGCGGGAGGAGGAGCGCGAGTCGGAGCGCCGGGCCACCGCGGGCGAGTCGGGCCGCGAGGCCGCCGGGGTGGACCGGCCGGACCGCTTCCGCGGACCGCCGGCCGAGGGCGAGCTGGACGAGGCGACGGTCGTCCGCACCTCCTCCGGTCTTCCCGAGTCGATGGACGAGGACGACCCCGACGCCTCGGTGCGCCGGTCCCGCTTCGGCGTGCCCGTCCCCGACCGGCTGCGCTTTCACCGGGGCCCAGACGTGTGGCGGGATCGGCTCCGGGGTAGGGAGGCGGCGGCGCCGGCCGAGGCGGCCTTCCGGCGGCAGGGGAAGCGGCCGTCGAAGAAGCCGTCGACGCGGGACTGAGCACCGCTCCGCCGCTCGCCGACCGGCTGCGACGGCTGCTGGAGCGCCGCCCCGACCTGCTGCCCTCCGATGCCGGCGTCCTGGTGGCCCTCTCGGGAGGGCCGGACTCCACCGCCCTCCTCCACCTCCTGCGCCTCCTGGCTTCCGAGCGGGAGTGGCGGCTGAGTGCCGCGCACCTGGACCACGGCCTGCGGCCGGAGAGCGCCGCCGAGGCGGAGCGGGTCGCCGCCGCCGCGGAGGCGGCGGGCGTTCCCTGCCGGGTGGGCCGCGCGCCGGAAGGGACGGAGCCGACCCAGGCCGGGCTTCGCCGCGCCCGGTACGACTTCCTGCGCGCCGAGGCGGCGCGCGCCGAAGCCTCGCGTATCGCCACCGGGCACCAGGCGGATGACCAGGCGGAGACGGTGCTCTTCCGCATCGCGCGCGGCACCGGGCTCCGGGGGCTCGGGGGCATCCCGCGGCGCCGCGGACCGATCGTCCGCCCGCTTCTCTCCTTCGAGCGGGCCGAGATCGAGGCGTGGCTGGCCGCGCGCGGGATCGACTGGCTGCGCGACCCCTCGAACGAGGATCCGCGCTGGACGCGCGTCCGGATCCGCCACCAGGCGCTGCCCGCTCTCGAGGAGGCGGTCGGGGCGCCCGTCGCCCCCCGGCTGCGGGCGCTGGCCCGCGCCGCCCGCCTGGCCGACCGGGCGCTCGAACGGACCGCGCGGCGGGCGCTCGCCGAGGCGCGCCTCGATGCGCCGGACGGGCCCGGCATGACCGAAACCGAGGAGGGCCGCGCCGCCAGCTCGGAAGCGGTCCGGACCCCTCCGCCCGACGATCCGCCGCGCCTCCGAATTGCCCGCCCCAGACTGCTCGCCTATGATCGGGAGATCCAGGCCCGGGCGATCCGGGCCGCGGCCCGTCGTTACGGGGTTTTCCTCTCTCGCGGAGGAACCCGCGCCGCGGTGGAGTTTATCACGCGAGGCCAAAGCGGGGGGGCGGTCCAGCTGGCGGAAGCGCTGTGGCTCGGCCGTGAGTTCGATACGCTCTGGGTGGGTCCCGCGCCGAAGGCGGCGCCGGACCGTAGCTTGACGATCGCCGGTCCGGGGCCGGGCGAGGCCCGCGCCGCGATCGGCGGCCGCGAGGTGGCGGTGCGCTGGTGGCCGAGCGCGGCGCGCCAGGCGGACGCACCGGCGGGCGAGCGGGGCCGCCCCCGGTGGCGGGTGGAGCTGGCGGCCCGCGCGCTCGCCTTCCCGCTGACGGTGCGGGGCCCGCGGCCGGGCGACCGGCTGAGGCTCCCGGGAGGGACCCGCAAGCTGAAGAAGCTCTTCGGCGAGCGGCGGATCGCGCGCTCGGCGCGGCCGCGGGTGGCGGTGGTCGAGGACGCGGAGGGCCGGCTTGTCTGGGCGGCCGGACTCGGGACGGCGGAGGACGCCGTCCCGTCCCCGAGCGAGGAGACGCTGATCGTGTGCATCGAGGAGGCCGGGCCGTCCCCCGGCGCGTCGCGGCGAGCGCCCCGTTGACCGGCGGCGCCCCCGTGGCCGAAGACTCCCGCGGCCGGATCGACGGGAGCGCGGAGGAGCGCGAGCTGCTCTACGTGACCGGCCGGCGCCGCCGCGCGCGGGTCGTCTACTCGGCCGAGGCGATCGCCGAACGGGTCCGCGACATGGGCCGGGCCATCGGCGAGGCCTATCCGGCCGGGGCGGACCTCCTGATCCTCGGGCTCCTCAAGGGGTCGTTCATCTTCCTGGGCGATCTGGTCCGGCAGATCCACCGCCCGCTCCACGTGGACTTCCTGGTGGCGTCCAGCTACGGCGCCGCGACGGAGAGCTCCGGAACCGTGGAGCTGCTGTACGATCCGGCCGCGCCGCTGGAGGGCCGGCACGTCGTTCTGGTGGAGGACATCGTCGACAGCGGCCGGACGCTGAACCGCATGGCCCCGGCGCTCGAGGCGCGCGGGCCGGCGTCGTTGGAATGCTGCGCGCTGCTGCACAAGCACCTGGCGCGGGACCTCCGGTTGCCGCCCCGATGGGTGGGCTTCGACGCGCCGCGCGAGTTCCTGGTGGGGTACGGGCTGGACCACGCCGAAGATTTTCGCCACTTGCCGTTCATCGCGAGCCTGCAGCCCGAGGCGCGCGAGGAGTGATGTCGTAGATGGCCGCACCGATGAAGCGTCCGGACCGCGATCCCGGCGAAGGGCGCATGAACCGATTCCTGCGCACCGCCTCCTTCTGGGCGCTCATCGTCCTGATCCCGCTGGCGCTCTTCCAGCTCATGAACGGGGCGCGCGAGAGCCGGGAGGACCTCACCTACACGCAGTTCCGGACGCAGCTCGAGGCCGGGAACGTCCAGGCCCTCACCATCCGGGACGGGAAGCGGATCGAGGGGACGCTCGGCTCGCCCATCCAGCGCGACGGCACCGAGGTGCGTCGATTCGAGACCCTGCTTCCCTCCGAGGCCGACCAGGCCTTCCTGGACCGCCTCGCCGAGGCCGGCGTCGAGACGAGCGTCGAGGAGTCCGGGAACAACTGGGTGAACCTGATGATCTCCATCCTGCCCTGGGTGCTGATCATTGGCCTGTGGCTCTTTCTCTTCCGCCAGATGCAGGCGGGCGGCTCGCGTGCCTTCAGCTTCGGCAAGTCCAAGGCGAAGCTCCTCTCCGGGGACACGCCGAAGGTCACCTTCGCCGACGTGGCCGGCGCCGACGAGGCGAAGGAGGAGCTGCAGGAGATCATCGAGTTCCTGAAGGACCCGCAGAAGTTCAGCCGCCTCGGCGGCCGGCTCCCGAAGGGCGCGCTCCTGGTCGGCCCGCCCGGCACCGGGAAGACGCTCCTGGCGCGCGCGGTCGCCGGCGAGGCGGGCCGCCCCTTCTTCTCCATGTCCGGCTCCGACTTCGTGGAGATGTTCGTGGGTGTCGGGGC
>CAZTGV010000002.1:0-79113 GCA_964613475.1 uncultured Gemmatimonadota bacterium
CTGGACGAGATCGAGAAGGCGCACCCCGACGTGTTCAACATCCTGCTGCAGGTGCTGGACGAGGGACGCCTGACCGACAACTACGGGCGCGTGATCGACTTCAAGAACACGGTAGTGATCATGACGTCCAACGTGGGCACGCGGGACATCTCCTCCACCTCCAAGCTCGGCTTCCAGACCGGCGATGCGGGCAGCCCGATGGACTACGAGCGGATCAAGGAGAAGGTGAAGGAGGAGGTGGAGCGGACCTTCACCCCGGAGTTCCTGAACCGGCTGGACGAGGTGATCGTCTTCCATCCGCTCTCGAAGGACCAGATCGGCGAGATCGTCTACATCCTGTTGCGCGAGGTGAAGAAGCGGCTCGCCGAGGAGGAGCTCACGATCTCGCTCACCGAGGAGGCGATCCGGTTCCTGGTGGAGCGGGGCTACGACGACAAGTTCGGCGCCCGTCCGCTGAAGCGGACGATCCAGCGGTACGTGGAAGACCCGCTCTCGGAGCGGATCCTGATGACGGAGTTCGCCCCGGGCGACGAGATCGCGGTCGATGTCGCCGAGGACGCGGAATCCTTGGAGTTCCGGGCCGCGTCCCACACCTCCGCGACGTGACCGGCGGGCCCGTCCGCCACGGGCCCCGGCGCGCCGCCGGGCCGCTCCTTCCCCTCCTGATCGCCGCCCTCGGGCTCTTCCTCCCGGAGGTGGCGCTCGACGCCCAGGAGCCCCGCCTCAGCGTCCAGATCGACAGCGTTGCGGTACGGGGGAACGAGCGGCACTCCGACACCGACATCATCGATCGGAGCGGCCTGCGTGTGGGGACGCGCGTGCAGTACCCGCAGGTGCGCAGCGCCATCCAGCGGCTCTTCGCCTCCGGCGACTTCGCGGACGTCCGGATCCACGTCACGCCGGAGGAGCCGAACATCTTCTATATCGACGTGGAGGAGCGCCCCTACGTCTCCCGCTACGAGTTCGAGGGGCTGGAGAGCCTGAGCCCGGGGATGATCCGCGACACCGTGGGTCTGGCGCGGAACGCGCCGCTCGAGCCGGACCGCATCGCCCGGGCTCGGGCGACCATCGAGCGGATGCTGGCCAACGAGGGCTTTCCCCGCGCCCGGGTCGACACGGCGATGGCCCGCGACCCGGCTCGGCCGACCGACTTCCTGCTCACCTTCCGGGTCGAGGAAGGTCCGCGGCTGGCGATCACCCGGATCGCCTTCGAAGGGAACGAGGCCTTTCCCGACGAGGCGCTGCGGGACGCCTTGCAGACGGGCGAGGAGGGGTTCTTCTGGTTCCAGGCCGGCGAGCTCCGCCGGGACCGCTATCGCGAGGACCTGGCCGAGCGCCTGCCGGCCTTCTACGCGAGCCACGGCTATCTCGACTTCTCGGTCGAGGGGGACACCGTGGTCGCCGATCCCGTCACCGGCAAGGGACGGATCGTGATCCGGGTGGACGAGGGCCCGCAGTACGTGCTGGAGGAGTTCCGGATCGAGGGAAACCGCCGCTTCCCGACCGAGCGGCTGGAGCAGCTGGTCCGGGTCGGCCAGCGCGAGGCGCGCGACCGCGAGCGTCCCCCCTTCGATCGTGTGGCCTTCGAAGAGGCGACCGCCGAGCTCGGCGACCTGTACCGGAACGCGGGGTACCTGCGAGCCTTCGTGGCGCCCGAGGTCGAGCGGCTGCCGCCCGAGGAGCCGGATGGGAGGCCCCGGGTGATCGCCACCTGGAACATCCGGGAGGGGAACCCGACCTACCTGCGGGAGATCCGGATCGTCGGGAACACGTACACGCACGATCGGATCATCCGGAACCGGCTCCTCGTCTTCCCGGGGGACGTCTACTCGCAGCAGCGGTTGATCCAGTCCATCCAGGCGATCCAGGGGCTCGGCTTCTTCGAGCCGCTGCCGCCGCAGGAGGCGGTGGAGTTCCGGGAGCGGCCGGACGGCGACATCGATCTCGTGCTGCGGGTCGAGGAGCGACAGACGGGCACGCTAAACTTCGGCCTCTCCGCCTCCGGGGTGACGGGGCTGGCCGGGTTCATCGGATACGAGCAGCCGAACCTGTTCGGTCAGGCGAAGAGCGGCACCTTCCGGTGGCTGTTCGGCGGCCGGCAGCAGGACATCGAGCTAAGCTACTCGGACCCCGAGGTGCTCGGCTCCGCGCAGTCCGCCACCGTCAGCCTGCGGAGCTCGCGGGACCGCTTCATCGGCTTCCAGCTCGGGGACCGGCGGCAGACCGGCGGCTTCCTGGAAGTCGGCACGCCCCTGTTCGGGCTGCGGCAGACGCGCCTGTTCGTCAGCTACTCCCTGTTCCGCGACGAGGTGCGCGGCCTGGACACGACGGACGTGTCGCCGGCCGCGCGCGGCCTCATCACGACGGGGACGCGCAGCACCGTCGGGGTTCGGCTGGTGCGCGACTCGCGGAACAACCCGCTCTTTCCGACCGCGGGGAGCCGGAACACGCTCTCGCTCCGCTTCACCGGCGGCCCGTTCGGGGGCGCCGGCGAGTACGGCAAGTACGAGCTCACCAGCGAGTGGTTCGTGCCGGTGGCGGAGATCGGGGACGCCATGCAGAACCTCCCGATCGAGCTGACCGCGGGGATCTCCTTCGGTGCCGGGCTCATCTCCGGGCGGAACCCCTTCTTCCTCGAGCGCTTCTTCATGGGGGGCACGCAGATCGGCCAGCAGCTCCGGGGCTACGAGGAGGCGACGATCACCCCGAGCGGGCACATCCCGCGCAACCAGGGCGGCTTCAGCCGCCTGGACCGGGTGGGGGAGGCGTTCTTCACGACCACGGCCAGCTTCGGCGCCAAGCTGACCAACAGCGTCTTCCTGAACACCTTCCTGGACGGAGGGAATGTCTGGGCCACGGCTGAGGAGTGGAACCCGACGGACCTCCTGGTGGGCGCCGGCGTAGGAGTGACCCTGGTGACGCCCTTCGGCCCGCTGGGTCTCGATTATGCCTACGGGTTCAATCGGAGGGACGTCTTCGGCCGGCCGGATCCGGGGTGGCAGCTCCACTTCAAGTTCGGCCGGATCTTTTGAGGGGCCGGCCGCGTCCCGACCGGAACTCGCACAGCAGGAGAGCGCCTTCATGATGCCGAACCCGGTCCGTCGCAGTCTGTTCTGTCTGCTGGCGGCGCTCCTCGCCGGAGCGTCGACGGCGGTCGCGCAGGAAGGCGAGGAGGCGGCGCCCGCGCCACCGCCCGGCACGGCGCTCGTGTACGTGAATACGGCCGCGCTGCTTCCGCAGGTGCCGGGCGCGCAGGAAGCGCAGGAGACCTTCAATCGCGAGGTCGAGCAGTACACGGGCGAAGTCCAGGCGCTGCGGGCGGAGGTGGACTCCCTCCTCAGCGCCTATCAGCAGCAGGAGGAGATGCTGAGCGCCTCGGCTCGCGAGGAGCGTCAGCAGGAGATCATTCAGAAGCAGCAACAGCTCCAGCGCCGCGCCGCGGAGCTGGAACAGCAGGCGGGGGAGCGGCAGCAGGAGTTGCTCCGGCCCATCCTGGATCGCGTCGGGGGCGTGATCGAGGAGATTCGGGCCGAGAACGACTACACGGTCGTGTTCGACATCTCGGCCGCGGGGGTGGTGGCGGCCGACCCGAACCTCGACATCACGCGACTCGTCCTCCGCCGGCTGGGAGGGGACGAGTCGGCCTCGAGCGCCGACCCGGGGCGCTAGCCCCCCATCGCCGCGCCGCCCGCGGTCGCGGGGGCGGCGGGTCGAGGGCCCCCGACGCCGCCTTGGGCGGTTGGCGGGGGCCGGCCGCCCGGGAGGGGGCGGCGGCGCTCCTCGCGCGCGGACAATGACATGCCATCCTTCAAGGTAGCCGAGCTCGCCGAGCGGGTGTCCGGCGCGGTGGAGGGGGACCCCGAGCGTCGCGTCTCCGGGGTCGCCGCGGTCGCCGACGCCGGCCCCGAGGATCTCACCTTCCTATCGGACCCCCGGTATCGCCGCGCGCTGGAAGCGGCGCGGCCCGGCGCCGTGCTGGCCGGTCCAGACCTGGTCGCCCCCTCCGGGATGACGGTCATCCGCGTCCCGAATCCGCAGCGCGCCTTCGGGCGGCTCCTGCCCCTCTTCCATCCCCCGCGCCGTCCCCCCTCCGGGATCGATCCGACGGCCCGGCTCGGGCGCGGCGTCGTGCTCGGAGAGGCCGTGTCGATCGGACCGGGCGTCCTCATCGGGGCTCGCGTCCGCGTCGGCGACGGGAGCGCGATCGGGGCGTTCACGGTGATCGAGGACGATGTGCGGATCGGCGGCGAGTGCCGGATCGCGCACGGCTGCTCGCTGATGCGCGGTGTGCGGATCGGCGACCGCGTGCAGCTCCATCCCGGGGTCCGCGTCGGCACGGACGGCTTCGGCTACGCCGAGGGTCCGAACGGGGCGGAGAAGATCCCCCAGGTGGGCGGCTGCGTCCTCGGAGACGACGTCGAGGTCGGCGCCAATTCGACGATCGACCGGGGCGCCCTCGGGGACACGGTGGTCGGGCAGGGCACCAAGATCGACAACCTGGTGCACATCGGCCACAACGTGAAGATTGGCGAATCCTGCATGATCGTGGCGCAGGTCGGGGTGGCCGGGAGCACGACGATCGGCCACGGGGTGGCCCTCGCGGGCCAGGCCGGCGTCGCCGGCCATCTGACGATCGGCGACGGTGCCCGCATCGCCGCCCAGGCCGGCGTGATCGGGGACGTGCCGGCGGGCGCGACCTTCTCGGGCTATCCCGCCAGACCGCACCGGGAGGCGATGCGCGCCAGCGCGAACCTCTTCCGGCTGCCGGAGCTCCTGCGGCGGCTCCGCGCCGTGGAGCGGGAGCTGGGGATCGGGGAAGGAAACGGGACAGGGGGAGAAGGGAATCCGTGACGCCGTCCGTCGAAACGCCACCCCGCCAGCGCACGCTGGCCGAGCCGGTGTCCCGCGAGGGGCACGGCCTCCACACGGGGAAGTCCGTGCGGGCCACGCTGCTCCCGGCGGAGGTGGACACCGGCTTCCTCTTCCGGCGGGTCGACCTGGCCGGGCACCCCGCCGTGCGCGCCACCGTCGAGAACGTAACCGGGGTGGAGTGGGAGACGGTGATCGGCTCGGGCGACGAGGCGGTGCGCACGATCGAGCACCTGCTCGCCGCGGTGGTGGCGGCCCGGATCGACAACCTGGAGGTGCAGCTCGACGGACCGGAGCCGCCGGTGCTGGACGGCAGCTCCGCCCGCTGGTGCGAGGCGCTACGCGAGGGCGGCTGCGCCGAGCAGGACGCCGCCGCGCGCGTGCTGGCGGTCCAGGAGCCGCTCCGCCTCCGGGCCGGCGATTCCCGCTACGACGTCCTCCCGCATGCCCGCTACCGCGTCTCGGCCGAGATCGAGTTCGACAATCAGACCATCGGCCGGCAGTTCGCCAGCATCGAGGTGGAGGAGGAGCGCTTCTGTCGGGAGGTGGCGGCGGCCCGCACCTTCGGCCTCGCGAGCTGGCGGGAGAAGCTGCACGCCCGCGGTCTCGCCCTCGGCGCCAGCCACGAGAACACCCTGGTGGTGACCGAGACGGGCGTGGAGCGCGAGGTTCCCCTCCGCTACCCGGACGAGTTCGTCCGGCACAAGGTGATCGATGTGATCGGAGACCTGGCGCTGGTCGGAGCCCGTCTCCGTGGGCACGTGGTCGCCCACCGACCGGGGCACCGGGGGAACGTGGCGCTGGCGCGTCGGCTCCGCGAGCTGCTGGACCGGGCGGAGGGGACGGGTCCCCGACTGGGGATCGAGGAGATCCTCCAGCACATCCCCCACCGGTACCCCTTCCTGCTCGTGGACCGCATCCTGGAGTTCGAGCCGGGGCGCCGGATCGTGGGGCTCAAGAACGTGACGATCAACGAGCCCTTCTTCACGGGCCACTTCCCGGACCATCCGATCATGCCCGGCGTGCTGATCGTGGAGGCGATGGCGCAGGTCGGAGGGTTGCTGCTGATGAACGAGTTCGAGGATCCCCAGGACAAGGTCGTCTACTTCATGTCGCTGGACGGGGTGAAGTTCCGGCGGCCCGTCGTCCCGGGGGACCAGCTCGTGTTCGAGCTGGAGATGGTCCAGTTCCGCGGCCGCGTCTGCAAGATGCGCGGGATCGGCCGGGTGGACGGCCGGCCGGTGGCCGAGGCGACCATGATGGCCCGGGTCGTCGACCGTTGAACGCCGCGCCGGGGCGGGGCGGGGCCGGAGGCGCCGAGCTCGACCTCGAGCCCGGGCTTCGCCATCCGACCGCCCTCGTCCACCCCGATGCCCAGGTGGCGCCGACCGCGAGCATCGGACCGTACTCGATCATCGGCCCGCGGGTCACGCTCGGCGACGGCGTGCAGGTGGGGCCGCACGTGCTGGTCGAGCGGGACACGACGGTGGGCGAGGAGTGCCGCCTCGCCAAGGGCGCGGTCCTGGGGACCGATCCGCAGGACCTGAAATACGAGGGCGAGTCGACCGTCCTGGAGGTCGGGGCGCGCACGGTGGTCCGCGAGTACGCGACCCTGAACCGGGGCACGGCCGCTTCCGGCCGTACGGTGGTCGGGGCCGACTGCCTGGTCATGGCCTACGTGCACGTGGCGCACGACTGCCGGATCGGCGACCACGTGATCCTGGCGAACGCCGTGAACATGGGCGGGCACGTCGAGATCGGGGACTGGGCGATCGTGGGCGGGGTGACCGCGATCCATCAGTTCGTCCGCATCGGCGCGCACGCGTTCGTGGGTGGCGGCTCCCGGGTGCCGCAGGACGTGGCGCCGTACCTGACGGTGGCCGGGAATCCGTGCGCCGCGTACGGCCTGAACACGGTCGGCCTCCGACGCCGCGGCTTCCCGGCCGAGACGCTGCAGGGGCTGCGCCGCGCCTACCGGAAGATCTTCCAGTCCGGGCTGAACATCGGTCAGGCGCTCGACGAGCTGGAGGCCGAGGACGGGCACCCGCCCGAAGTGCGGCGCCTCATCGCCTTCATCCGCGAGAGCCGGCGCGGCATCACCACGTGAGTCGGCTCCGCACGGGTGTGCTGGGCGTGGGGCGCCTCGGGGCGGAGCACGCCCGCATCCTCCGCGCGCTGCCGGATTCGGAGCTGGTCGGCGTCCACGACCTGGACGGGGCACGGGGGGAGGCGGTGGCGCGCCGGCTCGAGGTGCGGCACTTCGCCGAGGCCGACGGGCTCCTCGAGGCGGCGGAGGCGGTGGTGGTCGCCGTGCCGACCGCCGACCATGCCCCGGTGGCCCGGGCCGCCCTGCGCGCCGGCTGCCACGTGCTGGTGGAGAAGCCGCTGGCCCCGACCCTGGAGGAGGCGGACGCGTTGATCGTCCTCGCCGGCGAGCGCGGCCGCGCGCTGGGCGTGGGGCACATCGAGCGCTTCAACGGGGCCGTCCGCCGCTCCGAGCCGTACCTCGACGCGCCGCGCTTCGTGGAGTCACTGCGCCTGGCGCCCTTCCAGCCCCGCGGGACCGACGTGACGGTCATCCTGGACCTCATGATCCACGACATCGACCTGGTGCTGTCGCTGGTGCAGGGGACGGTGGCGGGCATCCACGCGGTCGGCGTCCCCGTGCTCTCCGGGTCCGTGGACATCGCCAACGCGCGGCTCCTGTTCGACAGCGGGGCGGTGGCGAACATCACGGCCAGCCGGGTCAGCGCCGAGCGCAAGCGTCGACTTCGCCTCTTCCAGAGGACCGGCTACCTGAGCCTGGACCTGGCCGAGGGGCAGGGCGAGTTCCTGCGGCGGCGGTCCGAAGGGGACGGCCGGACGCCGGAGACGGCCCCCCGGAGTCTCGGAGAGCTGGTGGAACGGATCCCGCTCGTGGGGGACGACCGAGAGCCGCTCGAGCTGGAGCTCGAGGCGTTCCTCCAGGCGGCGCGCGGCCATCCGTCCGACCTGGTCCCGGCCTCCCAGGCCCGGACCGCCCTGGAGGTGGCGCTCGACATCACCCGGCAGATCGAGGAGTTCGCCGATGTCGTTGTTCAAGATTCGTGAGGAGCGGAAGAAGCTCGGCGCCGGGGTCAAGCGGGGGCCCCACACCGTCGTGCTGGTGCTGCTCCTGATCGCGGTGCTCGCGCTCATCTGGTACCTGGGGACCATCGTCTGAGTCGGACGGTCTTCCTCTCGGCGGGCGAGCCGTCCGGCGACCGGCACGGGGCGGCGGTGGCCCGCGCCCTCCTGCGCCGGGATCCGGCGCTGCGGCTGGTCGGCCTGGGCGGGCCGCGGATGGCGGCGGCGGGCGTCCGCCTCCTGGCGAGTCTGGATGAGCTGGCCGTCATGGGCTTCGCGGAGGTCGTGCGGCGACTTCCGTTCTTCCTGCGGCTTCGTCGCCGGATCTGGCGGCATCTGGAGCGGGAGCCGCCGGACCTCGTGCTCCCGATCGACTATCCGGGCTTCAACCTCCCCCTGGCTGAGCGCGGACGGGCGCTCGGCATCCCCGTCCTCTACTACATCGCGCCCCAGGTGTGGGCGTGGCGCGAGGGACGGGCGCGGCGCCTGGCCGACGCCTGTGACCTGGTGTGCATCGTCCTACCCTTCGAGGAGGCGCTCCTCTCCCGGTACGGCGCCCGGGTGCGCTTCGTGGGCCATCCGCTGCTGGACGAGGCCGAGGCGATGGACGCGGGGGGGCCGGGTGGCGCGGGGCCGCGGCGCGCCGACGGCCGCGGGACGGGGGACCGGGGCCCGGTGCTCGGACTCTTTCCGGGCTCGCGGGCGCAGGAGGTGGAGCGGATGCTCCCTCCCTTCCTGGCGGCCGCGGGGCGGATCCGGGCCGCCCGCCCGGAGGTCCGCCTCCGGGTGGCCCGGGCCGCCGACCTGGAGGCGGGGCTGTACGCCGCCGTGCCCCCGGCGGTCCTGGTGCCCGCCGGGACGGCGATCCAGGAGGCGGACGCGGCCCTCACCAAGTCCGGGACGATCACCCTGGAACTGGCCCTGGCGGGCGTCCCGATGGTCGTCGCCTACCGCATGCACCCGGTCACCTTTCGGATCGCGCGCCGTCTGGTCGGGGTGGAGCACATCGCGCTGGCCAACCTCGTCGCCGGGCGCAGGGTCGTGCCGGAGCTCGTGCAGGACGGGGCCACCCCCGCCGCCCTGGCCGAACGGGCGCTTCCCCTCCTGGATCCGGGAAGCCCGGAGCGAGCCGAGGCCCGACGCGGGCTGGCGGCCGTACGCGAGCGTCTCGGCGATCCCGGCTGCGCGGAGCGGGTCGCCGAATATGCGCTCGGTCTCCTGGCCGGCGCGCCGCGGGAGGCGTGAGGTCGTGCGCCTCCCCCCGCGGCTCGCCGCGCCCCTCGCCTGGGCCGCCGCGCGCGCGCTGGCGGCGACGTGGCGCGTACGGCTCGTGGGCCCCTCGCCGGCGGAGCGGCTCGGGGCGGCAGAGCGGATGGGGGCGGCGGCGCGGTCGCCCCGCAGCCTGCCTCCGGCCATCTACGCCTTCTGGCACGCGCACCAGCTCCCGCTCGCGGTCCGGCACGCGGGCCAGGGCGCCGTCGTGCTCACCAGCCGTCACCGGGACGGAGAGATCGTCTCCCGTCTGCTCGAGCGGTTCGGCTACCGCACCGCTCGGGGCTCGAGCAGCCGCGGCGGAGCGGCGGGCCTGCGGGCCATGATCCGCGCCGGGCGCGCGGGACGGCCGCTCGGCTTCACCCCGGATGGGCCGCGGGGGCCGGCGCGCCGCTGCAAGGCGGGCGTGGTGCGCGCCGCGGCGGAGACGGGGCTTCCGATCGTGCCGATCGGGATCGCGGCGGACTGCGCCTGGCGTCTGCGGAGCTGGGACCGTTTCCTCGTCCCGCGGCCGGCGGCAGTCGTCGGAATCTCCTACGGACCTCCAATGGTCGTGCCGCCCGAGACGGCCGAGGGCCGCTCACTCGCCCGGTGGGCCGAACGGGTCGGAGCGGCGATCGACCGGGAGGCGGAACGCTGCGAGCGCGCGGTCGGCCGGCCGGGCCGCGCGGGACTACGCGGGCGCGCCCCGGCGCCGGACCGGGGCGGGGGCGCGGTGGTGTCCGGAGCCCCCGCCGGCGGGCGAGTCCTGGAGCGGCGGGTGCGCGCCGCCTGGCGCGAGGGCCCCGGCCCGCTCCTGCGCGGCGCATCCGCGTTGTTCGGCACCGGGGCGGACCTGCGGAACTGGGCGTACGAGTCGGGGGTGCTGGCCTCTTACCGCGCCCCGATCCCGGTCGTCTCGGTCGGGGGGCTGACGGTGGGGGGCAGCGGAAAGACCCCGATGACCGCCACCGTGGCCGACTGGCTCGGCGAGCGGGGACTGCGGGTGGCCATCGTGACCCGCGGCTACCCCGACGAGCTGGCCCTCCACCGGCGGCGGCGTCCCGAGGCGCTCGTGATCGGCCATCCCGACCGCCGCCGGGCGGTCGAGGCCGCGGCGGCGGAGGGCGCCGAGGTGGCCGTGCTGGACGACGGGTTCCAGCACCGCCGGCTGGCCCGCGATCTGGACCTCCTGCTGGTGGATCTCGACGCCTTCCTCCGCGCCGAGCTCCGCCGCCTCCCGGGCGGGCCCTTCCGGGACCGGCTGGCCGAGGTGGCGCGCGCCGACGCGGTGGTCGTCTCCCGGCGCGCCGAGGCCGCCGAGGACGGGTGCCGCCTGGCGGACTGGCTGGCCCGTCGCCTTCCCGGCATTCCGGTGGCCCGACTGGCGCTGGAGCCGGGCGGGCTGGCGCCGGCGAACGCGGCGGCGGAGGCCGTCGCGGAGACGGGGGCGCCGCCCCACCCGGCGCTCGCGCTCACCGGGATCATGAAGCCGCGCCTCTTCTTCGCGCAGCTCGACGCCCGGCGCCTGCAGCTCGACGCGCGGGTCGCGCTACCGGACCACGCCGCCCCGGACGAGGCGCTTCTCGACGGCCTCGCGCGGCGGGCGGGGTCGCGCGGCCTGGTGTGCACGGAAAAGGACGTGGCGGGGCTCCGGGAGCGGCTGCCCGAGGGGGTGCCCTTGTGGTTCCTCGAGGAGCGGCTGCGCTGGGAAGCCGGGGAGGAGCCGCTGCGCGCGCGGGTGGCGGCGGCCGCGGAGGGACGGGCCCCGGCCAGGGGGGGACGGCCGGAGCGGGCGGTCGCGTGGACGTCCTGATCGCCGCCGTCGGCTCCGCGCGCGGCGGGCCGATCGGAGAGGCGGTCCACGAGTACGAGGAGCGGGCCGGCCGCTACTTCCGGCTGCGGTCGGTGGAGGTCTCGGCGGCCGCCCTGCCGGACGAGGAGGCGGAGCGGGCGCGCGCCGTGGAGGCCGAGGCCCTCCGGCGGGCGGTGCCGGAGGCGCTGGAGCGCGTCGCGCTCACCCGGCGCGGCCGGCCGATGAGCAGCCGCGGCCTGGCGCGCTACCTCGGGGCGCTCGGCACCTACGGCCGCCCGGGCGTGGCCTTCCTGCTCGGCGGCGCGCACGGCCTGGCCGAGGAGGTGCTGGAGGGAGCGGCCCACCGCCTCTCCCTGTCGGCCATGACGCTTCCGCATCGGCTCGCCCGGCTCGTGCTGGCCGAGCAGATCTACCGCGCCGGGACGATCCTGCGCGGCGAGCCGTACCACAAGGGCGAATGAGCGGGCCGGCCGGCTGGTATCGGGAGTGGTTCGGGCCGGCCTACCTGGCCCTGTACCCGCACCGCGACCGGGCGGAGGCGGAGGCCGGAGTGCGGCTCTTCCTCGATGCGGCGGCGCCCCCGGAGGGGACCCGGGTGCTGGACCTTGCCTGCGGGGCCGGCCGCCACCTGGGTCCGCTGCGGGCGACCGGGCACCCGACGGTCGGGGCCGACCTCTCGCGCGCCCTGCTCGAGGAGGCGCGGGAGAACGCCCCGGCCGACGTTCCGCTGGTGCGGGCGGACATGCGGCGGCTTCCCTTCGCGGCGGACGCGTTCGGAGGGGTGACCAGCTTCTTCACCTCCTTCGGCTACTTCGAGTCGGCGGACGAGGACCGGCGGGTCGCCCGCGAGATCGCGCGGGTGGCCCGGGCGGGCGGGTCCTTCCTGCTCGACTACCTGAACGCGCCGCGGGTGCGGGAGACACTGGTGCCGAGCGATGAGCGGAACGTGGAGGGCCGCCACGTGCGACAGACCCGCTGGATCGAGGAGGGACGGGTGATGAAGCGGATCGAGATCCACTCCTCGGAGGGAGGCGCGCCCGAGGTGCACTACGAGCGGGTGCGCCTGTACGAGCCGGCGGAGCTCGAGCGGCTGCTCGAGGGGGAGGACCTGCGCGTCTCGGCCCGCTTCGGCGGGTACGATGGCCGCGGCCACAGCCGATCCTCCGCGCGGCTCATCCTGGTAGGGCGGGTACGGTGAGCGAGCTGCCGCGGATCCTGCCCAGTCGCCTGGCCGAACCGGGCACGCTGGCCGGTGATTGGATCGCGGGGGAGCCACGCGCCCGCGCGCTCCTCCCCCCGGACGGGCCGTCGGCCGACGGCCGGACGGAGGCGGCGTCGGGCGGCGCGTCTTCCGGCTCCGGGGCGGGTCGCGGGCCCGCCGACCGGCCCGGGTCCGATGGGAGCGACGGCGGGTCCGCGCCTCGCGTGGGCCTGGAGCCGGAGGCGTTCGGCGTCTCGGAGCCCGCCGCCGGGGAGAAGTTGCGCCGCATCCTGGCCGGGGAGGGCGCGCTCGTCACCACCGGCCAGCAGCCGCTCCTCTTCCTGGGGCCCTGCCTGGTGCTCTACAAGGCGTTGACGGCGATCGAGCGCGCGCGGCAGCTCGAGGAGGCGACCGGACGCCCGCACCTCGCATCGTTCTGGATCGCCTCGGACGACCACGACTGGGACGAGGTCGGCACGGTCCGCCTCCTGGACACGAAGAACCGGCTGCGGCGGGTGCGGCTGGAGGCCCCGGAGGGCTGGGCGGACCGGCCGGCGGGTCCGGCGCCCCTTCCCGGCTCGGTGGAGGAACGCCTCCGGGAGTTCCTCGACTGGCTGCCGGAGACGGAGTTCGCGGACCGTATTCTCGGCCTCCTCGAGGAGGCGTGGCGGCCGGGGACGCGGCTCGCCGACGCGTTCGCGGGCACGCTGACCCGGGCGCTGCCCGGCCGCGCCTTCGTGTGGCTGGACGCGGCCGCGCCCGCCCTCAAGCGGGCCGCGGCGCCCGTCGTGCGGTGGGCGCTCGAGCGGGGCAATGCGGTGCGCGCGGCGCTGCGCGAGGGGGCGGAAGGGCTTCGCGACGCCGGCTACGAGCCCAGCATCCCGCTCCTCGAGGAAGCCACCCCCGTCTTCCTCGACACGGGCCGCGCCCGCGAGCGGCTCTACGAGCGGGACGGGGGCTTCACGGTCGGCCGAGAGGGCGAGCGCCTGCCGCGGCACGCGGTCTTCGAGCGGCTCGAGGACGCACCCGGGGCGTTCGGGCCGAACGTGGCCCTCCGTCCGGTGGTCGAATCCGCTCTCCTGCCGGTCGCCGCCACCGTGCTCGGCCCGGGCGAGATCGCCTACTGGGCCCAGCTCGGCCCCCTGTTCCGGGCCGGCGGCCGGCCGCCGCCTCCCGTCCGGGCACGGGCCGGATGGACGCTGCTCGAGGGCAAGGTCGCGAAGGTGCTGGAGAAGGTGGAGGCCGACGTCGAGGCCCTGGCGGACGGCGGCGCCGCCTTGGCCCGGGAGGTGACCCGCGGCGCCCGGCCACCCGCCGTGGAGGAGGCGCTCGGCGAGCTCAAGGCCGCGCTCGGCCGGGCGCTGGAGCGCGTCGAGGCGCGGGTGGCCGACGAGCTCCCCGGCATCCGATCGGCGGTGGGGAAGACGCGCAGTCAGGCGTTCCGCGCGGTGGCGGAGCTCGAGGCGCAGGTCGACGCGCGCGTGCGCGAGCGGCAGGACGTGCTGCTCGCACAGATCCGCAAGGCGGCCGTCCATCTGTTTCCGGACGGACGCCCGCAGGAGCGCGTCACGAGCCCCTTCTACTACCTGGTCCGGTACGGCCCCGGGCTCCTGGACACGATCCAGGCTCGCACCGCCGAAACCCTGGCCGGGCGCGTTGCTGGGGCTCCGCACCGCCGGTAGGTTCAGCCCGGTTCGGCGACCTCTCTCCACGTACGGCCGGAGCGCACCGCGGATCGGCCGGGGACGCGCAGCGGATGGTGTGGGCCATCGTCCTGATCCTGGTGCTCCTGATCCCCCTGGTGGCGATCGTCATCGACTCGCAGGTGGGACAGGCGCTGGCCGAGCGCATCTCCTCCGGCCGGGCCGAGGACGAGGAGCTGACGGCGCGCCTCGAGACGATGGAGGCGGAGCTCCGCTACCTGAGCGAAGAGGTGGAGAGCCTGCGCGAGGAGTCCCGCTTCCTGCGCTCCCTGGTCGAGGGCCCCGAGGGGCCGCCCGAGCTCGGAGGGGACGAGGACCCGCCGCGACTCGGGGCGGGCCGCTGATCGGCCGTTGAGCCGTCCCGGGGCGGCCGCCCCCCCCGACCGGCGCGCCGCCGCCGGCTCCACCTCCCGCTCCGCCGCGGCGGTGGGGGCCGGTATCCTCCTGAGCCGGATCACCGGCTTCCTGCGCGACGTCACGATCGCCTTCTTCTTCGGCACCGGGCTGGCCGTGGACGCGTACACCGCGGCCCTCCGGATCCCGAACGTCCTGCGGAACCTCCTCGGCGAGGGCACGCTGTCGGCCGCGTTCGTGCCAGTGTACAGCGCGCTCCTCGGCCGCCGGGCGGCGGCCGGCGGCCGGACCGGGGACCCGGCGCGCGAACGGGCGGATGGGGTCGACGACGGGGCGCCTTCGCGGCTCGCCCGTTCCGTCCTCGGCCTGATGCTCCTGCTGGCGGGGCTGCTCGCGGCGCTCGGGATCCTGGCCGCCCCGCTGCTCACCCGCCTGGTGGCGCCCGGCTTCGACGCGGAGGGGACCGCTCTCACCACCGACCTCGTCCGCATCCTGTTTCCGATGGCCGGGGTGATGATCCTGGCCGCCTGGTGCCTCGGGGTCCTGAACAGCCACCGCCGCTTCTTCCTCCCGTTCGCCGCCCCGGTGCTGTGGAACCTCGCCCAGATCGCCGGCCTCCTGCTCGGCGCCCGGCTCGGCTGGGTGCCGCTCGTCTACGTGCTGGCCTGGTCCACCCTGGCGGGCGGGGTGCTCCAGTTCGCCGTGCAACTGCCGACGGCCCGCCGCCTGGCCGGCGGGCTCCGGCCCGCGCTCGAATGGGCGTGGGAGCCGGTGCGGCGGGTGGCCCGGAACATGGCCCCGGTGGCCGGGAGTCAGGGGATCTTCCAGCTGTCGAGCTTCATCGACGTGGTGCTGGCGAGCACGCTGCCGACCGGGGCGATCGCCGGGCTCTACTACGCGCAGCGTCTCGCCTACCTGCCGCTCAGCCTGTTCGGCGCCTCCGTGGCCACGGCCGCGCTGCCGGAGATGTCCCGCGACACCGCCCCCGAGGCGATGCGACGGCACCTGGTGGCCGGCTGGTTCCGGATCCTCTACTTCGTCCTCCCCTCGGCCGTCGTGCTGCTCCTGTTCGGCGACCTGATCGTGGAGGTGCTCTTCCAGCGCGGTCGGTTCGGTCCCGACAGCGCCGTCCTGGTGAGCTGGATCCTGGCCGCCTACGCGCTCGGTCTCGTGCCGGCCAGCTCGATCAAGCTGTTCGCCGGGGGCTTCCACGCCCTGCAGGACACGGCGACCCCGATGCGGCTGGCGGCCGTCTCGGTGGGGGTCGCGGTCGCCACAGGCGCCGGCCTGATGCTGTGGCTGGAGGGGCTCGGCTTCGGGGCGGCCGCGGCCGGCGGGCTGGCGGCCGGGGGGGCGCTCGGCTCCTGGCTGAACCTCGGGCTTCTGTGGGACCGGCTCGGGGACCGGATCGGCCGGCTCTTCGGACGTCCGGCGCTCCGCGCCACGCTGCGGCTGGGCGCCGCGACCGGCGCCGCCGCCCTGGCGGCGTGGGGAGCCCGGGCCGCGCTGGCTCCCCGGCTGGGGCAGGGGACGCTGTCGGCCGCCCTCGTCCTCCTGGGAACGCTGGCGGCGGGAGGGGTAGCATATCTGGCGATCGCCCGTCGCCCTCCCGACCCGACCTCTCCGCACGAAGACCGGACATGACCTCGGACGCGAACCGACAGGCCCTGCTGAGGGAACGGGCGCGCACGCTCCCGGCCCGGCCCGGCGTCTACCTGCTCCAGGGCGCCGAGGGGGAGGTGCTGTACGTCGGCAAGGCGAAGTCGCTGCGAGCGCGCGTCCGCAGCTACCTGCGCCGGGACCCCTCGCGCTCCCCGAAGCTGGCCGAGCTCGCCCGTCGCATCCGCGACGTCGAGACCTTCGTGCTCGAGTCGGAGGCGGAGGCGCTCTTGCTCGAGTGGAACCTGATCCGCGAGCACCGGCCTCGCTTTAACGTCCAGCTCCGCGACGACAAGAGCTACCCGTACGTGAAGGTCACCGTCCAGGAGCCCTTCCCGCGGGTGCTGGTCACCCGCCAGCTGCGCGAGGACGGCGCCCGCTACTTCGGGCCGTTCACGGACGTCGGGGCGATGCGCCGCGCGTTGCGCACGATCAAGCGGATCTACCCGGTGCGGAGCTGTCACTACGACATGCCGCGTGAGATGCCCGAGCGCCCGTGCCTCGACTGGCACATCGGGCGCTGCCGCGCCCCGTGCGCCGGCCACCAGAGCCGCGAGGAGTACGCGGCGATGATCGACCAGGTGCTGGCCGTGCTCTCCGGCCGTACCGACGAGGTGCGGGCCGACGTCGAGCGCCGGATGCGGCGGGCGGCCGACCGGCTGGACTTCGAGCGGGCGGCCGACCTGCGGGACGTCCTGCGGGGGCTGGACGCGATCGAGCGGCGGCAGGCGGCGGTGGACTACCGGGGCGGCGACCGCGACGTGGTCGGGATCGCGGTGGACGACGGGCTGGCGTGCGGCACCGTGCTCAAGATCCGCTCCGGGCGGCTGCTGGGCCGGGAGGTGCACTACCTGACGAACGCCGAGCGCGAGGCCACCGGGGCGCTCGCCGAGGCGTTCGTGAAGGCGTTCTACCTGCGGGCGGAGGACCCGCCGCCGGAGGTGCTGGTGCCGGCGGACTTTCCGGACCGGGCGCTCATCGAGGAGTACCTGTCCGCCTGGCGGGGGGGCCGGTTCCGCCTCCGGGTCCCGGCCCGCGGGGCGGCGCGCCGCCTCATGGAGCTGGCGGAGGAGAACGCCGGGCACGTGCTGCGGCTGGAGCTGCTCCGGACGGCCGGCGCGAAGGCGGGCGAGGGAGAGGCCGCCGCCAGCGCGCGACCGGCCGCGAGCGGGGCCGATGCGGCCGGGGATGCGCCGGCCGGCGGGGCGGGCGGGCCTTCGGGGGCGCCATCGCGGGAGCCGGCGCCCCAGGGCCCGCCTCCGCCGGCCCGACGGCTGGCGGAGGCGCTCGGGCTGGAGACGCCGCCCCGGAGCCTCCTCTGCTTCGACGCCTCCACGCTCGGCGGGACTAGCTCGGTGGGAAGCGCGGTGTGGCTCGAGGACGGCCGGCCGCGGAAGGAGGAGTACCGCCGCTTCCGCCTCCGGGCGGCGGAGATGGGGCGACCGGACGATTACGCGGCCATGCAGGAGATCGTCGGCCGCTGGTTCCAGCGTCGGGTGGGGGAGGGTGGCCCGCTCCCCGACCTGGTGGTGGTGGACGGCGGCCGGGGGCAGCTCTCGGCCGCCCGCCAAGGCCTCGAGGCGGCGGGCGCCTCCGACATTCCCGTGGTCGCGCTCGCCAAGCGGGAGGAGGAGCTGTGGCTCCCGGGACGCGCGGAGCCCGTGCGGCTGGCGCGCACGGACCCGGCGCTCCACTGGCTGCAGCGGGCGCGGGACGAGGCCCACCGGTTCGCCCTGCGGTACAACCAGGCGCTGCGCCGCCGCCGCACGCTCCGCTCCCGTCTGGCCGACGTGCCAGGGGTCGGGCCGCGGCGCGAGCAGGAGCTACTGCGGCGCTTCGGCAGCTTGCGGGCGGTGCGCGCCGCCAGCGCCGAGGCGCTGCAGGCCGTGCCGGGCATCGGGCCGACGACCGCGCGGCGGATCCGCCAGGCCCTCCGGGCGGATGTGGCGGTCGGCTCCGCGGAGGAGGGGTGAGCGAGGCCGGTCTCGGCCGGGCAGGGGGGGGGCCCGTCCGCACCCGCTTCGCGCCCAGCCCGACCGGCGACCTCCACCTGGGGAACGTCCGGATCGCCGTGCTCAACTGGGCCTTCGCCCGGCGACACGGCGGCGCCTTCGTGCTCCGCTTCGAGGACACGGACGTGAAGCGCCGGGTGGCGACGGCCGAGCGGGCCATCCTGGAGGGGCTCGACTGGCTGGGGCTGGACCGGGACGAGGATCCCGAGCGCGGCGGCCCGTTCGGGCCGTACCGCCAGAGCGAGCGGGGCGCGCTGTACCGCGAGCGGGCGCGCGCCCTGCTTGAGACCGGGCTCGCCTACCGCTGCTGGTGCCTCCCCGAGGAGCCCGGCGTCGGCTGCGACGGGCGTTGCCGGGCGCTCTCGCCCGCCGAGGAGGCCGCCTTCCGGGCCGAGGGCCGGCGCCCGGCGATCCGCTTCCGGGTGGATCCCGGCCCGGTGCTCTTCCGCGACCGGGTGAAGGGGGAGATCGCGATCGACGGCGCCGATTTCGGCGATTTCGTCCTCCTCCGCTCCGACGGGCGCCCGACCTACAACTTCGCGGTCACGGTGGACGACCTCGCGATGCGGATCACGCACGTGATCCGGGGAGCGGGCCACCTCTCGAACACGCCGAAGCAGGTCCTTCTCTACCGCGCGCTGGGCGCGCCGTGCCCGGAGTTCGTCCACGTGCCCACCGTGCTCGCCCCCGGCGGCGGGAAGCTCTCGAAGCGGGCCGGGGCCGAGGGCCTGGCGGGGTACCGCGAACGAGGCTACCACCCCCACGCGGTCGTGAATTACGTCTCGCTCCTCTCCTGGTCCGCCGAGGGCGGGGAGGAGGTCCTGACGCCCGAGGAGCTGGTGCGCCGCATCGACCTCGACCGGCTCGGCACCTCGGAGCCGGTGGCCGACCCGGAGAAGATGCGCTGGCTCTCGGGCCGTCACATCCGCCGCGAGCCGCCGGAGGACCTGGCCCAGCGGCTCCGGGGGTTCCTGGATCCCGGGCGATGGGGGCTGAGCGCGCGCGACCTGACGGCGCTCGCCGAGGTGGAGCGGGAGCGGATCCACCTGTTCACCGAGGCGGCCGAGGAGGCGGAGCGGCTGTTCCAGACCCCGGAGCCGGACGCGGGCCCGGCGGCGGAGGTCCTCGGCGCCGAGGAGGCGGGGCGGGCCCTCGCCGCCGCTCGGCGGGCGCTCTCGAACCTGGACGCCTGGGAGCCTTCCGCGCTCCACGAGGCGTTGCGCGAGGCGGCGGAGAAGGCGGGGCTGTCGGGGGGTCGCTTCTTCCGGCCGGTCCGGGTGGCCCTCACCGGCCGCCTGCGGGGCCCGGAGCTGCCGCGGGTCGCCTACGTGCTCGGGAGGGCGCGCACCCTGGAGCGCCTGGTCGCCGCCGGAGACCGGGCGCGGGCCCTCCTCGGCGCCGAGGACGGGACCTCCGCGGAGGCGCCGAAGGAGCCGGCGGATGGCTGAGTGGCGCCTCGCCTGCGCGGCCTGCGGCCGGGAGGGTCCGGCGCGGCCGCTGGCCGGCACCTGCGAGGCGTGCGGGGGCCCCCTGCTGGCTCGCTACGCGGACGGGGCGGGGAAGGGGCCGCCGGCGTCCCTCCCCGGCATGTGGCGCTTCGCCGGGCGTCTGCCGCTCCGGGACGGCGAGCGCCCGGTCACGCTGGGCGAGGGCGACACCCCGCTCCTGCCGCTCGAGCGCCTGGGCGAGGCGCTCGGCCTGCGGCTCCTCGCCAAGGACGAGAGCCGGAACCCGACCGGCAGCTTCAAGGACCGGGGGCTCGCGGCGGCGGTGACGCGGGCGGCGCTCGATGGGGCGGAGGCGCTGGTGATCCCGAGCGCCGGGAACGCCGGCGCCTCCCTGGCCGCCTACGCCGCCCGGGCGGGGCTGCCGGCCCGCGTCTTCGTGCCGGCCGACGTGCCGCCGGGCGTGGAGCGCCGCTGCCGCCACTTCGGCGCGGAGCTCGTCCGGGTGGACGGTCTCATCGACGCCTGTGGCCGGCGGGCCCGCGCGGAGGCCGAGGCCACCGGCGCGGTCGACGTCTCCACCCTGCGCGAGCCCTACCGGCTCGAGGGGAAGAAGACCATGATGTTCGAGATCGTGGAGGCGCTGGGCGGCCGCGCGCCCGACGCCATCGTCTACCCGACGGGGGGCGGCACCGGGCTGATCGCGAGCCGGAAGGCCCTGCAAGAGCTGGCGGAGCTCGAGGGGCTCGAGCCGGACACCCGCCTGTACGCCGTGCAGGCCGAGGGATGCGCGCCGATCGTGCGGGCCTGGGAGGCGGGGGAGGCGGCGGCCGAGCGCTGGGAGGCGCCCCGGACGGAGGCATGGGGGCTCCGGGTGCCGGGCGCCCTCGGCGACTTCCTCATCCTGCGCGCCCTCCGGGCGTCCGGGGGCGGCGCGATCGCGGTGACGGACGAGGCGATGCGCGCCGCCGCGGCCGAGCTCGGCGCCCGGGAGGGGCTGGACGCCTCGATCGAGGGCGGCGCGACCCTGGCCGCGGCCCGCCGTCTGCGGGCCGCCGGCGCGCTCCGCGAGAGGGAGACGGTCGTGTTGTTCAACACGGCCGGCGCGCTCGTCTACTGAGGGGGGCAGGCGCCATGGAGTCGGAAGCGGCGAACGGAGGCGGCGTGCGGGCGATCTTCGACCCGTTCAGCGGCATCAGCGGCGACATGGTCCTCGGGTGCTGGATGGACCTCGGCCTGGACCGCGACTGGTTGGCCGAGCTGGCGCACCGGCTGGAGCTGGACGTCACGATCCAGGTCGAGCGGGTACGCCGCGCGGGCCTTTCGGCCTCCTACGTGCGGCTCCGCCCGGGCGCCGAGGGGAAGGGCGGCGGCCACGGGCGGCACTGGTCCTCGATCCGTCGCCAGATCGAGGAGAGCGCGCTCGGCGACCGGACCAAGGCGCTGGCCCTCGCCGCGTTCGGCCGTCTGGCGGCCGCCGAGGGGCGGGTGCACGGCGTCCCGGCCGACGAGGTGCACTTCCACGAGGTCGGCGCCGTGGACGCGATCCTCGACATCTGCGGGGCCGCCGACGGGTTCGTCCGCCTCGGGATCGAGGGGGCGTCCGCCCTCCCGGTCGCCCTGGGCGGGGGCTCCGTCCGGATCGCTCACGGCACGTACCCGGTCCCGGCGCCCGCTACCGCCTACCTGCTGGAGGGGCGCGCCGTCCGCCCGACCGCCTACGACTACGAGTGCACGACCCCGACCGGTGCGGCCCTGCTGGCGGAGCTGTCCGACGCCGATCCGCCGGCCGGCGACGCGACCGTCCTCCGGGTCGGCTACGGAGCGGGCACGCGCGACCCGGAGGACCATCCGAACTGCCTCCGCGTGTGGCTCCTGGCGGGGCCGCGCGAGGGTGCGTCGGCCGTGCTGGTCCTGCAGGCGGATGTGGACGACCTGACGCCCGAGTACGTGCCGGCCGTGATCGAGGCCTGCCTGGAGGCGGGCGCCCTGGACGCGGTGGTCCAGCCGGTCCAGATGAAGAAGGGGCGACCGGGGTGGCGCCTGGAGGCCCTGGCGTCGCCGGAGGCGCTGGAGGCGGTCGAGGAGGCCCTATTTCGCCACTCGACCACCCTCGGTGTGCGCCGCTGGACGGTGACGCGTCGCACGCTGGCACGGTCTGTGGAGCGGAGATCGTGGAGAGGACACGACATCCGGCTGAAGCGCCCGCATGGCGCGGTGGGGCCCGATGGCCGGACCCGGGCCTCCAAGCCCGAGTATGAGGACGTGGCCGCGGCGGCCCGGGCCGAAGGCCTGGATGTCGCGGAGGTCCGGCGCATGTTGCGAGAGGCGTGGCCCGACGTGCAGTGAGGCCGTGTCCCGGGGACGGGAGGGGAGTCGGAGACCGCATCACCAGGGAAAGGAAGCGACAGCCGATGATTGCAGCGACCAGGTGGCTGACGACGCGGGTTCTGCCGTCCGCCGCGGCGTTCGGCCTCGCTCTCGGCGCGGCCGAGTTGGGCGCCCAGGAGGGCCAGGAGGCGGCGGAGGACGCGCAGGCGGAGGAGTGCGTGCTGGAGCCGAGCGATCCCGTGAGCGCGGCCGCCGAAGCCCTCGAGGCCGCCCGCGAGCGGGAGGGCACCGAGGAGAACGCCACGGCCGACTATCGTCGGGCCTTGGAGGCGCTCCAGAGCCCGCTGGAGCAGGGAACCGACGACCCGGCGACGCTGATCCTGGCCGCGCAGGCCCACATCGGACTCGGCGAGTACCAGGAGGCGGATGGGCTCCTCGACCGGTTCGAGCAGCTGGCCCCCGAGTGCGACGAGGCGGCGCGCAACACCCGCTACAACGCCTGGGCGGAAGCGTACAACGACGGCATCCGCGCCTATCAGGCCGGGGACGAGGAGGCCGCGCTCGCCAGCTTCGAGGAAGCGAACACGATCCACGAGGATCCGCGCTCCTACAACAACGCCGCGCTCCTTCACAGGCAGCGGGGGGACACGGACCGCGCGGTCGAGCTGTGGCGCGAGGCCGTCCGCTCCGACGGGGACGCCGAGCAGGTCCGCAGCGCGATCGAGAACCTGACCGAGGTGCTGCGCGCCGAGGACCGCCCGGACGAGGCGATCGGGGTGTACGAGGAGTACCTCGAGCGCTATCCGGACGACACGGCGGTCCGGATCCGCTACGCCATGGCGCTGCAGGAGGCGGGGCGCGGGGACGAGGCGACCCCGATCCTGGACGACGTGATGGGTCGCGAGAACCTGGACGCCGGACAGTGGAACCAGATCGGCATCGGCTTCTTCGATTCGGAGGACTACGAACGGGCACTTGAGGCCTTCCGGAGCGGCCGTGAGGCGAACCCGTACGCCAAGGACCTGATGGAGAACATGGTGAGCGCCTCGATCCAGGCCGATCGGCCGGGCGAGGTCGCCGCCCTGGCCGACACGCTCGTCGACTGGTACCCCTACGACCAAGCCAGCCACCAGCTGAAGGCGCACGTGCTCAGCCGGATGGGGCAGGGGCAGCAGGCGATGCAGGCGCTCCAGCGAGGTGAGGAGACCCCTTACGTGTTCCAGGCGATCCAGATGGCGCAGGCCGGCGAGGACCGGTGGATCGTCCAGGGGACGCTCGCCTCCCGGGACGCGGGTGGCGGCGAATCGCTGACGCTCCCCTTCGAGTTCGTGGGGCCGGACGGCGAGGTGGTGCGGACCGAGGAGGTGAGCGTGCAGGCGCCGCCGGCCGGCCAGAGCACCACGGTCCGCGTCGAGGTGCAGTCCGAGCGGCCGATCGCCGGATTCCGGTACGGGACGGGCGGGGGCGCCTGAGCGGCTCCGCCGGGCGGACGGGCGCCGCGTGCCCGCGCTGCGCCCGCCGTTGGGACGCCGAGACGGACCGCTGCGGGTGGTGCGGGGCGCTCGCGCGTGCCGAGCGGTGCGCGGGGCATCCGCTCGCCCTCGCCGTGTGGGCCTGCGCCATCTGCGGGCGCCGGCTCTGCGCGAGCTGCCGCCGCGGCGGCCGACACGCCGCGCTGTGCACGGAGCACGAGTCGGTGCGCATCGTCCAGGGCTGGGCCGAGGTGGCGCGGGCGACCGACGAGGCCCGGGCCGAGATGCTCGCCGGCACCCTGCGAGCGCACGGCCTGGACGCGCAGCTCCTGTCTCAAAAGGACCACGCGAACGTGGTCGGGCTGGGCGGCCTGGCGATCGTGCGCGTCCTCGTCCCCGCGCGGCAGTGGGAGAGCGCCGTCCGCGCGTTCGGAGGCCCGGCCGACGACCGGGCCCGCGCCTGAGGTCCGGACGCTGGTGGGGGTACGCGCCCGGCCCCGGCCGGAGGGGATGAGGTGATCCGGCTGGCCGAGGTCCGGAAGGCGTCGATCGGCGAGGCGCTCGGGCTCCGCCCGGGGACGGCGCTGCTTCGCATAAACGGCGCCGAGGTCCGCGACGCGGTCGACCTTCTCTTTCTCGAGGCCGAGGAGCGTCTCGAGCTGGAGGCCGAGGGGCCGGGCGGCGACCGGGTCGTCTACGACATCGAGAAGCCGGCCGGAGAGAGCCTCGGCCTGGTCCCGGAGCCCGACAAGATCCGCCGCTGCACGAACGCCTGTGCCTTCTGCTTCGTGAAAGGGAACCCCAAGCGGGACAAGCTCCGCGCCTCGCTCTACATCAAGGACGACGACTACCGGCTCTCCTTCCTGTACGGGCACTACGTGACGCTCACGAACCTCCGGGAGGAGGACTGGGAGCGGATCGTCGAGCAGCGGCTCTCCCCCCTGTACGTGAGCGTGCACGCGACCGAGCCCGACGTGCGGCTCGCTATGCTCAAGAACCCCCGCTCCGCCGAGATCGGCCGCCATCTGGACCGTCTGCAGGCCGGGGGGATCCGGTTCCACGCCCAGGTCGTGCTGTGCCCGGAGCTCAACGACGGGCCGGTCCTCGACCGCACGATCGAGGACCTGTGGGCGCGCGGCGAGGACGTCCTGTCGCTCTCGGTCGTGCCGGTCGGCCTCACCGCTCACAACGCCGACCGGGGGATCCGCCCGCTGGAGCCGGAGGAGTGCCGCCGGGCCCTGGCGCAGGTGGAGACGGCCCGCGCCCGCGCCCGGCGCGCGCGCGGCCACGGCTGGTGCTACGCGGCCGACGAGCTCTTCCTCCAGGCCGACCACCCGCTCCCCGGCTCGGACTACTTCGACGAGCCCGACCTGGCCGCCAACGGGGTCGGGGCGATCTCCCGGCTCCGCGACGAGGTGCGGCGGGGGCTGGGCACGTTGCCCCGGTGGGACGGGCACCGCATCCTCCTGGTCACGGGCACGTCCATGGGCCCCCACCTGCGGGCGCTCGGTCGGGAGATCGCCGAGGCGTGCGGCGCGCGGATCGACACGGCCGTGCGGCCGAACGGCCTGTACGGTCCGATGGTGACCACGGCCGGTCTCCTGTCGGGTCGCGACCACCTGGAGGCGATCCGCCCGCGCGCCGAGACGCACGACGTGGCGCTGTTCAGCCGGAGCGCCCTGAACGAGCGGGAGCGCTTCCTGGACGACCTGTCGCTGGAAGAGCTCCGTGCCGCCGTCCCCGGAATCGAGATATGTCCATCGGACAACGTGGTCGACGCGCTGATGCGGGCCTGACGCCCCCGGTGGCGGCGGGCGCCTCGCTCCCCACCGTGGCGATCGTCGGCCGTCCGAACGTCGGCAAGTCCACCCTCTTCAACCGGATCCTCGGGCGACGCCTGGCGATCGTGGCCGAGCGTCCCGGGGTCACCCGCGACCGGCAGTTCGCGGAGGCCGAGTGGGCCGGCCGTCCCTTCCTCCTCGCCGACACCGGCGGGGTGGTGGAGGCGCCGGAGGTGGCGGTGGACGCCGAGGTCCGGCGCCAGGTCGAGGCCGCCATCGGCCACGCGGATGCGATCCTCTTCGTCACCGACGGCCGACGCGGGGTGCACCCGGTGGACCGGCACGTGGCGGAGCTGCTCCGGCGCTCCGGCCGCCCGGCCGTGCTGGTGGTGAACAAGCTGGACGAGCTGGCCGGGGCCACCGGACACCTGGAGTTCTACGAGCTCGGGCTCGGGGACCCGCTGCCGGTGTCCGCCCTGAGCGGGAAGGGGAGCGGCGACGTGCTGGACCGGCTCGTGTCCGTGCTTCCGGCGCCCGGGGCGGAGGCGGCGCGGGCCGACGTGGCGTTGCGGCTGGCGGTGATCGGCAAGCCGAACGTCGGCAAGTCGAGCTTCGTGAACCGCCTCCTGGGCGAGGAGCGGGTGATCGTGCACGAGGAGGCGGGCACCACGCGCGATGCGATCGACACCTTCCTCGAGTTCGAGGGCGCGCGCGTCTGCCTCATCGACACGGCCGGGCTCCGCCGACGCTCCCGGGTCGACGACCAGGTCGAGTTCTACAGCCGGGTCCGCGCCACGGCGGCGATCCGCCGCGCCGACGTGTGCCTGCTGCTGGCGGACGCCTCCGAGGGGGCGACGAACCAGGACTTCCGGATCGGGCAGTCGGCGTGGGACGGGGGGTGCGGTCTCGTCTTCGTGGCCAACAAGTGGGACCTGGTGCCGGACCGCGGGCCGGAGGTGGTCGCCCGCTTCGAACGGGCGCTGCGGGAGCGGGCGTCGTACCTGCGCTGGGTGCCGCTCCTCACCGCCTCGGCGAAGACGGGTCAGCGCGTGCGCCGGGCCCTCGAGCTCGCCATGGAGGTGCAGGCGCGACGGGAGCGGCGCATCCCCACCGCCGAAGTGAACCGGGTGCTCCGGGAGCTGGTGGGGCGACGGCAGCCGCCCCAGGGGTCGCGGGGCGACGTGCGCCTCCTGTACGCGAGCCAGGTTTCCACGGCCCCGCCTCTGTTCGTGATCTGGTCCAACCGCCCCCGCGAGCTGGCGCGCCACTACGTGCGCTACCTGGAGGCCGGCTTCCGCGAGGCGTGGGACTTCCTCGGCACGCCGCTGCGGATCCGGCTCCGGAAGCGGGAGGAGCGGCGGTGAGCCCCTGGATCCTGCTCCTCGGCGCGTATCTGATCGGCGCGTTCCCGAGCAGTTTTTTAGTCGGACGGGCCCACGGTGTGGACCTGCGGCGGCAGGGCAGCGGCAACCTGGGCGGGACGAACGCGTACCGGGTGCTCGGCGCGTGGGCCGCGCTCGCGGTCATCCTGCTGGACGTGGCGAAGGGGTTCGGTCCCGTCTGGTTCTTTCCTCCCTGGGACGCGGCGGCCGATCCCCGCTGGCCGCTCGCCTACGGGCTGGCGGCGGTGGCGGGGCACGTCTGGTCCCCGTTCACCGGTTTCCGGGGCGGCAAGGGGGTGGCGACCAGCGCCGGCGTGCTCCTCGGCCTGGCGCCGCTCGCGGCCCTCGTCGGCATCCTGGTGTGGATCGGGGTCGTCCTCGTGGGTCGGATCGCTTCGGTCGCCTCGCTCCTGGCGGCGTTGGCCGTGCCGATCGTCGCGCACCTGTCCGAGGCGGCCCCGGAGACGGTGGCCTTCGCCGCGGGGTTGGCGGCGCTCGTCTGGTGGACGCACCGGGCGAACATCCGGCGGCTCCTGCGGCGCGAGGAGCTCCGGCTGGGGTCGCCGGCCGAGCGCGCCGAGCGCGAGGCGAAAGGACGGTGACCGCCCGGCGGGTCGCGGTCCTCGGGGCCGGTGCCTGGGGGACCGCCCTCGGGGACACGCTGGCGCGAAACGGCCACCGGGTGGCGCTGTGGGCGCACGACCCTGCGGTGGCGCGGGAGATCGGTGAAACGGCCCGGAACGATGGGTACCTTCCCGGTGTCGACCTGGACCCCGGCCTGCGGGCGAGCGGCACGCTCGCCGAGGTCCTCGAGGAGGTGGAGGTCGTGCTTTCCGTGAGCCCCTCCCACGTGGTCCGGTCGGTGCTGGAGGCGGCTCGGGAGCACCTGGACCGCCCCCTCCTCATCAGCGCCTCCAAGGGAATCGAGATCGAGACGGGCCTCCGGATGAGCGAGGTGATCGGCGAGGCGCTGGGGCCGTGGGCTGCCGAGGAGGTGGTCGTGCTCTCCGGCCCGAGCTTCGCGGCCGAGCTGGCCCGCCGGCTCCCCACGGCCGTGGTCGCCGCCTCCCTGTCCGCCGAACGGTCGCGGGCGGTGCAGGAGCTCTTCCAGAACCGTTATTTTCGCATCTACACGCAGTCCGACGTGGTGGGCACCGAGCTGGGCGGATCGCTCAAGAACGTGCTCGCCCTGGCGGCCGGCATGAGCGACGGGCTGGCGCTCGGCAGCAACGCCCGAGCCGCCCTGATCACGCGGGGGCTGGCGGAGATGACCCGCCTGGCCACGCGCCTCGGGGCCCGCGAGAGCACGCTGGCGGGGCTGGCCGGGATCGGGGACGTGGTGCTCACCTGCACGGGCGACCTGAGCCGCAACCGCACGGTGGGGGTCGCGATCGGCCGCGGGCGGGCGCCGGAGGCCGTCCTCGGGGAGATGGAGCAGGTGGTCGAGGGCGTGCGGACGGCGCGCGCCGCCCGCGACCTGGCCCGGCGGCACGGCGTGGAGATGCCGATCGTGGACGCCGTGTGCTCGATCCTGTACGACGGGGTGGCGCCCCGCGAGGCGCTCGACCGGCTGATGGCGCGCGAACCGAAACCCGAACGGTGGAGCTGAGGACGTGGACGACCGGATCGCCCCCAAGGAGTACTACTCGATCGGCGAGGTGTGCGAGATCGTGGACCTCCAGCCGCACGTCCTGCGCTACTGGGAGAGCCAGTTCTCCGTCCTGAACCCTTCCAAGAACCAGGCCGGGAACCGCGTCTACCGGCGCAAGGAGATCAAGCTCATCCAGCTCCTCCGCCACCTGCTCTACCAGGAGAAGTACACGATCGAGGGGGCGCGCCAGAAGCTGGAGCAGCTCCGCAGCGAAGGGAAGCTGGGCCGGGCCGCGCGGGTGGCCTGGGACGCCGAGACGATCCGCGACCTGCGGCGGGAGGCGGACGGGCTGGTGGAGCTGTTGACGCTCGACGATGGCGCGTAGCGGAACGGACGCGAAGGGAGCCCGGCAGCGAAGCGACGTGGACCGGGTCGGTGGCGGAGGACATCCGCTGCGGCTGCTGATCACCAACGATGACGGGATCCACGCCCGCGGGCTCGCCGTGCTGGCCGCGGCGGCGCGGTCCCTGGGCGAGGTCTCCATCGTGGCGCCGGACCGCCAGCAGAGCGCCAGCAGCCATTCCCTCACGCTCCACCGCCCGCTGCGGGTCACCGAGGTGGAGCGGGGGAGCTGGACGGTGGACGGGACGCCGACCGACTGCGTCCTGCTGGCGGTGAACCAGATCCTGGCCCACCGGCCGGACTTCGTGCTCTCGGGGGTGAACCACGGCCCGAACATGGGCGAGGACGTCCTGTACTCGGGCACCGTGGCGGCGGCCATGGAGGCCACCATCCTCGGGATTCCCTCGGTGGCCTTCTCGTTCGTGGGCGCCTCTCCGGACCGGCTGGAGGCGTTCGAGGGGCGGATCCGCGTCCTCCTGCGGGGCCTGGTGGAGCGGGAGGACTTTCCGGACGAGACGTTCTTCAACGTGAACGTCCCCGACCGAGCGGCCGAGGAGATCAAAGGCGTGAAGGTCACGGCGCTCGGACGCCGGGTCTACTCGGATTCCCTGACGGAGAGCCGGGATCCCCAGGGACGGGAGTACTTCTGGATCGGGGGCGGGGAGTCCCACTGGCGCGGGCGCGAGGACTCCGACTTCCGGGCGGTACGGGCCGGCTACATCTCGGTCACCCCCCTCCACCTGGATCTGACGAACTTTCGCCTCATGGAGGAGGTGCGGTCGTGGCCGCTGTCGACGGGCTAGACGCCTTCCGGCGCGACCGGCGGCGCATGGTGGAGCGGGTGCGCGCCGCCGGTGTGGAGGACCTGGCGATCCTGCACGCGCTGGATGCGGTGCCGCGGCACCGGTTCGTCCCGCCCCCGCTCCACGGGCGGGCGTACGACGACGCCGCGCTGCCGATCGGCCACGGGCAGACGATATCGCGCCCGACCGTGCACGCCCTCCACCTGGCGCTCGCCGAGGTGGGGGAGGGGGACCGGGTCCTCGAGATCGGGACGGGATCCGGCTTCCAGACGGCGCTCCTGGCCACCCTCGGCGCCCGTGTCCACTCGGTGGAGCGGATCGCCGCCCTGGCGGAGGCGGCGCGGGCGCGGCTGGCGGCGCTCGGGCTCTCGGCGGAGATCCGGGTGGGGGACGGAAGCCTGGGCTGGCCCGAGGCGGCCCCGTTCGACGCCATCCTGGTCGGCGCCGCCGTCCCCTCGGTGCCGCCGGCGCTGGTCTCGCAGCTGGCGCCCGGCGGTCGGCTGCTCATCCCGGTGGTGGATGGGAGGGGACAGCGGCTCCTCCGACTCCGGCGGGCGGACGGCGGGGACGAGATCCATACCGAGACGGTGGAGCGCGCCTCCTTCGTCCCGCTGGTGGAGGGAGACGCGCCGTGAGCGACGGGGACGGCGCCCTGGCCGCGGAACCGACTTCGCGGCCGGGACCCCTCCGGCGCCTCTACCACTGGGTCCTCGGCTGGGCGGACCGGCCGGGCGGTCCCGCGGCGCTGACCGGGATCGCCGCCGCCGAGTCCTTCTTCTTTCCGATCCCCCCGGACGTGCTCCTCATCCCGCTGGCGCTGGGCCGCCCCTACCGGGCGTTCCGCTTCGCGGCGCTCTGCACGGCCGGCTCGGTGGTCGGCGGAATCGTCGGATACCTGATCGGGAGCAGCCTCTACCACGTCCTCGGGCAGCCCATCCTGGAGCTCTACGGGTACATGGACCAGTATGAGAGGCTGGGCGGGATGTACGCCGAGCACCTGGTGCTCACTCTCGGGAGCGCCGGGTTCACCCCGATCCCGTACAAGGTGTTCACGATCGCGGCGGGCGCCTTCGAGGTCCCCTTCCTCGCTTTCGTGGTGATCTCCGCCGTGAGCCGGGGCGCGCGCTTCTTCCTGGTGGCCGGGCTCATCCGGTGGTTCGGCGCTCCGATCCGGAGCTTCATCGAGCGCTACTTCAACCTGCTGACGATCCTGTTCGTGATTCTTCTGGTGGGAGGCTTCCTGGTGGTCGGATGGCTCACGGGGGCGAATTGACGTCCCGGACGTGGAGGGGGTAGCTTTGGCGGCCGTTCCCGGGCCAGGGCCGTTCGTCCCCGCGGAGCCGGGACGAACCGGCTCGCCGGACGGCGGTCCGGAGCCGGCGGACGGGGCTCCGCCGGGCGGCGTGTACGTGCCCTTGCCCTCCACGGCGCGGAGCACCGGTGGTGCGACCGTGGAGCGGGCGGGGGACGCCCCGGGGGGCGGAACGGCCTCCGGGGCCGGCGGTTCGGCCGGCGCGCCGCGCGACCCGGCCCCGCGGTCGGAGGCCGCGGAGGGCGGGGCTCCCTGGGAGCGGGCGCCGCGCCCCGCCGCGCCCGGATTGGAGCGCCTGGCGGCGGAGCTCGCCGGGACGGTGCGCACGGTGGTGGACTATCCCGCGCCGGCACAGCGGTTCCACGACGTCACCCCGATCTTCCAGGCGCCCGAGCTGTTCCGGGGGACGGTGGAGGCGCTCGCGGAGGAGGCGCGCCGCCGGGGCGCGGAGGTCGTGGCAGGCATCGATCCCCGTGGGTTGCTCCTGGGGCCGTGCGTGGCGCTTCGGCTCGGGCTCCCGTTCGTGCCGGTCGCCGCCCCGGGCACGCTGCCGGGGGACACGCGGGTGGCGGACCGGCGGCTGGAGCGCGCCGTGCCGCTCCGTCTGGCCGTGCAGCGCGGGCGGCTACGGTCCGGCGAGCGGGTTCTCCTGGTAGACGACCTGCTGGTCACCGGGGCCACGGCCGCGACCGCCGCGGGTCTCCTGGAGGAGGTCGGCGGCATCGTGGCCGGCGTGGCGTTCGTGGCGGAGGTGGAGCGCGGAGGGGGGCGTCGCCGCCTTGGGCGCTACAACGTATTTTCGATCCTGGCCTTGTGAGCATTCACCTGAAGTCTGTTTAGAGGAGCGGCATGGCGGATCCGCTGGCGAAGGAGCGGAGGGGCGAGGGAGCGACCGGGCGCGAGGACGCCTTCGTCGAAGGGATCTTCCGGTTCTGGACGTGGGTCCAGGCGAACGCGCGGGCCGTCATCGTGGGTACGGTCCTGATCGTTCTTCTGGCCGCGGGACTCCTGTATTACCGGAGCTACCGCGCCTCCGTCCAGGAACAGGCGGCGGTGGAGCTCCTGCAGCTCCGCGCCACCGCCGGACAGGACCCGGACCTGCCGGGGCGCCTCGCCTCCTTCATCCGGCGCTTCGGCGGGACGCCGGCCGCCGAGGAGGCGCGCCTGCTGCTGGCCCGGGTGCAGCTGAACGCCGGACAGCCCGAGGGGGCTCTGGAGACCGTGGAGCCCGTGGCCGACCGCTCGCCGGACACGCCGACCGGCTACGCCGCCCGCGTGCTCCGCGTCCGCGCCCTCGAGGCGCAGGGAGCCCTGGAGCCGGCGCTCCGGGAGCTGGCCAGCCTGGCCGAACGGGCTCGCTATCCCTTCCAGCGCCGGGCCGCCGAGGCCGACCGCGCGCGGCTCCTCGTCGAGGCGGGGCGCCTGGAGGAGGCCGAGGCGATCTACGCCCGCCTGGCGGCCGAGACGGCCGGCACGGGCGAGGACGCCGAGTACCGGGTGCGCCTCGGCGAGTTGCGCGCCCTCATCGCCTCCGGCGGCCGCCCCGAAACGGCGGCGGGGGACCCGGACGCCATGCCCGCGCCCGGCTCGGACTCTCCGGAGGAGGCTTCCGGCGCCGCCTCCGCCGAGCCGGGCGGCTGACGGAGCCTCTCTCCCGTCCCGTCGTTCCGGTCGGTTCCACCCCCCGCTGGACCCGCCTGACCCGAAATCCGCTCCCGGCCGCTCCTGACACCCGGGCGTGCCCCGAGGGCCGATGGCGCATAAGATATATTATGTAAACTAGCGCCGCCCGGACGGGGAACCGGAGCCGGAGGCCAGGCCCCCCTGCCTCGCACCCTTTCCTCGACTCTCCGGAGGCCGGTCGTCGGCAGCCCTTCTGGGCTCGCCTCCGCGCCTTACAGGCGCCTGAAGACGGCCTTCAGACGGAGGGCCCACACCCGCCAGACCGCCTCGCGGACGATCGCGCCGGACATCTTGCTCTCGCCCACGTCGCGATCCACGAAGACGATGGGAATCTCGCCGACCCGAAAGCCCGACTTCCACGCCCGGAAGCTCATCTCGATCTGGAAGGCGTAGCCGGTGGAGCCGACGCTCTCGAGGTCTACGCTATCCAACACCGCGCGTCGAAAGCACTTGAAGCCGCTTGTCGCATCCGTCACTGGAAGTCCGGTGACCCAGCGGGCGTACTTGTTGGCGAGCCAGCTCAGAAGCAGCCGGCCCATGGGCCAGTTGATCACGTTCACGCCCCGCAGATAGCGGGAGCCGGCGACCACGTCGAAGCGCTCCTCGGCCGCCGCCAGGAGCTCCGGCAGGTGCTTCGGATCGTGGGACAGGTCGGCGTCCATCTCGAAGATGTAGTCGTACCCCCGGTCGAGCGCCTCGCGGAACCCCGTCAGGTAGGCCGAGCCCAGGCCGAGCTTGCCCGGCCGGTGGAGCACGTCCACGCGCTCGCTCGCCGCGGCCAGCCGGTCGGCCACCGCGCCCGTCCCATCGGGGGAGGCGTCGTCGATCACCAGCACGTCCAGCCGCGGGTCCTCCTCGAGCACGCGGGTGACGACCTCCTCGAGCGTCTCCACCTCGTTGTAGGTGGGGAGGATCACCAGACCGCGCCCGGGCCTCACGCTCCCTCCCCTCCCCGACGGGCGAGCGCCAGGGCCGCCGCCACGGCCACCAGCTCGGCGACCGTGGCCCAGATGCGCGCCCCGACCGCGACCAGCGCGGCCACCGGGGCCGGTTGGGGGGTGAGCGCCACCAGCAACCCCGTCATGGCCCCTTCGCGGACCACCAGACCGCCCGGGGCGAGCACCACCAGGAAGCCGGCCACGTAGCTCGCGGCGAAGATGCCGGTGGCGGCCAGGGGCCCCGGCGTGGCGGCGGGTCCCACCGCGCCGCGGAGGAAGCACCAGAAGGCCGCCCCGTACAGGAGCCACACGCCGGCCAGGGCGACCCCCGCCCCGAGCAGCGCGCCCGGGGGGGCGGCCTCGCCGGCGCCGGCCGCCTCCTCTTCGCGCAGCCAGCGGGCGGCGATCCGGGTCGCCCGCCGGACGACGGCCGGATGGAGGAGGAGCGCCAGCAGGACCCCCACCGCCACGAGCGCCCAGGCCGATCCCGCGATCCGTCCGACCGCGTCCAGGCCCGCCAGGCCGGCGAAGGCGGCGCCCGTGAGGAGCGTCAGCACCTGCAGCTGGACGCTGGTGGCCACCGCCGCCGAGGCCGAGTGGCCGCGGGCGCGGAGGTAGATGGCCAGCCCCGAGAGCTGCCAGACCTTGCCGGGGATGTAGCGCCCGAGGTTGGAGCCCATCCAGGCCGCCACGCCACGGCCCAACCCGATGCGGGCGCCCGTTCCCCGGAAGAGGAAGACCCACGCGGCCGCGGTGACCCCGAGGGCCGCGGCCGCCAGGAGCGTGGCGGCGGCCAGCCAGCCGGCGTGCAGCCGCCACGGGAACCCCTGGACCTGCGCCCGCAGCCGCGACCATTCCCCGAAGCGCTCCGTCAGGAGCAGCGCGACGAAGAGTGCCGCGACCACCAGGAACGCCGCCGCGAGCCAGCGACGCGCTCCCCGACGGGACCGGGGACCGAGCCGGCCCGGCTCCGCGCCCCGTCCTTCCCTGCCTCCGCCGCTCAGCGGGTCCGCCTCGAGCGTCGCCGGGCGATCGCGAGCCACCCGGCGCCCAGCACGAGCCCGGCCAGCGAAGCCGCCGAGAGGACGCGTCCGAGCGCCAGGCCGGGCACCCGATAGGAGAGCCGCACCTCGTGCTCGCCGGCCGGCACGAGGACGCCCCGGAACGCCCCGTTCGTGCGATAGAGAGGAAGCGCCCGGCCGCCGGATCCCGCGGACCACCCCGGAGCCCACACCTCGCTCACGAACAGGAGGCCTTCCCGCTCCGCCGAGACCGAGAGGACCACCTCGTCCGCCGTCCAGCGTGTCAGGCGCGCGGTGCCCCGGCCCGCCGGCGGCGCCTCCGAAGCCTCGACCACCGCCTCGGCTCGGCCGTCGGACAAGGCGAGGGTCCGCCGGACGGCCTCTTCCGGCTCCGTTACGGCCGAGATGCGCTCCGGGAACCAGGCGTGCGGCGCCGCCTCCGCGACCTCGTACATCCGGATCTCCGCCCCCGGTCGTCCGCCGAAGCCGACCGGCCGCAGGAGCGGGACGTCGAGCTCGGAACGGGTCGTCAGGTACCGGAGGTCGAACATGGGCCACAGCACCGGATGCCGGAACAGCGCCTCGAAGCCCACGCCGCCCACCAGCTCCGCGTACCAGGAGAGCAGGAACTTCTGGGTGCCCGCGACGGTCGGGACGTCGTGCCGCATGAGATCGTTCGGATGGTAGGTCCCCTCCACGGGCAGGGCGCGCTCTCCGGGCTCGAGCGACTCCTGGAGGAACGCCACCGGCCCGTCCGCGGTGAAGAAGGGGGCGGCCTCCGCCATCCGGACGAAGCGGGCGTCCACCCGCCACAGGTCGGCCACCAGGACGAGGAGGAGGACCGGGAGCGGCCACGGGGGTAGGCCCAGGCCACGCGGGCGCGATCCCTCCTTCCCCGCCCCCTCCGGGCCGTCGCCGCCCCGGCGCGCCGCCCAGGCGGCGGCCAGCACCAGGACCCAGGCCGCCACCAGGAAGCCGCCGGAGGTCCGGAGCGCCCCCTCCAGCTCCGCCGGCGGCGTGCGCGGCCAGCCGCCCGGGAACCAGGCGTGATAGACGAAGTTCAGCAACCCGCCCGGCGCCAGCAGGGCCGCCAGCCCGAGAACGAGGAAGGGCGCGGCGACGCCTCCGAGCGCCCAGGCGGAGAGCGGCCGTTCCCGGGTCCGGATCCGCTCCCACCCGACCCCGGCCAGCAGCGCGACGAACGCCGAGACCGGCGCGAGCATCATGGAAGGCGCCCGGAAGCTGTCCATCAGCGGGATCGCCGCGTACGCGACCCGGTGGACCGGCGTCGCGCCGCCCAGCGCGAACAGGATCCCCACCAGCGACGCTCCACCCAGGAACCACACGGTCCCCCGGGACGCCGGCTCCCCCGGCACGCGCCCTCCGACGGAGGCAGCGACCGCCACCACCGCGAGCGCAATGGGTACGGCACCCAGATACTCCGTGTGCAGCTTGAACGGGTTCGCGCCCCAGTACGTATCCAGCCCCCCGATCAGGTCGGGCAGGAAGAGCGCGGTCACTTCCTGCGGCGGGAGCGCCCAGGATGCCGCGAACTCGTAGCCCTCCTCGGCCGCGGCCCGCACGACGTGCTCGAGCAGCGCCGCGGTGGGGACGATCTGGACCGCGGCCAATCCGGCGGCGAGGCCGAACGCCCCCGCCACCCACAGGGCGCGCCGCCAGGGCGCCCGCTGCGCCGCGCGGGCGGGTCCGCGCTCGACCCGGGAAGCCGAGCGCCCCCCCGCCGGCTCGGCCGCCGCCGTCCGGTGGATCTCCCACAGCCGGAAGGCCGCGTAGGCGACGAGGGCGAGCGAGGAGAAGTACATGACCTGCGCGTGCGGGGTGAGGAGCTGCAGGGCCAGCGCCGCCGCGAGGCCGAGGAACCATCCCGCCTCCCCGCTCCGGAGGCCGCGCTCCAGGAGCCCCAGCGCCAGCGGGATGAGCACGATCGCGAACATCCGACCGTCGTGCCCGCCGTACAGGGTGGAGAGGAGATAGCCGGAGAACATGAAGGCGAGCCCGCACACCGCCGCCGCGGACCGGCCGAACCGGAAGGCGCGGGCCGCGAAGTAGGCGAAGGCGCCGGCCAGGAACAGGTGCAGCACGAAGGTCCAGCCGATCGCCCGGTGGAGCGGGAGCGCCAGGTAGAGGAGACTCGAGGGATAGAAGAGCGGCCCGGGCAGCGTGGCCAGGAATGGATGGCCCCCGTTCAGGTAGGGATTCCAGCCCGGGAGCCCGCGCCCGGCGCGCAGCTCCTCGAGCGCGAACCGGCGCAGCGGAAGGCCCTCCAGGATCATGTCGCTCCCGAAGAGCATCCGCTCGGCGTGGAAGACGAACTCCCGGAAGAAGAGGAGCGCCAGGATGGCCGTGCCGAGCGCGAAGGCGGCGTCCGCCCACCGCCCCCGGCGGACGCCGCCGTTCGGTGACGCGGGTGCGCCCGAAAGCGGCGTCCGCCCACCTTCCTCCGGCGGCGGCCCCTTCCCCGCCCCGCGCTCCGATCTCGGATGGCTCATGGTTCCGCCGCCCCTCGCTCCGCCGACGCGGTCCGCGCCCTGCCCGGCTCCGCCGACGCGGTCCGCGGCCCCGGCCGCTCCGCCGGCTTCTCGAGCAGAAAGAACCATTGCGGCGAGGCCGCGTGCAAGAGCGGCCGCCGGAGGACGCCGGGAAGCGCGCGCAGGAGCCTGGCCGCGATCCGCCACGGCCGGCCCCGGGAGGCGTCCACCAGCGCCATCGCCCGCTCCGTGCGGTCCCGCACCCGAAAGCCGGCCTCCCGCATCATCCGCAGTAGCGGCCCGCGGGTCCGGAAGCGGATTCCCTCGTAGCGCCGCCCCCGGCCCGTCCACCGCAGGTAGCGGTCGGCGAGCGGCCGGGGCAGCCAAGAGAGGAACGGGAGCCGGTAGTGCGGCTCCACGACCGCCAACCGGTTGCCCGCGGCCACGTAGGCCGCGCCGCCGGGGCGCAGCGCGCGGAACGCCTCGCGGAAGAGAGCCCCCTGGGCTTCCACGTGCTCGTACAGGTGGTTGAGGAGGAGGAAGTCGAGCGCGCCGTCCGCCACCGGAAGCCGGGTCACGTCGGCCACCGCCGTGCCACGTGGATGCTCGATGAACGACCGGTCCAACTCGAATCCGTAGATGTATTTGCCTGTCTTGTCCTCGAGCGTCTTCTTGATGAGGCCGGTCCCGGATCCCAGGTCCGCCACCCGGTCGGCTGCGGCCAGCTCATCGGCGCACAGGCGGAGGATCACCCGGCCCTTCCGGGCCCGTTCGGCCCGGTAGCCGGCCGACCGCAGGCGGCGATCGTACGCGTCGCCCGCCACCCCCGCATGACCACCTCCCCCACCCGCGCGGTCGCTCATCCGGGTCCGCGGTCCCCGGCCGCGCGGTGTCTCATTCCGCCCGGCCGTCCCCGGCGCGGTGCACGATCGCCCCCCGGTAGCAATCCAGCAGGTCGTCCACCACGCGCTCCCAGGAGAACCGCTCGCTCGCCCATCGCCGGCCCGCCTCGGCCACCCGACGTGCCTCCTCCGGCGCCGCGGCCACGGCCAGGATCCGCGCCGCCAGCGCCTCCGGGTCCCCCGGCGGCACCAGCCAGCCGGTCTCCCCGTGCCTCACGATGTCCGGAATGCCGCCCACCGCGGAGCCGATCACCGGCCGTCCGAAGCGGAGCGCCTCGAGGAGCACCACCCCGAGCCCCTCGGTGTCCCCTTTCCGGTCGACCACCGCGGGCAGCACGAAGACGTCGCAGCGCGCGTACAGGTCGCGCAGCGTCGCCGCCGGCACGCGGCCGGTGAAGCGGACCCGCTCCTCGACGCCTGCCTCGCGAGCCGCCCGGCGGATCCGGGGCTCCCGCTCGCCCTCGCCCACCACCGTGAGGCGGGCCGGCCGCTCCCTCAGGATCCGCGGCAGCGCCCGGACCAGGACCTCCACCCCCTTGCGCTCGACCAGCCGGCCCACGAAGAGGAGCTCGATCGGCCCCTCTCCGGCCAACGGCGGGACGGCCTCGCGCTCCGGACTCTCAGCGCCTTCGGCCCGCTCGAGCGCGGCGGCGAAGGGGATCACCCGGGCCTCCCTCCCCCCGAGGGCGCGCACCCGCGCCGCCGTGGGCGTCGAGATCGCCGTCACCTCGTCCGCCGTCCGGATCGTCCAGCGCAAAAAAGATCTCAGCCATCGGAGCCGCCGCTCCACCCAGCGCAGCTCGACGCTGTAGTAGCTGCACACGAGCGCCGTCCGTCCCCCCGAGGCGCGCCGGGCCGCCGCGCCGAGCAGGGCGTGCGGCATCGGCCAGTGCACGTGGACCACGTCCGGCCGCTCCCGCCCCAGCCGCCACGAAGCGCCCACCCCCCCGGCCAGGTAGGCCGGCAGCAGGGCGGACCAGGCCGGACGCGCGGCGAGCCGGTCGGGGACCGTCTGGTCGTGGGTGAGCCGCTCGAGCGGCGCGGGGGCGTACCGGAAGCGGTGGACGGGGATGCCCGGCCCGCGCGCGTCGGACGGATCGGAGCCGCCGGCGCCACTGGCGACGGAGCCGGAGGCGCCCGTGGCGACGCGGCCGGTGGTGCCGGCGGTCCCCGGCGGTCCGCCCCGGTAGGCCGGCGCCAGCACCTCCGCCTCCACGCCCCGCTCCCGCAGGCGGCCGAGCAAGGTGACCAGCCAGGGCGTGATCACGTCCTCCGGCCCGCGCGGCCACGCGGTCACCACGTGGATCACCCTCATCGTCCCGCGGCACCCTCCTTCGTCACGGCGTGCGCCGTGCGGGGCGGCGGCAGGAAGCGGAGCACGAGCGTCACCGGATCGCCCCCCTCGTACGCCACGTCGAACCGGCTCCGGTGGGCGCGGATGGCCGGGAGCAGGTAGCGGAAGGTGGTCCCGCTCACCTGGTCCACCACCACGAAGTCGGCCCCCATCGCCTCCAGGCCGGTGACCACCACGTCCGGATCGGTCGAAAAGGGATAGACGTCCCCCCGGCGCCGGCCGACCCAGTAGAAGAGGCTGGGCTTCCGGTTCGCGATTACCGCGTCGGCCGGCGTATGCTCTCCGGCCCAGCGCGCCGCCGCGTACAGACTGCCGAAGGCGGGTGGGTCGCAGGGCGTCCCCGACCGGTAGGCGGCCAGGCAACGCGCCCGCTCCGGGGCCAGCGTCGCGGCCGACCGGACCGCCGGCAGCGCGATCAGGAGGGCGGCCGCGATCGCCGCCGCCGTTCCGCGTCCGGCCCATCGGCGACCCGTCGCGGCGGCCCCCCCCATCGCGTAGAGCAGCAGGAGCGGCGCGAGCGGCAGGAGGAAGCGGGCATCGGTCCATACCTCAGGCCACAGGAGGATCAGCCCGGCGTAGAGGGCGGTGAACAGCTCGGGGGCTCCGAGGCGGTGGAGCGCGCGCACGATCCACCCCCCCAGCGCCAGGGCGGCCACGCCGAAGCCGAGCGCCACCGTCGCGCCGCCCAGCTCGTGGGGCGGCATCCCCGCGAAGGCCGCCGGAAGGACCTCGGAGAGGTAGGCCCACGCGTTCCCGGCGGCCCGGGCCAGAAACTCCGCCGGCCCGACGGCGCCGGCCGCCGGATCGTAGGGGTCGCGCAGGAGGAGCTCCTCCAGGTAGCCGGCCTGCCCGGGCGGAGCCGCTCGCTGGACCGCGGCCCACCCGGCCATCGCCGCCGCGGCGGCGCTCGCGGCGGCCGCCGCCCGCCCCCAGCGGCGGGCCAGCAGCGGCAGCGCCACCGCGGCCGCCAGCAGCGGGAGCCCGGCCGTCCGCGTGAGGAAGGCGGCCACCGCCGCCGCCACCCCGAGCCCGAACGCCCGCGCGCCTTCCTCCTCGGCGCGCTCGAGCCACCGGAGCGACAGGAGCGCCAGGAGGACGAACGGCGCCTCGGAGAGCACCCAGTGCCCGTAGTCGAGCAGCACGGGGTGGAGCGCCACCAGGCCCGCGGCCAGCAGGGCCGGGGCGGCCCCGATCAGGCGTCGGCCGAGCCGCGCGGTCAGCCACACCGCACCGGCGGTGCACGCCAGCGAGGCGAGCTTGAAGAGCTGAAGGCCGCCCAGCCAACCGAGGACCGCCAGACCGGCCGGGTAGAGAGGCGGATACTTGGTGTGGATCGGCGTATCCGGCAGGTAGAGGTCCCGGTAGCCGGCGCCCTCGCGGAGGGCCTCTCCGAGGAGCATATAGATCGCGTTGTCGCCGCCCGGGTGGAGGATCGGCTCGAAGAGGAGGATGCCGAGCAGCAGGTGCAGCCCGACGGCGCCGAGCGCCCAGCCCCGGAAGGAGAGTCCGAGCAGGGACCAGGCGGCGCGAGGGGCCTCCCCCCGCCCCGCGCTCACCCGGTCACGCCCTCCGGTCCCGTCGCAGCTCCTCGATCTCCGCCCGGAGCGAGGCCACCATCTCGGCCAGGAAGCCCAGGACGAACAGGAGCAGGCCCGAGACGACCAGCAGGAGCACCAGGGTGAGGAGCGGCCGGTAACCCTGCCCGAGGCCGAAGCGGAGCCAGAGGGCGACCAGGCCCGTCAGCCCCCCGAGGGCGAGCAGGCCCAGGCCGGTCACCCCGAAGAAGAGCATCGGCTTCCGGCTGAACACGAGCTGGAACCAGATGGCGATCAGGTCCAGCATGCCGATCACGATCCGGCCCCGGCCCGCGTACTTGGGCTCGCCGTGGCGCCGCGGGTACAGGCGGATGTCGATCTCGGTGATGCTGAAGCCGCGCGCGTGCGCCAGCACCACCAGGAAGCGGTGCCAGTCCTTCCGCAGCCGCAGCTCCTCCAGCACGCCGCGCCGGAACGCCTTCATCGCGTTCATGTCGTGCGCGGGGACGCGGAACACCCGCCGCGTCAGCCAGTTGTAGATGCCGGAGACGAGCCGCTTCTCGTACGTCCCGACCTTCCGCCCCGCCACCACGTCCCAACCCTCCTCCAGCTTCTCCACGAAGCGCGGGATCTCCCCGGGAGAGTGCTGGAGATCGGCATCGAACAGGACCAGGTACTCGCCCCGGGCCGCCCGGGCTCCCGTGAGCAGCGCCTCCGTCTTCCCCCGGTTGCGCCGATGCCGGAGGAGGCGGGCGTCCGGGAGTCCGGCCTCGGCGGCCGCCCGGCGCGCGGCCTCCAGGGTGCCGTCGGTGGAGCCGTCGTCCACCAGCACGACCTCCGCGTCCACGGACCCGGAGGCGAAGGCGGCGGCGAGCTCGCGGAAGAGGTCCGGCATGTTCTCGGCCTCGTTGAAGGCCGGGATGATGACCGACGTGCGGTGGGTGAGCTGTACGCTGGGGGGTGGGGCGCGCTCGGAAACGGCCCCGCTCATACCCGCTTTCGCATGCGGGCCGAGAGGATCCCGAGCTGGTCCCGGTACTTGGCCACCGTGCGCCGGGCGATCTGGATCCCCTCCTTCTTGAGGATGTCCACGATCGCCTGGTCTGTGAGCGGGTCGTGCGAGTCCTCCTCGGCCACCAGCTGCTTGATCTTGGCGCGCACGCCGCGAGCCGAGACGTCCTCGCCGTAGTCGGTCGACAGCCCGCTGGAGAAGAAGAACTTGAGGTGGTACACGCCGCGCGGCGTCTGCACGTACTTCTCGTTCGTGACCCGCGAGACTGTGGACTCGTGCATGTCGATGTGCTCGGCCACCTCGCGGAGGGTGAGCGGCTTCAGGTGCTCCACCCCTTTCTCGAAGAAGTCGCGCTGCCGGTCCACGATGAAGTTCATCACCTTCAGCATCGTCTGCCGACGTTGCTCGATCGCCTGGATCATCCACTGGGCGCTGTTCAGCTTCTTCGAGATGAACGTCTTGTTCTCGCCCTGGAACTGGTTCTTGTTCTTCGCCACCTCCCGGTAGGAGCGCGAGAGCTTCAGGCGCGGCAGGCTCGTGTCGTTGTGGAACACGTAGTACTTGCCGTCGATCTTCTCGACCACCAGGTCCGGCGTCACGTACGTGTCCCGCATGTCCGCGTACTTGAGGCCCGGCTTCGGGTCGAGCTTCGCGATCTCGTCCGCGGCGGACTGGACCTCCTTGGGGGAGATCCCGTGCTCCTTGGAGAGCTCGCTCCAGCGGTGGTTCACCAGCTCCTCGAAGTGGTCGCGGACGATCCGGTAGGCGAGGCTCTCCTCCTGGTCGCGGTCCCGCAGCTGGATGAGCAGGCACTCCCGGAGGTCGCGCGCCCCCACCCCGCTGGGCTCGAAGCCCTGGATGACTCGCAGGACCTCCTCGGTCTCCTCGAGGGTGATCGTCTCCACCCCTTCCCACTGGGGGTTGCCCGGGTCCGAGAGGAAGTTGTTCACCGACTCGACGACCTCGTCCAGCTCACAGGTGAGGAAGCCCTCCCGGTCGATGTTCCCGATGATCTCCTCGCCGATCAGGACCTGACGGGGCTCCAGCTTGAGGAGCTTGAGCTGGTCGCGGAGGCGGTCCCAGAGGTCCTCGGTGGCGACCGGGGTGGGCTGGTAGTACTCCTTCTCCTCGTACTCCGCCTTCCGACCCCCCGCGTCGAAGCCGTTGAGGAGGATCTCCTCCCAGTCGACCTCGTCGTCCAGCTCGTCCTGCTCGAGCTCGTCCTTGAGGTCGTCCTCGCCCGGCTCCACCAGGTCGAGGAAGGGATTGTTGACCAGCTCTTGCTTGAGGTGCTGCTGCAGGTCCAGGAGGGGCATGTACAGGAGATCCATCGCCTGATACAGGCGAGGGTTGACCTTCATCTCCTGCTTCATCCGGACGCTCTGGGAGAGGCCCGTCCTCATATTGCTCATGGATGGCTCCGACCTGGATGTCCGCGTCTCGAACGATTCGCTGGAAATGCCGCTCGCGGTCGGCGCGCTCGGGCCGCCCCCGCCCCGCCCCCCACATGCACACAAACTTCGTACCAGCAAGATAATCGAACGGGGAGGCGCGAGCACCCCGCGCTTCCCTACCCCGCCGGAGGCACGGCGGTTCGGGGGCTTCCCGGGCGGCCGGGCGGCCGCGGAGCGGAAGCGAGCTAGAGGCGGAAGTCCTGTCCCAGATACATCTTACGAGCCTCGGGATCGTTCACGAGCCGCTCCGCGGGCCCCTCGATGTGGATGCGGCCGTTGAACATCAGATAGGCCCGGTCGGTGATCGACAGCGTCTCGCGCACGTTGTGGTCGGTGATGAGAACGCCGAGTCCTTTTTCGCGGAGTCCGGCCACGATTCGCTGAATGTCGTCCACCGCGATCGGGTCGACCCCGGCGAACGGCTCATCCAGCAGCATGAACTTGGGGCTGGTGACCAGCGCCCGAGTGATCTCCAGCCGGCGGCGCTCGCCGCCCGACAGCGCGTACGCCTTGCTCTTCCTCAGGTGCTTGATGTGCAGCTCGTCCAGGAGCGCCTCGAGCCGGCGGCGGCGCTCGTCCCGGCTCAGGTCGAGGGTCTCCAGGATGGCCATCACGTTCTCCTCCACCGTCAGCTTCCGGAAGACGGACGGCTCCTGGGAGAGGTACCCGATGCCGGCCCGCGCCCGGCGGTACATCGGCCAGTCGGTGATCTCCTCCTCGTCCAGGAACACCCGGCCCCGGTCGGCGTCGAGCAGCCCGACGATCATGTAGAAGGTGGTCGTCTTCCCGGCTCCGTTCGGGCCGAGCAGGCCGACGATCTCTCCCTGCTCGACCCGCACGTCGACCTCGTCCACCACCCGCCGCTTGCGGAATGCCTTCACCAGCCCGGAGGCACGCAGGACGCTCCGCGCGGGCAGGGGGGCGTCGGGGCGTGGCATGGCCGCGGCGGCCTGCCCCGGCGCGGCCTCCCGGTGCCCCCGGGGGGGCGCCTGCGTGCCCGCCCCGTCGGCGCCGGCACCCAGGGTCCCCGGGTCCGAGCCGGCCCCCGCCGCCTCCGCGCCCGCGGCGCGCGCGCTCATCGCCCGCCCTCCGGGGGCCGCTCCGCCGGCCCCGAGACGGTGTCCGAGGGGGCCGGTTCGCCTTGGGGAAGCGGCGGGAGCGTGTCCGGGGGCGCGCGCCCGGGCGGCGCCTCCCCGGCCGCCCCCTCCTCCAGCGGGTCCAGGTATAGGCCGATCGCGTCGCGTCCGACCACCCGGCTCGCCTCGCCCTCCTCGAACAGGATTTCGATCTCCCGGCCGATCAGGTAGTTGCGCGAGGGGATGGACGTGCGCGTCGTGTCCCGCACGGCCGCGTAGAAGGCGCGGGCGTCGCCGACGACCCGGATGCGCCGCAGGCGGGCCTCCCGATCCCCGGCCGGTTCGGTGGCCGTTTCTCGCTCGGCCGCTCCGTCCGGCTCGTCCCCGTCCTCGGCCGCTCCATCCGCTCCGTCCCCTTGCTCGGCCGCTTCATCCGCCCCGTCCTCGGCGGGCTCGGCCGGCAGCGGCTCGAACATCGCCCACAGCGTGTCGCCCGTGGCCCAGTTCGTCTCCCTCTCCACCGGAAGCTCGGGGTCCGGGATGCGGCGCGGCTCCGCGCCGGCCCCCGACCGCGCCGTCGGCTCGTCCTCGGCCGCGCGCTCCGTCGTCTCCTCCCCGCGCACCGCCACGGCCCGTCCGACCGCCACGATCGTGTCGAGCCGGCCCTCCACCAGGAAGAAGCGGAGGGAGTCCCCGTACAGGCGGTGCGGCGGTGAGAGGGCGAGCGAGCGTTCCGGTCCGAAGGCCCACACGGCGTCCACCTCGTCCTCCTCGACCCGGATGTGGATCGCCTCGGCGAGCACCTCGAAGGACTCCCCCGCGGCGCGCCCGCGGCCGAGCGCGCGCACCTCCTCCAGGTCGCCTTCCTGAAAGCGGAGGCGGATCGTGTCGCCCTCGAGCGAGAAGCGCTCCCCCGCCGCCCGTGGCGTTCCGAGGAGGAGCCCGGTACCCGCCTCGAGGTCGAAGAAGGCGCTGTCGGAACTCGCGCGCAGGTCGGGCCTCTCGATCACCACCTCCCCCCACGCCGCGGCGCGCTCCTCCCCGGCGAACTCCGTCCGGTCCGCGTCCACCTCGAAGGGCGGCGCCTCCGGGTCTTCCTCGGAGCGCAGCACCATGTGCGGGCGACCGGTCGCCACGGTGCGCTCGGCGACGCCCGACACGGCCCGCAGGAACTCCACCCGCGGTCCCTCCAGCGTGGAGCCGGAGCCGAAGCGCTCCAGGCGGACGTCCCCGGTCGCCACCACCCGGTCGCCGACCTGGTAGTAGTCGAGCCGCTCCGAATCGAGCCGCCGGATCGTGTCCCGGTACCGGACCCGCCCCAGCAGCTCCACCCGGCGCTCGGCCTCGTAGCGGACGGCGCTGTCGGCCTCCATCACGGCCGTTCCGCACGTCCATTCCATCCCCCCTCCCACGTGCGTGACGTGCCCGCCGGCGGGGTCGCGGACGCTCACGCTGCGCGTCTCGGGGGAGGCCGGCTCCCAGGTGAGCACGCAGCGGCGGAGTCCGGGCTCGTCGGGCCCTTCCGGGCCCTCCGGCTCCACCTCTTCGGCCGGGCGGGGCGGCTCCTCCTGCTCCGCCTCCTCCTCCCGAGGCTCGGGCTCCTGGCCGACCGCCGCCGAGCCGGGGAGTCCGAGCGCCAGCAGGGCGACCGCCAGCGCGGCCAGGAGCGTCGGGCGGACGGGGGGCGCGGGGATCGGGCGCGCGGCGGACCGCATCGGCGCGGCTATCCCTCCCCCTCGGCGCGACCGGCCGGCTGGAGCACCCGCACCGTGTCCAGCGCCGGGTCGGTCTCGAACCCGCGGCCGCGCAGCACCGTGTCGCCCCGGTAGAGGGTGAACGCGCGGTCGCTCCGCAGCCGGTCGGCCACCGCGTCGTACTCGAGCTCCTCGGTGACCAGCCGCTGGCCCTCCCGGCGGTCCAGGAGCACGACGCCGCCGAACGCCTCCATGTCGTTCCGCTGCATGTCGTAGTAGCCTTCCCGGGCGGTGAGCTGGGAGGTCACCCGGCCGTCCTGGTCGTAGAAGGTCAGGTCGACCGGCACCACCCGCACCCGCGTGTCGTCCCGGAGGAAGTAGGCGGTGTCCGCGACGAGGTGGGCGCGGCGCAGGCCGCTCCGGCTCATGAAGTGCTCCATGTCGACCAGCACCTGATCGGCCCCGAGCCGCAGGAACTCCGGCCCGGCCGTCTCCACCGGGTCCTCCGACCCGCAGCCCGCGAGCGTCGCGATCAGGGCGAGCGCGCCGAACGCGGCCGGGCCGCCGGATCGGCCGCGCGCGATCCGCGCCCCGCCCCGCTTCCCCTCGCACCGCCTCACGCCGCCACGCCTCGCCTCGCTCGGCCTCACGCCATTCCGGCACGCAGGAGGTCGTGCAGGTGGACGATCCCCCGCAGCGCCCCCCGTCCATCCACCACCGGCAGCGCCATGATCCCGTGCGTCTCGAGCTCCCGGACCGCCTCGGCGGCCAACGCGTCGGCCCCGATCACCTTCGGCTCCCGGTTCATCGCCCGCTCCACCGGATCGGTCAGGAAGTGGGGCCGCCCCTCCGCGTAGCGCGTGAGGTCTCCCGCGGTCAGCACCCCGATCACTCGCCGCGCCTCGTCCACCACCGGCACCGTGCCTCGCTTGTGCGCGATCTCCCGCATCGCCTCTCCCAGCGTGGACCGGGGGCCCACCGCCGGCACCTCCCCCTCGTCCTTCACCATCACGTCCTCTACCCGCCAGAGGAGACGGCGTCCCAGCGCCCCGCCCGGATGCAGACGGGCGAAGTCCTCGGCGCCGAAGTCCCGCTCCTCCAGCAGCGCCATGGCCAGCGCGTCGCCCATGGCCAGGGCGGCCGTGCTGCTCGAGGTGGGGGAGAGGTCGTGCGGGCACGCCTCCTCGGCCACGCTCACGTCCAGCACGACCTCCGCGTGCCGGGCCAGGGTGGAGCGGAGCCCCCCGGTGAGGGCGATCACCGGAATGTCCAGCCGCTTGACCGCCGGCATCAGGGCGGACAGCTCCTGGGACTCGCCGCTCCGGGACACGACGAGCAGCAGGTCACCGCGCAGCAGCACCCCCATGTCGCCGTGGATCCCCTCCACCGGGTGGAGGAACAGGGCCGGCGTTCCGGTGGAGGCCAGGGTGGACGCGATCTTCCGGGCCACCAGGCCGGACTTCCCGATTCCGGTGACCACCACGCGACCCGGCGCCGACAGGATCCGCCGCACGGCGGTCACGAAGCGCTCGTCGAGTCGGTCTCCGAGCGCCGCCACGCTCTCCGCCTCGAGGCGGATCGTCTCCCGGCCGCGCGCGAGGACCCGCCCGTCCCGATCCCCGATCACCCGGACCCCTCCGGCCGTCCCCGGCCGCGCGCCACGTACGCGTCCACCAGCCGGCTCCATTCGCCCCGCGCCCGAAGGAGCGCCTCGGCGAACTCCCGCACCGCGCCCCGCCCGCCCGGCGCGGTGGAGCGCCACACCGCCCGCCTTCGCACCTCGGGCGCCGCATCCGCCACCGCGGCGGGCAGTCCGACCCGCTCCAGGACGGCGAGGTCCGCCAGGTCGTCGGCCAGGCAGGCGGCCTCCGCCCAGCCGCAGCCGTGACGATCGAGGAGCGCCTCGATCCGCTGCACCTTGTCGAACGGGCCCACCTGGTGGACCTCCTCGATGGAGAGGTCCGCCGCCCGCGCCCGGACCGCCGGGGAGTCCTTGCCGGAGACCACCGCCACCGCGAGGCCCGCCTCCCGCAGGAAGTGGACGCCCATCCCGTCGCGCACGTGGAAGCGGCGCAGCCCGTAGGGGCGCCCGTCGGGGCCGTCCGCCACGTAGATCCCCCCGTCGGTGAGCACGCCGTCCGCGTCCAGCACGATCAGCCGAACTCGACGGGCGCGCGTCGCGAAGTCGCCGCCGGGATCGGTCACGCCAGCGCCTCCCGCAGCCGCAGCACCTCTTCCAGGAGCGGCTCCAGGCGCGCCAGCGGCAGCATGTTCGGCCCGTCCGAGGGGGCGGCCCCCGGGTCCGGGTGGACCTCGAGGAAGAGCCCGTCGGCCCCCGCCGCCACCGCGGCCCGGACCAGCGGCTCGATGAAACGGGGCTCCCCGCCGCTCGCGGCTCCCCCCCCTCCCGGCAGCTGCACGGCGTGCGTGCCGTCGAACACGGCGGGACAGCCGCAGGCCTCCCGCATGATGGCGAAGCTCCGCATGTCCACCACCCAGCGGCCGTAGCCGAAGGCGGTCCCCCGCTCGGTGACCGCGATCTCCTCCGCGCCGGCCGCCCGGACCTTCTCGACCGAGTGCGCGATCTGCTCGGGCGCCATCCACTGCCCCTTCTTCACGTTCACCGGCCGCCCGCTCGCCCCGCAGGCGGCCAGCAGCTCGGTCTGCCGCGACAGGAAGGCCGGCACCTGGAGCGCGTCGACCACTGCGGCCACCGCCTCCACCTGCGCGGGTCCGTGCACGTCCGTCAGCACGGGGAGCCCCGTCTCGTCACGGACCTCCCGGAGCCGCTCCAGCCCCCGCGCCAGGCCCGGGCCGCGCTCCGAGCCGAGGGAGGTGCGGTTCGCCTTGTCGAAGGAGGCCTTGAAGTAGACGGGGATCCCCAGCCGTCCGGCCGCCGCCGCCACCCCAGCGGCCACCCGCACGTTGAGCGCGCGGTCCTCCAGGACGCACGGCCCCGCGATCAGGAAGAAGGGGGCATCGGCGCGAAAGGAGGGGCTGGAAGCGGGGGCGGGCACGGGCGGGGACGCGCGCGGCCGCCGTCTACCCGCCCACCGGCACGCGGGCCTCGCCCTCGGCGCGGGAGGTCCCCCGCCCCGCGTCCTCCCGCCCCTCGCGCGACGGCTCGCGAGCGGCCATCCGGCGGCCCGCCGCGTCGATGAAGGCGGCGAACAGCGGGTGCGGCCGGTTCGGACGCGACCGCAGCTCCGGGTGGAACTGGGTGGCCAGGAAGAACGGGTGCTCCGGCAGCTCCACGATCTCCACCAGCTGGCCGTCCGGCGACAGCCCGCTGAAGCGCATCCCGCCCCGCGCCAGCGGCTCCCGGTAATCCGGGTTCACCTCGTAGCGGTGCCGGTGCCGCTCGGAGACCTCCTCGGATCCGTAGATCCGCCGCGCCACCGTGCCCTCCTCGAGGCGGCAGGGGTAGGCGCCGAGCCGCATGGTACCTCCCATCTCGGTCACCTTCCGCTGCGAATCCAGCAGCGAGATGACCGGGTCGGACGCCTCGCGGTCGAACTCGGAGGAATGGGCGTCCAGCCCGCACACGTTCCGGGCGAACTCGATGATCGCGCACTGGAGCCCCAGGCAGATCCCGAAGTACGGGATCCCGCCCTCGCGGATGTAGCGGACGCTCTTCAGCATGCCGCGGATGCCCCGAACGCCGAAGCCGCCGGGCACCAACACCCCGTCGTAGCGCGCCAGGAACTCCGCGCCGCGCTCCTCCACGTCCTCGGAGGACATCCAGTCGATCCGGACGCCGAGGTCGTGGGCGATCCCGCCGTGGACCAGCGCCTCCTGGATCGACTTGTAGGAATCCACCAGGGCCGTGTACTTCCCCACCACGCAGATCCGCACCGTGCCGCGTCCCGGCCGCTTGATCCGCTCGACCAGCGCCTCCCACTCCGAGAGGTCCGGCTCCGGGGCCTCCAGCCCCACGCCCGCCAACACCCGGTCGTCGAGCCGCTGCTCGCGGTAGCGGAGCGGGACCTCGTAGATCGTTTCCATGTCCCGCGACTCGATCACGTTCTGGACGTCGACGTTGCAGAAGCGGGCGATCTTCTTGCGGATCTCTTCGCCGAGCGGGTGCTCGGTGCGGCAGACGAGGATGTCCGGCTGGATCCCGCTCTCCATCAGCTCCCGCACCGAGTGCTGGGTCGGCTTCGTCTTCAGCTCGCCGGCGGCGGCGATGTAGGGCACCAGCGTCAGGTGGACGAACAGCGTGTTCTCCCGCCCCACGTCCTGCCGGAACTGCCGGATCGCCTCCAGGAACGGCTGGGACTCGATGTCGCCCACCGTGCCCCCGATCTCGGTGATCACCACGTCGTGGTTGGGCGCCAGCCGGCGGACGTTGGCCTTGATCTCCTCGGTCACGTGCGGGATCACCTGGACGGTGGCGCCGAGGAAGTCGCCCCGCCGCTCCTTCGTGAGGATGTCCTGGTAGATCCGGCCCGTGGTCACGTTGTTCGCCTGCGAGAGCGACTCGTCGATGAAGCGCTCGTAATGGCCGAGGTCGAGGTCCGTCTCCGCGCCGTCGTCGGTGACGAACACCTCGCCGTGCTGGAAGGGCGACATCGTGCCGGGATCGACGTTGATGTACGGATCGAACTTCTGGATGGTGACCCGGAGCCCGCGCTCCTTCAGCAACCGGCCGATGGAAGCGGCGGTGATGCCCTTGCCGAGCGAGGAGACGACCCCGCCGGTCACGAAGATGAACTTGGTCGGCGACCTGTCGCTCATGCGCTCCTCTCGCGTTCCGGGTTCGCGACCGCGGGCTCGGACGAGAGGAGGCGCTCCGCGCGCGCCAGGTCCTCCGGCTCGTCCACCCCCGGCTCCGTCGCGGGACCCACCACCACCTCGATCGGGATCCCCGCTTCCAGGGCCCGCAACTGCTCCAGCCGCTCGATCCGCTCCAGCGGCGCAGCCGGCAAGCGCACCCATCGCGCCAGCGCCTCGCGGCGGAAGGCGTAGATCCCCACGTGACGGAGGTAGCGGGCCTCCCCGCCCTCCTGCAGCCGCGGCGACCCGCCACGCGGATGCGGGATCGGGGCCCGGCTGAAGTAGAGCGCCCGCCCGTCGCTATCGATGACGACCTTCACGACGGCCTCGCTGCGCCACTCGGCCTCCGAGGCGACCGGCGCGGCCAGCGTGGCGACCGGCGCCCCGGCGCGCACCCGCTCCACCGCCTGCGTCACCGCCGCCGGATCCGCGAACGGCTCGTCCGCCTGGAAGTTTACCACGATCTCGTACCCCTGTGCCGTCTCACGGCCCGCCGCCTCCGCGACCCGATCGGTGCCGGAGGGGTGGCCGGGGTCGGTGCGCACCGCGCGCCCCCCGAAGGAGCGGACGACCTCCGCGATCTCCTCCGCGTCGGTCGCTACCCACACCCGATCGAAGGCCGGGACGTCGCGCGCCTTCCGCCACGTCCACTCCAGGAGCGTGCGGCCGGCCAGCATCTGAAGGGGCTTTCTCGGGATCCGCTCGCTCTCGAGGCGGGCGGGCAAGACGCAGAGGACGGACATCACGCCGCGAGCGGCGGGGGCGTCGGGATCCGCACCCGCGGAAGCTACGCCGCACTACTCGGGCTGTCAAAGCCACGCGCCGTCGGGGCCGCGCGCACCGGCACCGGGTCACCCGCGTGGAAAGCGACTCGTCACGTAGAACTGGACGTCCCGTCCGGTACCCCCGGGATCCCACGCCACCGCCGTCTCCAGGAAGAAGATCCGGATCCCGGCCACCAGGTTCTCGGTGAAGCGCGGTCGCTCGCCCATCGCTCCCCAGGCGGAGCCTGCGACCCCGCGCAGGAGCACCTCCGTCGGACCCACGGTCGGCACGTCCAGGAACGGAAGCGGGACGAGGTAGGTGACCTCTGCCAGGACGGCACGCGGTCCGCGGAGCGCGAGGACGGGCAGCGTGGGCAGCGTCCCCACCCCGCCGAGTCCGGACCACCGCTGTCGCGGGAGCGCGCCCGCCAGGTCGCCCCGGGCGAGAGCGAACAGCTCGAGCGCGTGCCCGTGGGGGAGGATGCGCCGGGCCGAGCCGCGGGCTTCCGCGAGGAGGAACGAGAAGTCTCCGGCCGCGTCGTCGTGCGCCCCTTCCACCCGCGCGAGCAGCCGGGTGCGATCCAGTCCGTTCCGGCTCCGCAGCTCCGCGCCCAGGAGGAAGGACGCCGCCTCGTCCTCGTCCACCTCCGGGTTGCCCCGCGGCTCGTCCGAGCGGAAGAGCACCGTTCGCTCCATCGCCTCCAGCGACCGGGCGCGCTCCCACGCCGCGCCGGCGAACAGCGTCCAGTCCCCGGCGGGACGCACCTCCGCCCGCAGGGCCGTCCAGTCCGCCCGGTAGTAGTCCCGGTAGTCGTTCCCGAGGAACAGGTAGGAGAGCGTGTTCAGGGCGTCGGCGCGGATCCACGCCTCGTTGCTCCGGGTCCGGCGTCCCCCCTCCGCCGTGAGGCGGAGCCGGCGGCCGAGGTGGCCGTGCAGGGCCGCGCTCCCTTCCAGCGCGTCCTGCTCGGTGCGGTAGCGGACCTCCCCCTCCAGCTCGGGGCGCCACGGCCAGGCGTTCGCCCGCACCGCGCCGCCCCAGCGGAACGTCCACCCGTCCACCCGCTGGTAGGTCGGCAGGCGGAGTCCGTACAGCGGGCCCAGGGAAAGCGTCTCCCGTTCCTCCTCCGGCGCGAATACGAGGAAGCCGCCGGCCTCCGGGAGCACCCGCACGCGCTCGTTGGGCCGGTAGACCGTGCGACCCCCCACCTCCGCCAGGCCCGAGCTGTAGAACCCGCCCCCGACGACCACCAGGTCGCCGCCGATGCGGGCGCCCGGGCGGAGGAAGAGATCGCCGTCCGCCACGTAGACGCTCCCCTCCACGCGCCCGGCGATCCGCACCGCCGCTTCGAGCACCAGCAGGTTGCCCCGCACCGTGTCCCCGCGCGCCAGGATCGTGTCGTGAACGAGGACCTGATAGCGCTCCGTCTCCACGAAGCGGGCCAGGTCGCGCTGCGCAGGGCTTTCCGGGCGGGGCTCGGGAAAGCGGACCTCCTGGGCGGCGGCGGTTCCGGCGCCGCCGGCGAGAAGCGAGGCCCCGGCCAGTGCCCCCAGGGCCGCCGCGCGTCGCGCCGCCCGGCGCCACGCCCCGCCCCCGAGGCGCCCCGGGTCGCCGCCCGTCGCGGTTCCGGCCTCCCCCGCGGCCCCGGGCCTCACCCGGCCCCCGCCGCCGGATCCGAGCCCCAGCGGTCCCAGGCCACCGTCTCCGCCAGCGGCCGCCGGCCCGGGAGCGCGTCCAGGCCGTCCGGATAGCCGACCGCCACGATGGAGAGGACCGGAACGTCCGGGGGGATCCCGAGCACCTCCCGCACGGCGGGCTCCCGGAAGCCGGGAATCCAGCTGGTGGAGAGGCCGAGGTCCGCCGCGGCCAGGCAGAGCGCCTGGGTCGCCGCGGCCAGGTCGACGGGGTGGCTCGGCCGGCCGGTGCCGCTCACGTGGGAGTGGATGCGGGCCGCGCCCACGATCGCCAGGGGCGCGCTCCGGAGGTGCGGGTGGTTGAACGCCGCCGCGGCCAGCCGGTGGCGGGCCAGCGCCTCCCGCACGACCACGAAGCGCCACGGCTGTGCCTCGCGGGCCGAGGGCGCATAGCACGCGCACTCCAGGATGCACTCGATCGCCTCGGCCGGCACCGGACGGTCCGCGAAGCGCCGCACCGGACGGCGGTTCCGGGCGAGGCTGAGCACCCGGGAGACCCGGCTCACGCGCGCCCCCTCCCGCCCGCCGCCGCGCCGCGCTCCCGTGCCCCCGGAATCCCGGTCATCCGCGTGGGTGGAAGGATCGATGGACCTCGCGCAGGTAGCTGCGATCGACGTGCGTGTAGATCTCGGTCGTCGAGATGTCGGCGTGGCCCAGCATCTCCTGCACGGCGGCGAGGTCCGCCCCGCCCTCCAGCAGGTGGGTGGCGAAGCTGTGCCGGAGGGTGTGCGGCGTCACCCGGCCGCCGAGGCCCGCCCGCTCGGCGTGCCCTCGCAGGATCTTCCAGACGCCCATCCGACCGAGCGGTCGGCCGTGATGGTTCAGGAAGACCCGCCCCTCCCCTTCGCCCCGGTCCAGACCGGGCCGCGACTCCCGAAGGTACCGCGCCAGCGCGTGGCGCGCACCCGCGCCGGCCGGCACCAGCCGCTCCTTGGAGCCCTTTCCGAGGATCCGCAGCAGGCTCTCCTCGAGCAGCAGGTCCCGGAGCTCGAGTCCGGTGAGCTCCGAGACCCGCAGGCCGGAGCCGTACAGCACCTCTACGATCGCCCGATCCCGGAACGCCAGCGGCCCCTCGCCCGAGGCGGCCGCCAGCAGGCGCTCCACCTCGGGATAGGAGAGCACCTCGGGCAGCGGCCGGCGCCGCCGGGGCGCCTCGAGCCGGCCGGTCGGGTCCTCCTCGACCGCCCCCTCCTGCCCGAGGAAGCCGAAGTAGGCCCGCAGGGCGGAAATCTTCCGCGACACCGTGCTGGCGGCGAGCCCTTCCTCGAACAGGTCGGCGACCCAGTCCCGGAGGTGCGGGTAGCCGACCTCCGATGGGGCCCCGAAGCCGCGCCAGGCGAGCCAGCGCGCCAGGGCCGAGGCGTCGGCCAAATAGGCGCGGACGGTCCGCGCCGACAGCCCGCGCTCGAAGGCGAGGTGGTCGGCGAACGCCTCCAGGAGGAAGGCGGGGGGCGGGTCGCGCTCCGCCGCCTCGCGCTCCGCCGCTCCCGAATCCGAGCGGCCTTCGGCCCGCCGCTCGTCGGCATCCCGCCCGCGGCCCCGCCGCCCGTCGGATCCGCCCCCGGTCCGCCGGCGGTCGCTCACGTCTCTCCCGCGTTGTCCCGCCCGCGCCGCGACCGCCACCACCAGACCGCCACCGCCACCGCCAGCAGGAGCGCCCCCGCCAGGAGCCCGAGGTTGACCCGCTCGAAGGCGCCGAACAGGCGAGCCAGGTTCCGGGAGAGGAGCATCCCGAAGTAGAGCAGGATCCCGTACCACAGCGCGCCCGCCAGTCCCAGCGGCAGGGCGGCCTTCCAGAAGCGGAGCCCGCTGATCCCCGCGAACACCGGGTCCAGGGCGCGGAAGACCGGGAAGAAGCGGACGGCGAAGATGCTGAACAGGCCGTAGCGCCCGTAGAAGTCCGAGAGCCGCTGCAGCTGGTGGGGCCGGAGCAGCCGCCGCCCCCAGGCGGTGTGGAAGAGGCCGCGGCCGTACCGCCGGCCCATCGCGTACACGCCGAGCGCCGCCGACACGTTTCCGGTCCAGGCCGAGGCGAGCACGAGCCGCGGCTCGAGCACCCCGCGCTCGGCCAGCACGGCGCCGATGAGCACGAACGTGTCGGAGGGGACCAGGGGGATCACGTTCTCCACCGCCGCCCCGACTCCCAGCAGCAGGTAGATGGACCAGATCGGGATGCGCGCCGCCAGGTCGAGGAGCCAGTCCACCTGCGCCGGCATCGCCAGCGCCACCGCCACCGCCGCCAGGCCGCCGGCGACCGCCAGCGGCGCGGTCATTCGGCGGCCGGAGCGGCCGTCCCCGCCTCCGGCTCCGCGGCGCGCTCCACGAGCGCCACCGCGAGCGCCGCCAGGCCCTCCCCCCGCCCGATCCACCCCATGCCCTCGTTCCGCTTCCCCTTCACCGACACCGCCCCGGGGGGCACCCCGAGCGCGGCGGCGAGCCGCTTGCGGAGCGCCGCGGCGTGCGGCGCCAGGCGCGGGCTCTCCGCGACCACGGTCACGTCCAGGTTCACCGGCCGCCAACCCTCGCGCCGCAGGAAGGCGGCCGCCCGCGCCAGGAGCTGCAGGGAGTCGGCGCCCGCCAGGGCGGGATCCGTGTCCGGAAAGCGCTCCCCGATGCTGCCCAGCCCGGCCGCGCCGAGCAGGGCATCGATCGCCGCGTGCGCCACCGCATCCCCGTCGGAGTGTCCGGAGAGCCCCGGATGGTCCGGGATGCGCACCCCGGCCAGCACCAGCGGCCGGCCGGGATCGAAGGGGTGGGAGTCGTAGCCGATCCCGACCCGCATGGGGGGGAGGGGCCGGCGCTCAGGCCGGCCCGGGCTCCGGACCGGCCGCCGCGCCGCGGCGCAGGATGCGGAGCGCCAGGTGGGCGGCGTTGCGGGCGTTGTCGATGCCCACCGCGGCGACGGGCACCCCCGGGGGCATCTGGGCGATCGCCAGCAGGGCGTCGAGGCCGCCGAGCGTGCCGGCCGAGATCGGCACCCCGATCACCGGCAGGTCGGTGTGCGCCGCCGCCACCCCAGGCAACGCCGCCGACAGCCCGGCGCCGCAGATGACCACGTCGAACCCGGCCTCCCGCGCGCCGGCGGCCAGGGCGGCCGTCCGCTCGGGCTGTCGGTGGGCGGAGGAGACCTCCACCGCCACGTCCACGCCCGCCTTCCGGAGCACCGTGACTCCCTTCTCCATGGTCGCCCGGTCGGACTCCGAGCCCATGAGGACGAGCACTCGACCCCGCGCGCCCGGGGCCTCGCTCATCGTCCGTCCCATCGACGCACGGCCAGGCAGACGTTGTGGCCACCGAAGCCGAACGAGTTGGAGAGCGCCACCGGCACCGGCCGCTCGATCGGACCGCCGTGCGCGTACTCGAGGTCGCAGTGCGGGTCGGCCGCCTCGAAGTTGATGGTGGGCGGGATGACGCCCTCGCGGCAGACGAGCGCGGAGATGACCGTCTCGATCGCCCCCGCGGCGCCCAGGGTGTGCCCGGTCATCGACTTCGTCGAGCCCATCACCAGCTCGTACGCGTGGTCGCCGAACACCGCCTTCACGGCCTGCGTCTCGGTCGCGTCGTTCTGCGGGGTGGAGGTGCCGTGCGCGTTGATGTAGGCTACGTCCTCCTCGGACAGCCCGGCGTCCTCCAGCGCGGCCCGCATGGCGATCTGGGCCCCCTCTCCTTCGGGGGCGGGCGCGGTCATGTGGTAGGCGTCCGCGCTCTGCCCGAAGCCGACCAGCTCCGCGATGATGTCGGCCTCGCGCGCCCGCGCGTGCTCGAGCGTCTCCAGGACGAGGATCCCGGCCCCCTCCCCGAGGACGAAGCCGTCCCGGTGGAGGTCGAAGGGCCGCGAGGCCGACCCGGGATCGTCGTTCCGGGTGGAGAGCGCCTTCATGGAGGAGAAGCCCGCCATCGCCAGGGGCGTGACGGTCGCCTCCGTGCCACCGGTGATCATCACGTCCGCCTCGCCCCGCCGTACCGAGCGGAAGGCGAGCCCGACGGCGTGAGCGCTCGAGGAGCAGGCGGAGACCGTGGCGTAGTTCGGGCCCTTCGCGCCGTATCGCATCGAAATCAGGCCGGCGGCCATGTCCGCGATGAACATCGGGATGAAGAAGGGCGAGACGCGCCCGGGGCCCCGCTCGAGCATGCGGACGTGCTGCTCCTCGAGCGTGGCCAGGCCGCCGATCCCGGATCCGACGATGACGCCCGCCCGCTCGGGCTCCAGCCGCTCCAGGGCGGGCTCCAGCCGCGCCGAGTCCACGGCCTGGCCCGCGGCGACGAGGGCGAACTGGACGAACCGGTCCGTCCGGCGCGCCTCCTTGCGGTCCAGCCACGCCTCCGGGTCGAAGCCCTTCACCTCGCAGGCGAAGCGGACGTCCTGGTCGGAGGCGTCGAACTGGCTGATCGGCGCGGCGCCGCTCTCGCCGGCCAGGAGGGCGGTCCAGGTGGAGTCCGGGTCGTGTCCGAGAGCCGTGATGAGGCCCGCGCCCGTGAGGACGACGCGTCGGTCGGTCATCGAGGTGGTCCCGTCGTCGGCGGGGTCCGCGACCCCCGGCTCAGTCGCCGCTCGGGCGACCGGGGCGCGCCGGCGGGCGGGAGGATGGCACGGCCTACGCCTCCTGCTTCCGCTGCAGGTAGGCGATCGCGTCGCCGACCGTCTGCATCTGCTCGGCGTCCTCGTCCGGGATCTCGATCCCGAACTCCTCCTCGAACGCCATCACCAGCTCGACGGTGTCGAGCGAGTCCGCTCCCAGGTCCTCCACGAACGAGGCGTCCTCGGTGACCTTTTCCTGCTCGACCCCGAGCTCCTGGGCGATGATCTCCTTGACCCGCGTGCCTGTCTCCGACATTCCGTGCCCTCCCTGTTCGAGGCTGTCGAGCGCCCGTGGCCGGACGGTGCGCTCACATCACCATGCCGCCGTCCACCACGAACACCTGGCCCGTGACGTACGAGGCCGACGGTCCGGCGAGCACGCGCACCACGCGCGCGACCTCGGCGGGGGTCCCGAAGCGCTGCACGGGGATCCGGCCGAGAAGCTCCGAGCGCACCTCATCCGGCAGCGCGGCCGTCATCTCGGTCTCGATGAAGCCGGGCGCGACCACGTTGGCGAGCACGCCGCGGCCGGCCAACTCCTGAGCCACCGACTTGGTGAGCGCGTGGAGCGCGGCCTTGGACGCCGCATAGTTGGCTTGGCCCCGGTTTCCCGTCAAGCCCACCACGCTGGAGATGTTGATGATGCGCCCCTCGCGGCGACGCATCATGCCGCGCGCCACGGCCCTCATCATGTAGAAGGGGCCTGCGAGATTGGTCGCCAGCACGGCGTTCCACTCCTCGTCCTTCATGCGGACGAGGAGGTTGTCCCGGGTGATCCCGGCGTTGTTGACCAGGACGGACACCGGGCCGAGGGATTCCTCGACCGCCTCCACCAGGGCCACGCACGCCTCCGGATCGCCCACGTCGGCGGCGAACCCCTCGCCCCCGCCGCCGCCCAGCACCTCCGCGGCCTCCCGCGCCTTGCCGCCGTCCCGACCCACGATCGCCACGCGGGCCCCCGCGGCGGCCAGCTCCTCGGCGATCGCGAAACCGATGCCGCGCGAACCCCCGGTCACGATCGCGACCTTGCCGTCCAGCTCCTGCATCCCGCCTCCCTTGCGTACGCTTCGCGCCGTCCGCCGCGCGCCGGCGGCGCGGCGAGAGCCCGCCGTCCGCCGCCGACCTTCGGCCCCGCGGTCCGCCTCAGCCCGCCGGGGCCTCCCCCGTGAGCGCCTCCACGGCGGCCACGTCCCCCACCGGCGTCGCCTCGAGCGACCGGTCGATGCGGCGCAGCAGCCCGGTCAGGACCGCGCCCGGCCCCGGCTCGATCCACCGGTCGGGCTCGAACGCCCGCATCGCCTCGATCCCCTCGGCCCACCGGACCGGCGACGTGAGCTGCTCGACGAGCGTCCGTCGCGCCTCGGCGGCCCGCTCGATCGGGCCGGCGGTCGCGTTCGCCACCACCGGGATGCGGGGGTCCGCGAGCTCCACCCGGTCGAGCGCGGCCCGCAACCCCTCGCGCGCCTCCTCCATCAGCGGGGAGTGGAAGGCGCCGCTCACCTCGAGCGGCACGACCCGCCGCGCCCCGCGCTCGGCCGCGAGCGCCGCCGCCGCCTCGACGGCGGCCACGTCCCCCGAGATCACGATCTGCCCCGGCGCGTTGTAGTTGGCCGGGACCACGGTTCCCGACTCCACCTCCCGGCAGAGCGCGGCCACCGCATCGGGCTCGAGGCCGAGCACGGCGGCCATCGTCCCGGGCCGGGTCGTCCCCGCCCGTGCCATCAGCTCGCCCCTGCGGCGCACGACCCGCAGCGCGTCCCCGAAGGACCAGGTGCCGGCGATCAGGTGGGCGGTGAACTCGCCCAGGGAGTGGCCGGCGGCCACCACCGCCGAATCCCCCAGGACCGGCTCGAGCAGCCGCCACACGGCGTAGCCGTGGACGAGCAGCGCCGGCTGCGCGTTCTCGGTGGCGGTCAGCGCCTCGAGCGGCCCCTCCCAGGATAGGCGGCTGAGCGGAGCCGACAGGAGGTCGTCCGCCTCCTCATACAGCGCCCGGATGGCCGGAAAGCGTTCCGCCAGGTCGCGCCCCATGCCGACCCGCTGCGAGCCCTGCCCCGGCAGCAGGAGCGCCACCCGACTCACGCGGTCCCTCCGGCGCGAGCGGGCTCGGCCCCCCGCCTGTCGGACGCGTCCCGCTCCGGCCGCCCCGCGCGGCACCGCCTCACGAGACGGCGCTCGCCGCCAGCCGCTCCAGGTCGCGCGCCATCTCGCGCACCATCCCGGCCCGTGCGGCGTCCACCGCCATCTGCACCGCGTTCTTGATCGCCCGGGGCGGCGACGCCCCGTGACAGATGATCACTACCCCGTCGACCCCGAGCAGGGGCGCCCCCCCGTACTCCGCGTAGTCGAGGAACTGGAACAGGTCCTCCAGCTCCTCCCGGGCGTCGCGAAACCGCTCCCGCAGCAGGCCGAGGACGAACCCGGCCATCGACTCGTAGAACTTGAGCAACACGTTTCCCACGAAGCCGTCGCACACGACGACGTCGCACGCGCCCTCGATGATGCGATGTCCCTCGACGTTGCCCACGAAGCGAAGGGTCGCGTCCTCCCGCAGCCGCGCGTGGACCGCCTGGGCGAGCTCGTCGCCCTTTTCCTCCTCCTCGCCCACGTTCAGGAGCCCGACCCGGGGCCGGGGCAAGCCGAGGAGCTCGCGCGCGTAGATGGTGCCGAGATGGGCGAACTGGTGAAGGTGCGCGGGACGCGAGCCGACGTTGGCCCCCGCGTCCAGCACGAGCGCCGGACCGCGCGAGGTAGGAAAGACGGCCCCCGCGGCGGGACGATCCACGCCCGCCAGGGGGCCGAGGATGAGGACCGAGGCGGCCATCACCGCGCCCGTGGAGCCGGCGGAGATGAACGCGTCCGCCTCGCCCCGCCGGACCGCCTCGAGCCCGACGACGATCGAGCTGTCGCGCTTGCGGCGGACAGCGAGGGCCGGCGCCTCGGACGGCTCGATCACGTCCGAAGCGGGCAGGATTCGCAGCCCCTCTCGAGGCCCGGTCCCGAGGACGCGCTCGATCCGCTCGGGCGCCCCGACCAGGAGCGCCTCCACGCCATCGGGCCGCTCGGCGAGCGCCTCCCGGGCGCCGGCGACGGGGACCCCGGGGGCGCCGTCGCCGCCCATCGCATCCACCGCGATCCGGACCGCGCGGCTGCCCACGGCGGCGTCGCCTTCCCGAGAGCCCGGTACGCGGCGCCGGGGCCGGCTAGAACTCCTCGGTACGCACCACCTCGCGGCCGTCGTAGTAGCCGCAGGTGGGGCAGACGCGGTGGGGTCGCCGCGGGTCCCCGCAGCGTGGGCAGGCCTGGTGGGCCGGAATCTCGGCCGCGTGGTGCGTGCGGCGCTTCCGCTTCCGCTGCTTGGATGTGCGCTTCTTCGGTACGGCCATCTGTGGATCCTTTCCGTTTGGGGCGGGCGTGGACGCGCCCGCCGGCCCCGGCCGACCGGGAGGCGCCCCGCGGCGGCCCGGCGCCTAGATCTCGCGGGCGCTCGCGCTCAGGACTCTCGCACCGCGCGGAGCGCGTCCCAGCGGGGGTCCCGCTCCTCCTGCACGCAGTCGCAGGCGGCTTCGTTCCAGTCCGTCCCGCAGCGCGGGCAGAGTCCCGCGCAGTCCGGGCGGCAGAGCGGCCAGGCCGGCAGCGCCAGCAGGAGCTCCTCGCGCAGCATCTCCGTCAGGTCCAGCGGCCGCGCCTCGGGCGGCAGCGGATAGATCGCCTCCTCCGGCGTCCCTTCCCCGCCACCCGGCCGGAACCGGCCGGCGAAGGGCACGACGAGGCGCCGCTCCAGGGGCCGGAGGCACCGCCGGCAGCCGAGGCGGAGCGTGACCGTCAGGGTCCCGGTGACCCGGAGGTCCTCGTCGCCCGCGGGGGCGATCTCGTAGGCGAGGTCGGCCCCCTCCTCGGCGAGCGGCACGTCCGGCCACGCCTCGCCCGGTGCGGCCAGCTCTCCGCGGCGCTCCAATCCAGAGGGACCGAGCTCCCGCTGGTCGATCGTCAGCATGAAAACGGCCCGTATATGTACGTGGGTGAACGATGAGCGTCAATCCGCCCCGGATTCAGTCCACCAGGTCCAGATGGCCGAAGAAGAACGCCACTTCCTCGACCGCCGTCCGGACCGAATCGGAGGCGTGGATCGCGTTGCGCTCCTTGCTCTCGGCGAACAGGGCGCGGATCGTACCCTCCTCCGCCTCCGCCGGGTCCGTCGCCCCGATCACGTGCCGGAGGTGGGCCACCGCATCGGCTCGCCGGAGGGCCAGCGCCAGGCACGGACCCGAGGTCATGAAGTCTACCAGGGAGGTGAAGAAAGGTTTCCCGTGGTGGACGGCGTAGAACCGCTCGGCCGCCGGCTTTCCGAGCCGCACCACGCGGGCGCCGAGCAGTCGGAAGCCTTCTTCCTCCAGGTGCGCCAGGATGCGGCCCGCCAGACCGCGTCCGAACGCGTCCGGCTTCACGATCGCGAGGGTGGTCTCCGCCTGGGCCGCGCCGCTCATTCACCCCCCTCCGTCGCCATCCCGCCCCTCGGGTCGGGCGGGGGCGCGGAGTCGCCTCCCGCGCCGTCCAGGCCGCCGGACGGCGCGAGGAGCCGGCGGATGATGTCGCCCCGGGTGAGAAAGCCGGCCAGCTCGCCCTCGACCACGACCGGGAAGCGATCCACGTCCTTCTGCACCATGGTGTTCGCCACCTCTCGCAGGCTCTGGTCGTCTCGCACGCACATCACGCTGCGGAGCATCCGATCCCGGACCGGGACCGAGCCCCCGTCCCCAGCCTCGTCCTCCGCCTCGTCTTCCGACACGCCCGCGACGCGGGGGAGGAAGTGCTGGAGTACCTCGCGGTCGGTGATCATCCCCAGGATCTCGCCCGCCTCGTTGACGACCGGAACGGCCCGCAGGCGGCGGCTGGCCATCAGGGCCGCCACTTCCTGCAGCGTCGCCTCGGGGGTCACGGAGGCGACCCCGGGGGTCATCACATCGCGCACCAGGAGCTCCTCGCCGAGCCGCGTCTCCGTCCAGCCGGGAAGCGCCAGGGCCTCCTCGGCGGAGCGGGCCGCCGCCAGCCGCTCGGCGGTCTCGCCGCGGCGCAGCATGTGGCCGAGCGCCGACAGCGCCTGCAGATACCGGCCGGTCGGCGCGGTGGGCGCGACGAGCAGCAGCAGCAGCCGGGCGCCCGGCGCGGTCCCGGGCGCGAAGGGCAGCGGTCCGGGGGCGATGCCCAGCGCCAGGCGGACGTCGGCGACCGCGTCGTCCCGCAGGCGCGCCAGGAGCGCGTGCTCGCCGATCGGCACCAGGTCCTCCACGGCCGGCGCGCCGGGTCCCGGGCCCGCGCTCCCCGCGGCGGCGCGCAGCCGCTCCACCGCCGCCGGGAGCTCCCGCGCCCGGAGGGGCACGACCACCGCCCCCGGCGCGACCAGGTCGCGCAGCGATCCGGGCGCCGCGCCGACGCTCACATCCACGCGCGCACGATGTCCACCAGGTCCGCCGGGCGCTCCGCGACCTCGTGGCCCTGCTCTCGAAGGAACCGCATCTTCTCCTCCGCCGTACCCTCGGTGCCGGAGATGATGGCGCCGGCGTGCCCCATCCGGCGACCCGGCGGGGCGGTCTGGCCCGCGATGAACCCCGCCACCGGCTTCGTCATGAACTTGGCCGCGTATTCGGCGGCCGCCTGCTCGTCCGTGCCCCCGATCTCGCCGATCAGGACCACCCCGCGCGTCTCCTCGTCCGCTTCGAACGCCTTCAGCACGTCGACGAAGTCGGTCCCGATCAGGGGGTCGCCGCCGATCCCGATGCAGGTCGACTGCCCGATCCCGGCGCGGGTGAGTTGGAAGATCACCTCGTAGGTGAGGGTCCCCGACCGGCTCACGATCCCGATCGGCCCGCGACGGACGATCTGGCCCGGCAGGATGCCGACCTTGCACACCTCGGGCACGATCAGGCCGGGACAGTTCGGGCCGATGAGCCGCACCCCCTGGTCGCGCACGTAGGCCAGCACCCGAATCATGTCCGCCACCGGGATCCCCTCCGTGATGCACACGATGAGATCGATCCCGCTGTCCGCCGCCTCGAAGATCGCGTCGGCGGCGAAGCGCGCCGGCACGTAGATGACGCTCGTGTCGGCGCCGGTCTCCCGGACCGCGTCGGCGACCGTGTGGAAGATCGGGACCGCGTCGTCGAAGGCCTGCCCTCCCTTCCCGGGCGTGACGCCCGCCACCACGCGCGTCCCGTACTCGATCATCTGACGGGCGTGGAAGGAGCCGTCCCTGCCGGTGATCCCCTGCACGACCAGGCGGGTCTCGCCATCGATGAACACGCTCATGCCGACCCCCCCTCCGCTCCCCGCTCCACGGCGGTGCGCACCGCCCGGTCCATGTCCACCATCGCCTCGAAGCCGTGCGCCTCGAGGATCTCCAGCGCCTCCTCCTCGTTGGTGCCGGTGAGCCGGATGGTGAGCGGCACCCCCAGGTCGATGCGGCCGGCGGCCTCCACGATGCCGTTCGCCACGTCGTCGCACCGGGTGATGCCGCCGAAGATGTTGAACAGGATGGAGCGGACGCCCGGGTCGGCGGTGATGATCTCGAGCGCGGCGACCACCTTGTCGGGGCTGGAAGACCCCCCGATGTCGAGGAAGTTGGCAGGCTCGCCGCCGTAGTACTTGACGAGGTCCATGGTGGCCATGGCCAGGCCCGCCCCGTTCACGCAGCAGCCGACCGTCCCCTCCAGCTTGATGTAGCTGAGCCCCGCCTCGCGCGCCCGCCGCTCGGAGGCGGCCTCGGCCTCCTCGTCGCGGAGCGCGGCCACCTCCGGGAGGCGGAAGAGCGCGCTGTCGTCGATGTTCATCTTCGCGTCGATGGCGAGCACGTCGCCCCCGTCCGTGACCACCAGCGGGTTCACTTCGGCGAGGGTGCAGCCGGCGGCGCGGTAGGCGGCGTACAGCCGGCCGATGATCCGGGCCGCCGCCTTCGCCTGCCCGGGCTCGTCGTACAGCCGGTAGGCCAAACGCGCCGCCTGGTGCGGGAGGAGGCCGTAGCGGGGGTCCACCTTCTCGCGGTGGATCGCCTCCGGTTTGGTGGCCGCCACCTCCTCGATGTCCACCCCGCCTTCCGCCGAGCCGACGACCACGTCGGCGCGCGCCACCCGGTCCATCACCACGCCAAGGTACGCCTCCGAGGCGATCTCGACCGCCGGGGCGACGAGCACCCGTCGGACCGCCAGCCCCTTGATCTCCATGCCGAGGATGGCGGCGGCCGCCTCGCGCGCCGCCTCCGGGTCGTCGGCCAGCTTCACGCCGCCCGCCTTGCCCCGGCCCCCCGCGTGGACCTGCGCCTTCACGACCACCGGGCCCCCGAACCGCTCCGCCGCCCGGGCGGCCTCCTCCGGCGCCTCCACCACCGCCTCCTCGGGCACCGGCACCCCGTGGCTCCGCAGGATCCCGCGCGCCTGGTGTTCGTGGATGTTCATGATCTCCCCGCGCTTCCGTTTCCGCCCTCGCCGGCCCTCACCGGACGACCGCCGGCCGCGCCGCCCGGACCCTCAGCGGACGATCACCGTCCCGGCGTCGCCGTCCACGGCCGGCGCGGCATCCGGCAGGGCCGCGATCACCGCCCGCTCGCCCCCGGCCTCCACGAACTGGAGCGCGGCGCGCACCTTCGGCCTCATGGAGCCCTCGCCGAGCTCGCCCCCCCGGAGCAGCTCCCGCGCCTCGCGTGTCGAGAGCCGCCGGAGCAGCCGCGCCTCCGGGGTGCCGTAGCGCTCGAACACCCCCGCCACGTCGGTGAGGATGAGGAGCACCGAGGCGCCGATCTCCCGCGCGAGGAGGGCGGCCGCCAAATCCTTGTCGACCACCGCGTCCACTCCTTCCAGCCCGAGCCGCGCGTCCCGGTAGACGGGCGAGCCGCCGCCCCCGGCGGCCACCACCACCTCGCCCTCCTCCACCAGGCGCGCGATCACCGGCGCCTCCACCACCTGCCGCGGCTCGGGGCTGGGCACCCGGCGCCGGAGCCGGCCCTGGTCGTCGGCCTCGACGCGCGCCCCGGCCCGCCGCAGGCGCTCGGCGGTGGACTCGTCCAGCGCCCGGCCGATGAACTTCCGAGGCGCGTGGCTGCCGGCCGCCTCCGGGTCCACCACCACCTGGGTGATCACGGTCACCACCCCGCGCGCCGAGCCCTGCCGGGCGAGCGCGTTCTGGAGCGACTGCTGGATCATGTAGCCGATCCAGCCGGCCGTGGAGGCGACCAGCACCCCCAGGGGCAGCTCGTCCACCACGTCGCGGGCGCGCTCGTTCCGCACCAGCTCGTCGCCCACCTGCGGCCCGTTCCCGTGGACGATGGCCACGTTCCAGCCGCGGGCGACGAAGTCGACGATCGGCGCCAGGCTCTCGCGGGTGTGGCGGAACTGGTTCGCCACCGCCGCGGGCTCCCCAGCCGGCGAGAGCGCGTTGCCCCCGATCGCGACCACCGCCGTGCGCCGCGCCACGGCGGGCGCTCACGCCGCTCCGGGGAAGGCGATCCCCTCGGAGGCCAGGAAGTCGGCGACCTCCGCCCGGATCTCGGCCAGCCGCGCCTCGCTCCGGGCCTCGATCCGGACCACCACGACCGGCTGCGTGTTGCTGGCCCGGATCAAGGCCCAGCCGCCGTCGAACAGGACGCGGGCGCCATCGATGTCGATCACCTCGTGCGTGCGGCGGTAGTGCGCCACCGCCCGCTCCACCACCCCGAACTTGCGGTCCTCGGGGCAGTCGAGCCGCAGCTCGGGGGTGGACGGGTAGGACGGAATCTCCGCCGTCAGCTCCGACAGGGGTCGTCCGCGCCGCGCCACCAGGGCCGCCAGCCGCGCCGCCGCGTAGATCGCGTCGTCCGTCCCGTACCAGCGGTCGCCGAAGCAGATGTGCCCGCTCATCTCGCCCGCGATCGGCGCGTCGGTCTCCCGCATGCGTTCCTTGATCAGCGAGTGCCCGGTCTTCCACATCACCGGCCTCCCGCCCACCGCCTCGATCGCCTCGGGGAGCGCCTGCGAGCACTTCACGTCGAAGATCACCTCGGCCCCCGGCCGCTCGCTGAGCACGTCGAGGGCGAACAGGAGGAGCAGGTGGTCGCCCCGCACGATCTCGCCCCGGTCGGTCACCGCGCCGATCCGGTCCGCGTCGCCGTCCAACCCGACCCCGAAGTCGGCCCCGGTCTCCCGCACCCGGGCGATCAGGTCGCGCAGGTTCTCGTCGACCGTGGGGTCGGGATGATGGTTCGGGAAGGTGCCGTCCGACTCGCAGTAGAGCGGATCCACCCGGGCGCCGGCCGCCTCCAGCGCCTGCACCGCGACCACGCTCCCGGCGCCGTTCCCGCAGTCCAGGACCAGGCGGACCGCGCCCCCGACCGGCGAGCGGGCGGCGATCTCGGCCGCGTAGCGCTCCAGGACCTCGATCCGCTCCGTCTCCGCGGCCCCGTCCGCGTACCGCTCGGCGCGGATCGTCTCGCGCAGGGCGCGGATCTCGTCCCCGTAGATCGCCCGGCCGTCCCGGACGAGCTTGAGCCCGTTGTACTCCGGTGGGTTGTGCGATCCGGTGATCTGGATGCCGCCGTCCGCCTCCCGCTCGAGCGCCGCGAAGTAGAGCGCCGGGGTCGGCACGGTTCCGGCGAGCAGCGCCCGCACGCCCGCGGCGTTCAGGCCGCGACAGGTGGCCGCCGCCAGCTCCGGCGAGCTCGGGCGGTTGTCGTGCCCGACGACCACCACGGGGGCGGTCCGGTCGGCCAGCCCGCTCCCGAACGCGCGGCCCACCGCCTCCGCGATCTCGGCGGACAGGTCCTCCCCGACGATCCCGCGGATGTCGTACTCGCGGAAGATCCCGGCGGACACGTTCATCGGCTTCCTCCCGCTTCGGCCTCGCCTCCATCGGGAACGGCCGCCGCGGCCGCCCCGGCCCGCGCCGCGGGGCCTGCGGGGGCGTCGTCGGCCCGAGCGGCCGGTGCGGCGGCCGGCTCCGGGCCCTCGGCCAGCAACGACGCGCCCGCCCGCTCCACCCGGTCGATCGCCGGGCCCGGCGCCAGGCCCCCGGCCAGCACCCCGAGCGCGCAGACTCCCGCCGCCAGGCGGAAGGCTCCGCCGGGCGCCACGGCGGCCGGACGTTCCCTCTCCGGCGCCTCCGCGGGCGCCTCGTCGAAGTACATCTTCCACGCCACCCGGAAGTAGTAGTAGTACGAGACGAGGCTCGTCACGACGAGTACGACCGCCAGCACGGCGAAGCCCGACTCCACGGCCGCGCGGAGCAGGAAGAGCTTCGCCACGAAGCCGCCGGTCGGCGGGAAGCCCGCCAGCGAGAGCAGGAAGATCAGCATGGCGACCGCCAGGAAGGGGCGGCTCCAGCCGAGGCCCCGGTAGTCGTCCAGCTTGCCCCGGCGCTCGCCCTTCCCGGCCACGTGGGCGGCGACCGCGAACGCCCCCAGCGTCATAAGCGCGTACACGGCGAGGTAGAAGAGCGCGGCCGCCATCCCGAGCGCGCTTCCCGCCACCACCCCCACCAGCACGTAGCCGGCGTGGGCCACCGAGGAGTAGGCGAGCATCCGCTTCACGTCGTCCTGCACCAGGGCGATGAGGTTGGGCACGACCATGGTGAGGACGGCCAGCCACCAGAGGATCGCCTGCCACGCCGATGCCGCGGGGGCCAGGTCCACCACCACGATCCGCAGCAGGGCGGCGAAGGCCGCCGCCTTCACCCCGGCCGCCATGTAGCCGGTCACCGGGGCCGGCGCCCCCTCGTACGCGTCCGGCGTCCACATGTGGAACGGCACCGCCGCCACCTTGAAGGCGAAGCCGACCAGCAGGAGACCGAGACCGGCCAGCAGGAGCAGGTCCTCGCCGGCCGCGGCGGCGGCGACCGTCTCCGCCACGCGGCCCAGGTGCGTGCTGCCGACCGCGCCGTACAGGAGCGCGATGCCGTACAGCAGGAAAGCGCTGGCGAACGCGCCGATCAGGAAGTACTTGAGCCCCGCCTCCGAGGAGCGAGCGCGACGGCGGTCGTACGCCGTGAGGACGTAGACGGCGACCGACATCAGCTCCAGGCCGAGGAAGACCAGGATGAGGTCGCGCGCGGCGACCAGCACCATCATCCCCACGCTCGCCAGGAGCAGCAGCGAGTGGAACTCGCCGGCCCGGAGGCGCTCCCGCGCCAGATAGTCGAAGGCGAACAGGATGCCGAGCAGCGTGGCGCCGAGCACCACGAAGTTCGCCGCCACCCGGAAGCCGTCCAGCGCGACCGCGGCCGCCGGCTCGGCCCCGGACTCCACCCCGAGCAGCCAGCCGTTGGCGAGCCCGGCCAGGATCGTGAATGCGACGGCCGCGATCCCCGCCCCCCTCCAGCCGAGCGCGCCGCTCCCCTCCCGCGCCGGGGGGGCCGCGCCGTCGGGCGCCGGGCGGTTCGTTCCGTCAGGCGCCGCGGCGGCGGCGTCCTCCGGCGCCTCCGGCTCCCGGCGCGCGAACGCATCGACCATGAGGATCGCCAAGGCGCCGAGCGCCAGGATCGTCTCCGGCAGGAGGGCGAGCAGCCAGTCCGTGGCCCCGGTGAAGGCGAGGGTCCTCATCGGCCGACCGCCGGCGCGAGCGACATCTCCACCGCCGGGCCGTCCCGCTCGCCTTCCGCCGGGGCGAGCGGCCCGCGCGCCGCCTCGGAGACCGGTGCTACCGGAACTGCCGCGGCCGGCGCCTCCGCCACGGCCCGCCGCGCCTCGAGCCGCTCGAGCAGCGCGTCCACCGAGGCCGAGGTGCGCGCCAGGAAGGGCCCGGGGAAGACGCCGATCAGGAGGATGAGGGCCAGCGCGGGCGCCAGCACGGCCCGCTCACGACCGGTGAGGTCGGGGAGCGCCTCGTTCTCCTTCCGGTCGAGCGCGTTGAACACCAGCCGCTGCACCATCGGGAGCATGTAGCAGGCGGCGAAGATCACCCCCGTCACCGCGATCGCCGCCACGCCCGGATGGACCCGGAAGACGCCGAGCAGGATGAGGAACTCGCCGACGAAGCCGTTGGTCCCCGGCAGACCGATCGAGCTCAGCGCGACGACCACCAGGCAGAGCGCGAAGGCGGGCATGGCTCGCGCCAGGCCGCCGAACTCCGCGATCTCGCGGGTGTGCCGTCGCTCGTACAGCATGCCGATCAGCAGGAAGAGCGCGCCGGTGGAGATCCCGTGGTTCACCATCTGGAGGATCCCGCCCTCCAGCCCCTGGGTCGTGAGGGCGAACACCCCGATGACCACGAAGCCGAGGTGGGCGATCGACGTGTAGGCGACCAGCTTCTTGGCGTCCGGCTGCACGGCGGCGACCCACGCGCCATACAGGATCCCGACCAGCCCCAGGGCGAGCGCCCCGCCCACCACCACCGGGCTGGTCGCCGTCTCCGGAAACAGCGGAAGCGCGAAGCGGAGAAAGCCGTACACCCCCATCTTGAGCAGCACGCCCGCCAGGATGACCGACCCGGCGGTCGGGGCCTCCACGTGGGCGTCCGGAAGCCAGGTGTGAAGCGGAAACACCGGTACCTTGATCGCGAAGGCGAGCGCGAAGGCGGCGAACAGCCACCCCTGCAGCCCGCGGGCGATCTCCAGCTCGAGCAGCGCCCGGTAGTCGAAGGTCACCACGCCGGTGGCCTGGGCATGGAGCCACACGAGGCCGACGATCGCCACCAGCATGAGGAGGGATCCGGCGGCCGTGTAGAGGAAGAACTTGATCGCGGAGTAGATCCGGCGCTCGCCCCCCCAGATCCCGATCAGGAAGTACATCGGGATCAGCATGACCTCCCAGAACAGATAGAACAGGAACAGGTCGAGGGCGACGAACACCCCGAGCATGCCGGTGAGGAGCAGGAGCATCAGCGCGTAGAACGCCTTCTCCCGCCGGCGGATGTAGGAGAAGGACCCCGCCACCGCGAGCGGCATCATGAACGTGGCGAGCAGGACCATGAGGATCGAGATCCCGTCGATCCCCACGGAGTAGCCGATCCCCCAGGCCTCGATCCAGGGGGCGCGGACGAAGTTCTGGAGCTCCGCCGTCCCGGTCCGGAACGTCCAGAAGAGCGGAAGCGACAGGAGGAAGACGAGCAGGCTCGTCGCCAGCGCGACCGCTTTCGCCCGGCCGGCCGGCACGGCGAGGCAGGCGACGGCCCCGACGACCGGGAGCGCCAGGAGCGCCGTGAGGATCCAGTGCGTGCCGTAGACGGCCTCGATCATCGTCCCCTCAGAACGCCAGCGCGCCGAGGATCACCAGGGCCCCCACCATGAAGAAGAACACGTACGTGCCGATCCGCCCGCTCTGGAGCTGGCTGCCCATCCACCCCACCACCCGGCTCGCCCCGGCGAGCCCGTTCACCGTCCCGTCGATCAGCCGCACGTCCACCACCCGCCAGCAGGCCCGCCACAGCGCGACCAGCGGCCGGACCACCAGGCGGTCGTAGAGCTCGTCCACGTACCACTTTCGGTAGAGGACGCCCGCCAGGCCGCTCGGCTCCGGCGCCGCGGCGGCCGGCGCCCATCGTCGTCGGGAGAGTGCCCGGACCGTCAGGAGAACGGCCAGCACGGCCACCGTGAGGGCGATCCCCGCCCACAGCGCCTCGCCCCCGCCGAGGGGCGCCCGCTCGGCCGCCACCACCCCCGCGCCGGCGGCGATCGCCGCGGCCGGCTCGAACACCGGCTCCAGCCAGTGATGGAGCGCGTCGACCCCGGGCAGCACCGGAAGCGCCTCCGGCACCTGCACCCAGCCGCCCGCCAGGGTGAGGGCGGCCAGGGCGATGAGGGGCACGGTCATCACCGGCGGGGCCTCGTGGAGCCCGCCGCTCCCGTGCGCCCCCGCTCCCCGGCCGACATCCCCGCCGACCTCACCGAAGCTCCGGTTGGCTCCGCCGACCTCCACGAAGCTCCGGTTCTCCCCATGGAAGGTCATGACCATGAGGCGGGTCATGTACACGGCGGTGAGGACGGCCGTGACCAGCGCCACCGCCCACAGCGCGGGATACCCGTAGGCGCCCGCGTACCAGAGGATCTCGTCCTTCGAGAAGAAGCCCGCGAAGGGGAACACCCCGGCGATCGCCAGCGTGGCGACCCACATCGTCCCGGCGGTGACCGGCATCCAGCGCTTCAGCCCGCCGTGGTTCCGCATGTCGTTCGGGTCCCCGTGCCGGCCGGCCGCCTCCCAGGCGTGCTGGACCGCGTGGATGACCGCCCCGGCCCCCAGGAAGAGGAGCGCCTTGAAGAAGGCGTGGGTCATCAGGTGGAAGATTCCGGCCGTGAAGGCGCCGATCCCCACCGCGAGGAACATGAAGCCGAGCTGGGAGATGGTGCTGTAGGCCAGCACCTTCTTGATGTCGAACTGCTGCAGCGCGATGGTCGCGGCCAGCAGGGCCGTGCCCGCCCCGACGGCCGCCACGACCGCCTGGGAGACCGGCGCCAGGGCGAACAGCAGGCCGGCCCGGGCGACCAGGTAGACCCCGGCGGTCACCATGGTGGCGGCGTGGATCAGCGCCGACACCGGGGTCGGACCGGCCATCGCGTCGGGCAGCCAGGTGTAGAGCGGGATCTGGGCGGACTTGCCCGCGCAGCCCAGGAAGAGCAGCAGGGTGATCGCGGTCGCCAGGCCGCCGCCGTACGCAAGCGTCCCGGGGGCGGCCTCGAAGATCGGCACGAAGTCGAGCGTCCCGAAGGCCGTCCACAGGAAGAACATCGCGAGCAGGAAGCCGGCGTCCCCGATCCGGTTCACGATGAACGCCTTCTTGCCGGCGTCCGCGAAGTCCCGGTTCTCGTACCAGAAGCCGATGAGCAGGTAGGAGCAGAGGCCGACCCCCTCCCAGCCGACGAACATCACCGGGAAGTTCGCCCCCAGCACCAGCACGAGCATGAAGAAGACGAACAGGTTCAGGTAGGAGAAGTAGCGCGAATAGCCCGGGTCCTCGCGCATGTAGCCCACGCTGTAGACGTGGATCAGTCCGCCCACGCCGGTGACGATGGCCGCCATCAGGACCGAGAGCTGGTCGAACTGGAGGTCCACCCCGACGTCGAGCCCGCCCGAGGCCATCCAGGTCCAGTAGCGGACCACCGAGGGCTCGTGCGGGAACGCCCCCGCCATGACGACGAAGTTCGCGACCACGATCGCGAAGGCGCCGATCACCGCCGCCGGCCCGACCCAGCTCGCCACCGCCCGTCGGTCCGGCCACAGGAAGGCGCCGAGCCCGTTCACCAGCGCTCCGAGGAGCGGGAGCAGGAGGATCCAGGCGGGGAGGATCGGCGCGTACCCGTGCGCGGCGGCCTCCGCCTGCGCGAGCGGGACGGCGGCCAGCGGGCCGAGGACGACGGCGGCGCTCACCACCGGAGCAGGTTGAAGCGCTCCAGGTCCACGACCTCGTAATGGCGGAAGATCGCGATGATGATCGCGAGCCCCACGGCCGCTTCGGCCGCCGCCACCGACATGGAGAAGAAGACGAGGATCTGCCCCTCCATCCCGTGCAACCGGGAGAAGGTGATCAGCGTGAGGTTCACCGCGTTGAGCATGAGCTCGACGCACATGAAGACGATGATCGCGTTGCGGCGCAGCAGCACGCCGGCGACCCCGATCGCGAACAGGAGCGCGCTCACCAGGAGCGCCAGCTCTCCGTGCGCCACCTCGCCGATCACGGCGACCGCCGCCGCGCCAGGACGATCGTGCCCACCATGGCCACCAGCAGGAGGAGCGCGGTCACCTCGAAGGCGACCACGTGCTCGGTGAACAGCGGATGGGCGACCGCGCCCACCGCCCCGCGCTCGGCCAGCGCCTCGCGAACCGGACTCGTCTCGGGCACCGCGGCGCGCGGGCCCTCGCCCCCCAGGAAGGAGCGGGTGACGGTCGCCACCAGCGCGACCGCCACCGCGCCGGCGAGCAGCCGCCCCAGCGGGCCTCGGATGTCGTCCCAGCGGGCGTGCCCGAGGTTCAGCAGCATGACGACGAACAGGAAGAGCACCATGATGGCGCCGGCGTACAGGATCACCTGCAGCGCCGCGATGAAGTGGGCGTCCAGGAGGACGAAGAGCCCTGAGAGGGAGAAGAAGACCACGATCAGGAACATCACGCTGGCCACCGGATTGCGGCGCGTGATGACCAGCAGCCCCCCCAGGACCGCCATGGCGGCGAACAGGAAGAAGAAAAAATCGACGATCATTCCGACGCCGGGTCCGCCGGATCCCAAAGCGCGGTGAACGGGTGGTCCTGCTCGCACAACCGTTCCAGGTCGTAGACCCAGCGCTCGCGGGTGTACTCCGAGTTCTCGTAGTGGACGCCCAGGTGGATCGCTTCCACCGGGCACACCTCCTGACAGTAGCCGCAGAAGATGCAGCGGAACTCGTCGATCTCGTAGACGGCGGCGTAGCGTTCGCCGTTCTCGTCCTCGGCCGGGATCAGCTTGATGCAGTTCACCGGGCACACGGTCGGGCACAGCCCGCAGGCCACGCACTTGGACCGCCCATCCTCGTGCGTGGCCATCCGGTGCGTGCCACGCGTCCGCGGCGCCAGCTCCCACTTCTCGTCCGGGTACTGTTGGGTGACCTTGTGGGGGTTCACCAAGTGCTTGAAGGTGACTGCCATACCTTGAAGCGCGGCACGGACGTAGGAATTCTCCCCCTCCGGCCGGCGCATCCATTTTACATCGCCAGGCATCGACGCCTCTCGTCCGACTCTCGGTTCCAGGCTCCCATCGTTTCGGGCCGCCGGGCTCCCCCCCGGCCCCGACCGCTCCCGCCCGCCCGCCTCACGCCACCTCGGCCTCCGCCCCGGGCGCCTCCGCGCGCAGGGCGCGGCGCCGCGCCTCCGCCGCCCGGCGCGCTTCCGGCCCGGCGCGGTAGGAGGCCCCGCGGATCACCGTGCCGCGATCGAGCACGAGGAAGAGCAGCGCGCCGAGCGCCAGGTTCAGCGCGAACAGGATCATCGCGTACCCCGGGCCCCACGGCACCCCGAGCGACTCGAGCACGAGGATCGCCGCCGCCACCACCACGATGTAGACCGTGACCGCTTCGATGAGGAACTTCCAGCCGAGGTCCATGAGCTGGTCGTAGCGGAAGCGCGGGAGCGTCCAGCGGATCCACATGAAGACCAGCACCACCGCCCCGGTCTTCAGCGTGAAGGCCAGGAAGGTGAGCAGGCTCTTCCACCAGGCCGGCTCGCCCACGATCGTGCCGTCCGGCGCCAGGTATACGTTGTCCCCGGCCCAGAACGGGATGTCCCACCCCCCCAGGAAGAACACGGTCACCAGGGCGGCGGTGGTCAGCAGGTGCGCGTACTCGCCCAGGAAGAAGAGGCCGAACTTCATGGCCGAGTACTCCGTGTGGTAGCCGGCGATGAGCTCCGCCTCGGCCTCCGGCAGGTCGAAGGGGAGCCGGTTCGTCTCGGCCAGCCCCGAGAGGGTGAAGAAGAAGGCGCCCAGGGCGAGCGGGAGCACGAACCAGGTGGAGAAGCCGGCCGGCCCCTCCGGCCCGTGCGCCTGCTGCATGGCCACCAGCTCGGGGATGCGGACGTCCCCCGCCAGCAGGACGAGCGGCACGAGGCTCAGGGCCAGCCCGACCTCATAGCTCACCATCTGGGCGGAGCCACGCAGGCCGCCGAGGAGCGAGTACTTGCTGCCCGAGGACCACCCGGCGATCACGACCCCGTACACCCCGAGCGAGGCGACCGCCAGCACGTACAGGAACCCGACCGGCACGTCCGCCACGATCAGCCCGGTGATGCCCCACGGGGTCGGGAGGGGCGTCCCGAAGGGGATGACGGCGAACAGGATGGTGGCCGGGATCACCGCCAGGGCGGGCGCGAGCAGGAAGAAGCCGCGGCTCGCCTCTTCGGGGAAGGTCTCCTCCTTGAGCAGGAACTTCAGCCCATCCGCGATGCTCTGGAGCAGCCCCCAGGGCCCGACCCGGTTCGGCCCGCTCCGGTCCTGGATGAACGCGGCCACCTTCCGCTCCATCAGGACGAGAAAGGTCACGCTGAGCATGAGGAGCGTGAAGAAGACCACCGCCTTGGCGGCCGTGAGCAGGACGAAGGCGGTCCCGGTGGCCGGCGCCATCTAGCCGGCCGCCGGCCCGGAAGCCTCGGCGCCGCCCCCTGCCGCCTCCGACCCGGCGCCCGCCAGCGACGGCGCGTTCGACAGGGGCGCGCCCTTCCACCCCAGCGCCTCCCACTCCAGCTCGCCGAACTCGGCCACCCGCTCGGCGAGAGCGGCGAAGGCGGCTCCCGCCGTGCCGACCGGCTCCCCGTCGCCGAGCCGCGACAGCAATCGGCTGAGCACCATCCAGGCGGGCCGGGCGATGCCCGGCGGCTGCAGGGCCTGCCCCACCCGCTGCACGCGTCCCTCGAAGTTCGTGAACGTGCCCTCCGCCTCCGCGAAGCCGGTGACGGGTAGCACGAGGTCGGCGTTCCGGGCCGCGCCCGACAGCCGCTGTCCCAGGTAGAGGAACCAGGAGGCCTCGGCCCCCCAGTCCGCGTCGCGCCCGAGGAGCGGATCCTCGAGCACCAGGAGGGGCGCCCCCGCCGCCGGGCTCGGAAGCGCCTCCACGCGCCGGAAGCCGAGGGCTTCGGCGCCCGACGCGTTCGGCACCCGGTCGGCGCGCAGCTGCAGCTTCGGGAAGCCCGGCAGGGTCGCCGTCTCCCCGGTCTCCACCGTGAAGTCGCCCCCTTCGATGCCAAGCCGGTCCAGCAGGCCGCGGAAGAAGAAGAGGCTCTCGTTCGACGCGCCGGCCGAGACAACGGCGGTCCCCCGCTCCGCCGTCCCGAGCGCCTCGACGCGCTCGACCGCCAGCTCGAGCGCCCGCTTCCAGTCGATCGGCACCAGACGCCCGTCCTCGCGCGCCAGCGGCACCTCCGCGCGGATCCCGCGGTTCGACATCACCAGGTGCTTCCGGCCGTAATCGCACATCCAGTACGAGTTCACGTCCGCGTTGTAGCGCGGCTTCAGGCGGACGATCTGGTTCTCCTTCGTGTCCACCGTGACGTTGCAGCCCGTGGAGCAGCCCGGGCAGACGCCGGGCGACTTGTCCAGGTCCCACGCCCGGGCCTTGAACAGGAAGTCCTCGTGGACCAGCGCGCCCACCGGGCAGATGTCCACGATGTTGCCGCGGAACGGGTTGTCCAGGTCCTTGCCGGGGAAGGTGTCGATGTACGCCTTGTGGCCCCGCTGGGCGACGATCAGGGCGTCGTCCCGGGCCACCTCGCGCATGAAGCGAACGCAGCGCGTGCAGATGATGCAGCGGTCGGCGAAGTAGAGGATGTCGTCGGCGATCCGGTCGCGACCCATCACCAGCTTCGCCTCGTTCAGGCGACTCTGGAGTTGCCCGGTCTCGAAGGCGTAGTCCTGGAGCATGCACTGCCCGGCCGCGTCGCAGATCGGGCAGTCCAGCGGATGGTTCACCAGCAGGAACTCGATGACCGACTTGCGGGCCAGCTTCGCCCGGTCGCTGTCGGTCCGTATCACCATCCCGTCCTGGGCCGGCAGGATGCAGGAGGGCTGGAGCTTTTCCTGGCCCTCCACCTCCACCAGGCAGACGCGGCACTGTGCCGGTCGGGTCGGGATGCCCGGATGGTAGCAGTAGCGCGGCACCACCACGCCGACGCGCTCGGCCGCCTCGATGACACGGCTGCCCGCCGGCACGGAGACGGGAGCCCCGTCCACCGTGAGCGCCACCCGCTCGGCCGCGTTTCCGTTCTCAGCCATCGCTTCCCCTACCGGGCCGTGCAGGCGTCGCGCCGGATGTGGGCCTCGTATTCGTCCCGGAACTTGTCCAGGGAGGATTTGAGCGGAAAGACGACGCTGTCGGCGAGCACGCAGATCGTCTTGCCGGTGAGCTGCTCGCACAGGTCGTACAGCGTGTCGAGGTCCTCCATCCGCCCGTCGCCGGCCTCGATCCGCCGGAGGATGTTGGTCACCCAGGCCGTCCCCTCGCGGCACTGCACGCACTGGCCGCACGACTCGTGGGCGTAGAAGTGGGCGATCCGCCGCATGGCCGCGAGCAGGCAGGTCCCTTCGTGCATCACGATCGGCGAGGCGGTGCCCAGCGCGCTCCCCGCCTCCTTCAGCCCCTCGTACGTGGTGGGACAGTCCAACTCGTCCGCGGTGAGGAAGGCGGTCGAGGAGCCGCCGGGGATGACCGCTCGCACCGGGCGCCCGTCCGGCACCCCGCCGCACACGTCGTAGATGATGTCCTTCAGCGGCACGCCGAGGGGCAGCTCGTAGTTGCCCGGCCGGTTCAGGTGCCCGGAGCAGCACCAGAGCTTGGTGCCCGGGCTCTTCTCGGTCCCCCACTGGCGGTACCAGCCGGGCCCTTCGGTCACGATCATCGGGACGGCGGCCAGGGTCTCCACGTTGTTCACCGTGGTCGGCATGCCGAACACCCCGCGCTGGGCCGGGAACGGGGGCTTCACCCACGGCTCCGCCCGGCCTCCCTGGAGCGAGGCCATCAGCCCCGTCTCCTCGCCCGCGATGTAGGCGCCCGCCCCCACGTGCACGGTCAGCTCGCAGCCCCAGCCGCTGCCCAGGACGTCCTCGCCGATCAGCCCCGCTCCGTACGCCTCCTCGACCGCCTGGTTCAGCTCCCGGATCACCGGAAAGAACTCGCCCCGGACGTAGACGTAGGCGTGCTCGGCCCGGATCGCCCGCGCCGCGATCAGGCACCCCTCGATCAGGAGGTGCGGCGTCCAGCGCAGGATCTCCCGGTCCTTGAAGGCGCCCGGCTCGCTCTCGTCGGCGTTGCAGCACAGGTAGTGGGGCTTGCCGTTCTTCTCCGGCATGAAGCTCCACTTGATCCCGGTCGGGAAGCCGGCGCCCCCGCGCCCGCGGAGGCCGGAGTCCTTGACGACCCCGACGATCTCCTCGGGCGTCATGCCGAGCGCGCGCCGCAGGCCCTCGTAGCCCCCGCGCGCGCGGAAGCCGTCCAGCGTCCGCGCCTCGGGATCGCCCATGTGGCGGGAGAGGCGCGTGGTGGCCTCGCGCTCGTGCCGGTGCGGCCAGGCCACTCAGCCGCCCTCCGGCGCCCGCGCCCGGGCGCCGGTCTCCGTCCGCTCGCCCGCCCCGCCGTCGGGCTCCGCCCGGCGCGCGGCCAGCTCGCGCACGAGCTCCGGCACGACCTCGGGCGAGACGTCCTCCAGGTACTCGTCGTTCACCTGTACCACCGTGGCGAACCCGCAGGCGCCAAGGCACTCCACCTCCATGACGGTGAACAGGCCATCCGCGGAGGTCTCGCCGGGCCGCGTGTCGGTCTCCGCCAGGAACCGCTCGAGCACCTCGTCGGCGCGGTTCAGGTGGCAGGCGATGTTCGTGCACACCTGCACCAGGTACCGGCCGACCGGGTGCTTGTTGTACATCGTGTAGAACGAGGCGACCGAGTGGACGTACGCCGGCGTCAGGTCCAGCGCCTCGGCGATCTCGACCATGGACTCGGCCGAGACCCAGCCCCGTCGCTCCTGCGCGTAGTTGAGGAGCGGTAGCAGCGCCCCCCGCTTCTCCGGGTAGCGGCCGAGCACCGCCTCCAGCCGGGCCCGCCCCTCCTCGCTCGCGAACAGCGCACCCCGGTCCTGCTCCCGGTCGGCCAGCATGAACGGCTGGGCGCCGGCGACCGCCGGGTGGATCTCACGCGCCATCGGCCCCTCCCCTCACCGGTCGATCTCTCCGAGAACTACGTCCAGCGACGCGT
>CAZTGV010000003.1:0-18386 GCA_964613475.1 uncultured Gemmatimonadota bacterium
AGGAGGGCTTCGGCCACAACGTGCACGTGGCGCGGCTTCCCGAGGACGTGGAGCCTGACGAGGTGCAGGCGTGGCTGAACTGGATGAACGTGGAGGGCCTCCAGGGGTCGGCTCCGGCCACCTTCGTCGGCGGCATGAACATCCTGCCCGAGGGCGCGACCGGCTACTTCGATCTGGACCTCGAGCCGGGGCGCTATCTCTTCGTGTCGGAGTACACGGGCCACCAGGGGGTGCGGACGACGGTCACGGTCGAGTGACCCGCGGCGGCCGGCGCCCGCGCCCTCGAGGAGGGACGGGCGCCCGGCCCCGTTCACCGGTTCAGCGGATCCGCACCGGCACGTCCACCGGTGGGGACGCGCCCGGAACATCGGGCGGCTGATCGGAACAGCGTGACCTCTCGGACGTCCGGCACGTCTTCGGACAGGGACCCGCCGAGAGGAGACGATCCATGCGCCGCCGATCCCGCCCCCAGGGCCGCCCAGCCGCTCGATCCGCGCCCGGCCTCCCCGTTCCCCTTCTGCTCGCGCTGTTCGCGGCCGCGGTCCTCGCCGGCTGCGAGTGGGGCCTCGGGGTGGGCGGCGGGCCGCTCGACCCCGAAATCCGCGGCCGCTACGACGGGACCTTCTTCGTCGAGTGGGACGACTTCCGCCACAGGGGATGGGACGAGGGGCCGGGCACCATCCGCATCCGCCGGACCTTCGGCGACACGTTCGAGGGCCGGTGGGAATGGTGGCTCGGCGGGCGCCGACTCGAGGGGGAGCTGGAGCGCGGCCGGGGGGACCGCCGCGGACGGCTCTCCTTCCGGCTCGAGAGCTGGGGGCGGGACCTGATGGAGGCGCTCACCGACTGCCGCCTACTCTCCGGGGACTTCGCCTTCCACGGCGAGCTGCGCGGCCGCTTCCTGCGCGCCGACCGCAGCGGCCGCCTGCGCTGCCGCGACCCCTTCACCGGGCGCGCCGAGGACGTCCACGTCCGGATCACGTTCCGGGGTCGGCGGTAGCAATTCCCGGCGGCGGCCGGTCCGGGGTGGACGGGCCCCACGGCTCGAGCCTCGTGGGTCCCCGACGGCGCCTCGGAGACCAGGGGTCGCCCGTCCCCGCGCAGGTGCCGCCTTTTCACGCGATGCGGGCGCGTGCGGTTGATCGGTCGGACGGCGGGACGAGCCCGAAGCGCTCGAACACGGGAGCGAGGACGATGGACGAGGCGACGATCGAGAGTCAGGCGCGCGCGGGCGGCGCGGGCGTGGAGGGTCCGGAGGCGGCTCTGGAGGTGAGGGAGTCCGTGCGGGAGAAGTACGCGGCCATCGCGCGCCGGGCGGCGACCGGCGGAGGGGCCACCTGCTGCGGCGGCGCCGCGTCCGCCCAGGAAGGGGCCGCCGGGCCCGGGGCGAGGGAAGCCTGCGCCCCCGCCTCGGCGGATCCGATCAGCCGCGACCTGTACGAGGCGGGGGAGACCGACGGGCTCCCGGCCGACGCGCTGGCCGCTTCGCTCGGGTGCGGCAACCCCACCGCGCTGGCCGAGCTCCGGCCGGGCGAGGTGGTCCTGGACCTCGGCTCGGGCGGAGGGATCGACGTGCTCCTGTCAGCGCGCCGGGTCGGGCCGGAGGGGAAGGCGTACGGCCTCGACATGACGGACGAGATGCTCGAGCTGGCGCGACGGAACCAGCGGAAGGCGGGAGTGCCGAACGCGGAGTTCCTGAAGGGGGAGATCGAGGCGGTGCCGCTGCCGGACGCCTCCGTGGACGTGATCATCTCGAACTGCGTGATCAACCTCTCGGGCGACAAGCGGCGCGTGCTGGCCGAGGCCTTCCGGGTGCTCCGGCCGGGCGGACGCTTCGCCGTCTCGGACGTCGTGGTGCGGGGCTCGGTGCCGGACGCGGTCCGCCGGAGCATGGAGCTCTGGGCCGGCTGCGTGGCGGGCGCGCTCGAGGAGTCCGAGTTCCGGAGCCTGCTGCGGGAGGTCGGCTTCGAGGAGGTCGAGGTCGAGCCGACCCGCATCTACTCGGTGGAGGAGGCCCGCGGTTTCCTGACCGGCGCCGGCCTGGACCCCGACCGGGTCGCGCCGGAGATCGAGGGGAAGTTCATGGCGGCGTTCGTACGGGCCCGGAAGCCGGAGGCCGCCGCGGCCGCGTAGTCCTCGGCCGCCGGCCGCGCGCCGGGCCCGGCTCCGGACTCGACCGGGGACCTCAGCAGCCGGCGGCCGCCTCCACGGCGGACGGCGCCGTCCTCAGGGGGCCGCGCACCCGGCACACCGCCTCCGCCCAGGGGGGGCGGGCTCCCGGTGCCGCCGCGTCCGGCGCCCCGAGGGGCGCCCGGCGGTCGGGCGCGGCGCCGCGCCGACCGGCCGCCGCGACCTCGGTCCAGGCGCGCACCACGGACTCTTCCGTCGTCCACAGGGCGGGGCCGTCCGCGAACCCCACCACCGTCACCCCCTCGCCGCCGACGTCCACCGCTCCGCCGGGCACGTCGCCCACCGGCCCCAGGTTCCGCATCGCGCGGTCCTCCCAGAGGAACGGGCACTGGAAGCAGTCGGCGGACTCGCTGCTCCCGACCACCCGGCCGTGGTCGTCCATGCCGCTCGCGCTGCTGAACTCGCCCCCGAGCGTGCCGAGGTCGCGCAGCTCCCCGTCGGCCCACAGGACCGCCAGGGCGCTCGTCTGGTGGTGCGGGATGCTGGCCCCGGCGATCCGGCCGGAGGCGTCGATCGCCACCGCTCCCGACTCGTTCCCGAGCGTGCCGAGGTCCACGATCGCCTCGGCTTCCCACAGGGTGGCTCGCTGCACCAGCTCACCCCCGATGCTCGAGCCTACGACCTGTCCGCGGTCGTTGATCGCCTCGGCGGAGGACTCCTCGGCGCGGTCGAGCACGCCCAGGTCGCGCATCGCCCCGTCCTCCCACAGGAAGGCGTGCACCGCGCCGGAGGCGGTCTCGCTGGACCCGACGATCTGTCCACGGTCGTTGAGGCCGTTCGCGTAGCTGAACTCTCCGCCGAGCGTGCCCAGGTCGTGCGGCGCTCCGTCCAGCCACAGGACGGCGCGAGGCTGCCCCTCCGGGTTCTCGGCGTGACCGACGATCCAGCCGGCCGCGTTGATGTCCTCGGCGCCGCTGGAGCCGCTCCCGAGGTCGGACAGCCGTTCGAGCCGCCCGTCGCGCCACGCGACGGCGCGCGGGTTCTCGGTCTCGTCCCGGATCCAGCCGACGATCGTGCCGGCCTCGTCGATCGCCCGGGCGATCCCGAAGTCCCCCTCCGAAGGAAGATGGACGAGCGTGTAGGATCCCTCGGTGCCGCTCGAGTCCGGATCGGCGTCCGGGTCGGCATCGGGATCCGTCACCCCGGAGCAGGCGAGGAGCGTCGCCGCGGCCGCCAGGCAGGCGCCCGAGACCGCCGCCGAGCCTCGCCGAGAACCGTCGAATTCGTCCCGCGCCACGTCCGTCCTTCCTGGTCTTTTCGCACAGGAGGGTCCGGCCGGTCCGGACGCACGTTCCGTACCCCCTCCCGCGACCGCGCTCGGGCCGCCTCCGTGTGGCCGAAGCGCCACGATCCGCCTAGCTTGCGGGCTGCTGACCGGCACCCTGACGTTCCGATTCCGTGCACCGCCGAGGCGTTCCGATGAGAGCTTGCGTCGCCCCAGGCCGCGCGCCTTCCGCGCGGCGCGTTCCGCCGTTCGCCCTCGCCGCGCTCCTGCTCGCCGGGCCGGTGGTGGCCCAGGAGCCGGAGCCCGCGGAGGAGCCCTCCCGCGACGCGGCCGAACGGGTGGGCGCTCATCGACACGGGGGCGAAGCGGGCCACTCGGTCGCGACCGAGGCGCGGCTCCGGGTGGAGGACGAGCCCGAGACGGGGACGCTGACGGTGCGGCTGGGTCCCCTGTCGCTCCCCGCGGGGGCCGGCCACCACGAGGTCGCGCAGGCCCCCGATCGCCACCTGGAGGTGCCCTTCGACGGATGGATCCTCTCCTACGCCCCGCGGCTCACCGACGGCGGGGGCGAGGCGCTGCCGGGGCGGCTCCTCCATCACGTGGCGTGGTGGAACACCGGCCGGTCGGACTTCCTCTGCCCCAACAAGGAGGAGCACATCTTCGGCGCCGGCGGCGAGATGAACGAGTGGTTGGCGCTGCCGGGGGTCGGCTACCGGGTGCGACGCGGGGACCGGATCCGGGTGAGCACCATGTTCCACAACCCGACGGCCGAGGACCATCGGGAGGTGTGGCTCGAAGTGGTCGTGCGCTATCAGGCGGCGGATGGGGGTGAGGACGCCGCCGAGGCGCCCGGCGACCGCGCGGCGGTCTACCCGGTGTGGTTCGACGTCGAAGAGTGCGGGACCTCCGAGTACGACCTGCCGGTCGGCGCCAGCGAGCGGACCGGCGGCTTCACGCTGCCGGTGGCGGGTCGCCTGCTCGGGGTGGGCGGGCACCTGCACGACTACGGGCGCGAGCTCGTCCTGCGGGACGAGACCCGGGACCGCGAGTTGGCGCGACTGGAGGCCCGAGTGGACGAGCGGGGCCGCATCCTCTCCATGCCGGTGGTCCCGTTCCTCGCCACCGGCGGCTACCGGCTGGAGGCGGGCGACCGGGTCCGGGTCACGGCCCGCTACCACAACCCGACCGGTCGGGCGCTGCCCGACGGAGCGATGGGTATCGTGGTCGGCTACTTCCTCCCGGACGATCGGGAGGTGATGGACCGGTTCCGCCGGGAGGCGGAGCGCGGCGGAGCCGGGACTAGCCGGCCGCACGGGCGGTAGCGAGAGGCCGGGGAGCCGTTGCAGGAGGCGGCCGCCGAGCGCGTCCTGGTCGGCGTGGATGGATGGGCGCTCGGCGCCTTCGCCGCCTATCTCCTCCTCATCCTCGGGATCGGGGTCGTCAGCGCCCGCTTCTCCTCCCGCGGCCTGTCCGAGTTCTTCGTCGCCGGCCGCCGCATGCACCGGTTCGTGGTGGCCCTCTCGGCGGTCGTGTCGGGCCGGAGCGCCTGGCTCCTGCTCGGCGTCACGGGCATGGCGTACACGATAGGCGCCTCCGCCCTGTGGGCCGCCGCCGGCTACACGATCGTCGAAGGCCTCCTCTTCCTGTTCTACGCTCCGCGGATCCGCCGCTTCGCCGGCCGCTACGACTGCATCACGCTGCCGGACTTCTTCGCCGCCCGCTTCGACGACGAGGACGGGCGGCTGCGCCTGGCGATCGCGGCCATCTTCACCGCCTTCCTGGTCGCCTACGTCTCCGCGCAGTTCGTGGGGGGCGGGAAGGCGATCTCGGCGTCCTTCGGGCTCTCGCCCGGTCTGGGGATCGCCCTGACCGCCGGCTTCGTGCTCGGCTACACGATCCTGGGCGGCTTCCTGGCGGTGAGCCTGACGGACACGCTCCAGGGCGTGCTGATGCTGGCCGCGCTCCTGGGGCTGCCGCTCCTGGTCGCGCTGGACATGGGCGGGGCCGGGGCCGTGGTCGCCGAGCTCCGGGCGTTCGACCCGACCGCGCTGGATCCGCTGGCGCTCTCCGCCGGCGCGCTCATCGGCTTCCTCGGGATCGGGCTCGGCTCGCCCGGCAACCCGCACATCGTGATCCGCTACGTGTCGATGGACGACCCGCGGCAGTTCCGGTACGCGGCGGCGGTCGGGACGGCGTGGAACGCGCTGATGGCGGTCGGCGCGGTGGCGATCGGGCTCCTCGGCCGGCTCTACGTGCCCGAGGTCGAGGCGCTCCCGGCGGCCGATCCAGAGAACCTCTTCCCGGCCCTGGCGGAGGCGTACCTGCCGGGCGTCCTGTTCGGCGTGGTGGTGGCCGCGATCTTCGCGGCCATCATGTCGACCGCGGACTCCCAGCTCCTCGTGATGGCCTCCACGGTGGTCCGTGACGTCTACGAGCAGGTGTGGCGGAAGGGCGAGGCGCTCGCGCAGGACACCCTGGTGCTGGCCTCGCGCGGGGTGGTGGCCGGGCTCGTCGTCCTGGCCCTGGCGCTGGGGCTGCTGGCGGAGGAGCTCGTCTTCTGGCTCGTCCTGTTCGCCTGGGCGGGCCTCGGCGCGGCGTTCGGGCCCACCTCCATCCTGGCGGTGTTCTGGCGGGGGACGACCCGGCCCGGCGTGCTGGCCGGCATGGTCGCGGGCGCCGCCACGGCGGTGGCCTGGTATCTGACCCCGGCGCTCCGGGCGGCGATCTACGAGCTGGTGCCCGCCTTCGCGGTCGGGACGCTCGTCACGGTCGTCGTGAGCCGCCTCACGCGTCGCCCGGAGGAGACGGAGGCGATGTTCCGCGCGATGCTCGAGGGGGAGATCGCCCCCGAGACGGCGCCAGAGGCGGAGGCGCCGACCGCCCCGCTGAGGCCTCCCGGGGTCGCCGGGTAGCCGGTGCGCCTGCCGCGCGCGGTCCGCTCACTGGGCGCCGCCGTCCTGGGCCGCCTCCGCCTGCCGATCCGGGCCGGGCCGAACCGCGGCCTCCGCTGGAGCGTCGTCTCCGCCGGTCGCGGCTACCTGGCGGGCACCTTCGAGGCCGCGCGGGTGGGCACCCTGCTCGCCCTGCTCCGGCCCGGGGACCGGGTGTGGGACCTGGGCGCGCACAAGGGCTACGTCGCCATGGCCGCGGCGCGGCGGGTCGGTCCGGAGGGCCTGGTGGTGGCGGTGGAGCCGTCCGAGGAGAACCTCCGGGCCCTGCGGCGGCACCTGAGGTGGAATCGGATCCCGAACGTGCGGGTCGTCGCCGCGGCGGTGAGCGACTGGAACGGGGAAGGGCGCTTCCCGTCGCGGGGCTCCAGCCTGGCCGGGCGGCTGGGAGACGGCGCGCAGCGGGTGCGGGTGCGAACCCTGGAGCGGCTGGCCGAGGAGGAGGGGCTGCCGCCTCCCGACGTGCTCAAGGTGGACGTGGAGGGGGAGGAGGCGGCGGTCCTGCGGGGCGCCGGCGGGATGCTCGGACCGCGGCTGCTGGTCTCGCTGGCCGTCCACTCGCGGCCGCTGTTCGACGCCTGCGGGGCGCTCCTGCGGGCGAGCGGCTTCCGGCTCCACCTGCCGCCGGCGGTCCGTCGGCTGGAGGCGGCGCCGTCCCTCCCGTGGGAGGAGGACGAGGAGGTGCTGGCGGTCGGTCCCGGCCGGTCCCTCGATCGGGCGATCCTCCGCGCGCTCCCGCTGTTCTCGGGCTCGCCCGTCCGCGGGCCTGGCGCTTCGGAGGCGGGTCCTAGCCCCGAGTCCGGCCCGGCTTCCGCGCGATGAGACGCGCCAGGCCGCGCTCTCCCTCCTCGCGCTCGAACACGCCCTCCTCGTAGAGGAGGACCTCCCACCCCGCGAACGCCCGCGCGAGCTCGCCCCGCTCGAGCGCGAAGGCGCGCCGCACGTCCCCGCCGAGCTCCTCGATCTCGTGGACGCTGAAGGTTTCGAACAGGAGGAGCCCGCCCGGGCGCAGCGCCGCGCGGAGACGGGGAAAGAGCGGGCGGAGCAGGAAGTGCGTGTTCACCACCAGGTCCACCGAGGCGGGCTCGAGGGCGAAGCGCGCCAGGTCCGCTCGCACCGGCTGCACCGGGAGCTCCCGCTCGTGGGCGCGCCGTCGCAGCCGCCGCAGGCCCTCCGCGGACCGATCCACCGCGAGCACGCGCCACCCCGCCGCCGCCAGGTGGAGCGCGTTCCGGCCGGCCCCGCACGCCACGTCCCAAGCCACGCCGCCGGCCCCTTCCAGCCACGAGGCGGCGTCGCGCACGATCGCCGCCGGCCGGGCCAGGTCGATCCAGTCGCCGTCCGCGTATCGGTCGTCCCACGGCGGCTCGGGCGGCCGGTCGGGTTGCGGGCCGGCCGCCGGCCGGGCGCCGCCCGCGCGATCGGGGGGGCCGCCTCCTCCGGGGGATCGGTCGCGTGCCGTCATGGGCCGAAGCTGCGCGAGCCGGCGCCGCCGGGCCACCGCGTGCGGCATCTCGAGCCTCACGGGGGCGACCGTCTCGAAGCCCGCGCGTGGCACATCGGTTGCTCCCGAGAGAGCAGCATGGAGGGTTCCGGACCGACTGTCACGGGGGCCTTCACGACCCACCTCACGGAGCCGATCGCAGGGGGGACTCCAGCGGGAGCGAGCCATGAACGAAGAGCACGTCGGCAGCGAGTCCTGGGAGGAGCGTGGCCTGACCGGAGGCGAGCCGGCCGGCGAAGCGCCGGGCATCGAGACGGCACGCGAGGGCGAGCGGCGAGGCGCCGAGACGGCCCCCGCACGGGGGACCGACGCGACCGAGGAGGCGCGGCCGGGCGTGCCGATGGAGGCTTCGGCCGAGCGCGCCGAGGCCGCCGAGCGGGGCCCGCCGACCCGGCAACGGCTCCGCCGGCGGCATCTCAAGCGGAAGGGGCTCGACCGGATGACCCCGGTGGTGGGCACCGGACAGCCGCCGCGCGGCGCGAGCGGGGCGCTCCGCAAGGCGGCCTACGAGGTGCCGGAGCACCGCGCCCGGCACTGGGGCATGCTGCTGCTGGCGGACCGGGTGGACGTGCTGGAGGGCCGGGTAGGCGGCCTGCTCGGACGCCCGCTCCGCGGGGCCGGGCTGGAGGGCGCCGCCGATCGGGTGGAGCGGAACCCCCTCCCGTTCGCCGCCGGCCTGCTGCTGGGTGGCCTCCTGATGGCGAGGTCGTTCGGCGGGCGGGGGCTGAGGCGGCGCTGAGGCGGGGCTGAACGCCGCCACCGCTCGAGCGGGGAGGCCCTCATCACCGCCGCCTCCAGCGGGATCGGGCGGGCGGCGGCGCGAGGGGCGCTCAGTGCGGGAAGAGCACCACCTTGCGGCAGTCGTCCTCCTTGCGGGCGAACAGCTCGTACGCCTCCGGCGCCCGGTCCAGCGGCATGCGGTGGCTGATCAGCCCCCTGGCGTCCACCCGTCCCTCCCGGATGTGCTCGAGCAGGCGCGGCATGTAGCGCTTCGTGTTGCACTGGGCCATGCGCAGGGTGAGCCCTTTGTTCATCGCGGTGCCGATCGGCACCAGGCTCCAGGGCGGCCCGTATACGCCGATGAGCACGACCCGGCCGCCCTTCCGGACCGCGTTGATGCACCATTCGATGGCGGTGGCCGCGCCGGCCACGAGCTTGAGCTTCCGGCCGAGAAAGGTGTGCAGGGTGGAGCCGTCCGCCTCCATCCCGACCGCGTCGATGCACACGTCCGGCCCGCGGCCCTCGGTCATCGCCTTCAGTGCCGTGACCACGTCGTCCACCTCGCGGAAGTCGAGGGTCTCCACCGCCGCGTGCTCCCGGCAGAACCGGAGCCGGTAGGGAACCTTGTCGACGGCGATGACCCGGCCGGCCCCCATCAGCCAGGCGGAGAGCTGCGCGAAGTAGCCGACCGGCCCGCAGCCGAACACGACCACCGTGTCGCCGTCCCCGATCTCCCCCATCTCGGCCGCCTGGTAGCCGGTGGGGAAGATGTCGGAGAGAAAGAGCGCGTCCTCCTCGTCCACCTCGTCGGGGATCTTCATCGGTCCCACGTCCGCGAACGGGACGCGCACGTACTCGGCCTGCCCGCCGTCGTAGCCGCCGGTCGAGTGCGAGTAGCCGAACACCCCGGAGGCGATCTCGCTGTTGGGGTTCGTGTTCTCGCACATGCCGTAGAGGTCGCGGCGGCAATAGAAGCAGGAGCCGCAGGAGATGTTGAACGGCACGACGACCCGGTCGCCCCGCCGCAGCTCGCGCACCTCGCCGCCGGTCTCCTCCACGATGCCGGTGAACTCGTGGCCGAAGGTGTGGCCGACGCGGGTGTCCGGCACCAGGCCGCGGTAGAGGTGCAGATCGGACCCGCAGATCGCCGTGCGCGTGACCCGGAGGATCGCGTCGCCCGGGTGCTCGATGAGCGGATCGGGCTTGTTCTCGACCCGGACGTCGGCCGGCCCGCGATAGGTCAAGGCTTTCATGGACGCTCCAATGCCGCAGCGGGCGCTCGGGGGGCGCTTCGAGGCTATGGTCGCGAGATCCCGGACGGGCAAGGAGCGTGCGCGGTCGCGCCGCGGTGACGGGCGGGAGCCACTCCGCGGGCAGGAGCGTGGGCGGTCGCGCCGCGGTGGCGCGCGGGAGCTACTCCGCGGCCGCGCCGGTCAGCCCGAAGGCGCGCTCCAGGAACTCCGCGATCCGGCGGTAGGCGATGACCCGGTTCTCGAGTCGCCGGATCCCGTGGCCCTCGTCCGGGAAGCGGAGGTACTCCACCTCGCCCCCTCGCTCCCGGATCGCCCCGACGAAGCGGTCGGACTCCTCGACCGGGTCCCGCGGGTCGTTGGCGCCGTGGAGGACCATGATCGGCGCGCGCACGCTGTCCACCCAGGTGATCGGAGAGATCCGGCGGAAGAACTCGCGGTCCTCGGGGTCGTGGATGTCCCCGTACTCCACCCGGTCGCTGGCCTGGAGCTGCGGCGACGCCCCCTCGAGCGCGGTCACCCAGTCCGAGACGCCGACGAACGCGACGCCGGCGCGGAAGCGGTCCGGCAGGCGCGCGAGCGCGGCCATCGTCAGGTAACCCCCGTAGGAGCCGCCCATGATGGCGGCGCGGGCCGTGTCCACCCAGCCGCGTTCGCCGAGCCAGGCGAGGGCGTCCTCGAGGTCGCCGAGCTCGTCCTCGCGGAGCCGGCCGTCGTTGAGGCGGGCGAACGTCTTTCCGTAGCCGGTCGAGCCGCGGTAGTTCAGGTCGAACACGGCGATCCCGCGCGCGAGCAGGTACTGGTGCGCCGGCTGGAAGGTGGGACGGGCCTGGGCGGTCGGTCCGCCGTGCACGGCAACGAGCACCGGCGGAGGCCCGCCGCCGCTCGCCCCGCGCGGCGGCTCGTACAGGAAGCCGTGCAGCTCCACCCCGTCCCGCGCCGGGAAGGAGTGGTGGGTGGGCACGACCATCCGCCCGAGGTCCAGCCCCGCGGCGTCGGACCGGGTGGCGCGGTGCAGGACACGCGTCCGCAGGTCGATCGTCCAGATGTCGCCGGGCAGGCGGGGGCCGCGGATCGTGATCGCCAGGACCGGCGCCTCGGGAGCCCAGGAGATCCCGTACAGCCCGCGGGGCAGGTGTCCGGGGGCGAGCTCGGAGGCGCCACCGGTCTCCAGGTCGCGGATCCGGAGGACCGACCAACCCTCGTCGTTCACCGTCCAGGCCAGGTAGCGGCCGTCGGCGGACACCGCCACGGACTCAACCTCGCGCTCCAGGTCCCCCGGGGCGGCCAGGTCGTCCAGGTAGCGGAGCTCGTTCCCCTCCAGGTCGTAGCGGGCGAGCCCCGACCACTCCCGGCCTTCGTTCGTCGCCAGGTAGAAGGAGCGACCGTCGGGAGCCCACGAGAAGCTGCCGTAGCGGGCGCGGTCGTCCGGTCGGAAGAGCGGCTCGAGCTCGCGGCGTCGCACGTCGTACAGGTGCACGTCGTTCGCGTCCTCTCCCCGGCTCTCGGTGAGGAGGATGGCGCCGCCGTCGGGGCGGAAGGAGGCGGCGTAGAGCCCCATGCGGCCCTCGAACAGCCGGCGGTCCCGGCCGGTCCGCAGGTCGAGCTGATGGATGTCGAACTCCGCCCCGCCGCGGCCGGTGGCGGCGTAGACCACCCGTTCCCCGCGCCGGTCGAACCCCCCGAACACCCGGAAGGCGTCGGAGGGCGGCAGCAGCTCGCGCTCGCGGGTCCCGTCCGGATCGATCAGGTAGAAGCCCTCGCGCTCGTCCCCCTGCCGGTCCTGTCCGTACAGGATCCACGCGCCGCCGGGGGACCACTCGTGGAAGGTGACCGGCTCGCCGAAGGTGAGCTGTCGGGGCCAGTCGCCGCGGGCGTCCACCGCCCAGAGCTGCGGCGCGCCGGTGATCTGGGTGGAGAAGGCGACCTCCATCCCGTCGGGCGAGAGGGAGGGCGAGGTGGCCGTGCGAACGTTGAGGAAGCGAACGATGTCCGGCCGCTCGCTCCCGGCGAGGGAGATCTCGCCCCCGACCGGCCGCGGGATGTCGGCGTCCGACGGGGTGGCTGTCGGGTCCGCGCCGCCGAGGTTGAGGCTCCCGCAGGCGGCCGCGAGCGCCACAGAGGCCACCCAGCTCGCCGTCGAGCGCCCCGCCCGTCGTCCGCCCCTCCGCTCCAGCGCGTTCACCATGATCGTCTCCTCCGATCCCCTCGGGCTCGTTCCGCTCGGCTGCGCCTTCGCGGAGGTCCGCACAAGATAGGGCGGCCCGCGACGTCTGGCGCAACGCGTGCGGCCGCTCGACTGTTCTGTTTCGGATGAGGCGGTGCGGGGAGCGCTCTCCGCCGCGCCGCCGTCCGCGGCGTCCGTATCCCGCGCCGTCGGTTCGAGGAAAGATCGGAGTCGCGAAGACCGAAGGGGAGGTCGTACCTGGTGCGGATCGGGGTGGTCGCGTCCCGGCACGGCGGGAAGGAGAGGAGCGGGCCGCCGGCCGCCGGGGTGCGCGGACGCCGCCCGTCCGTCGCCGGCATCCTGGTCGCGTCGGCGCTCCTGCTCGGCTGCGGCGGCAACGAAGCGGCCGAGCCCCGCGAGGGCGAGGGCGAGGAGCGGGTGATCCCGGTGGCGACCGCGCGGGCGGACATCGGGTCCATCACGCGAACCGTGGGGCTGTCCGGAGTGGTGGAACCGATCCGCCGGGTGCTGGTGAACAGCCAGCTCTCCGGCGAGGTCCGGCAGGTGTTGGCGGAAGAGGGAGACCGGGTGCGGGCGGGCACCCTCCTGGCGCGGATGGACGACCGGCACCTGCAGGCGGAGCTGGAGGCGGCTGAGGCCTCCCACGAGGTGGCGGAGGCGGCGTGGCGCCGGGCGGAGGAACTCCTGGAGTCCGGGATCATCACCCGCGCGGAATGGGAGGAGGCGCAGACCCGGCGGGCGGCCGCCGAGGCGCGCCTGCAGCAGGTCCGGGCGCAGGTCGGATACACGGAGATCCGCGCCCCGATCGCGGGCGTGGTGACCTCGAAGAGCGTGGAGGCCGGACACGTGGTGTCGCCGCAGACGCAGCTTTTCGCCATCGACGACGTCTCCACCCTGGTCGTGCGGGTCCGCGCGTCCGAGATGGACGTGGTGCACGTGTCGACCGGCGACTCGGTCTCCGTCTCCCTGGACGCGCTCCCAGGGCGGCCCGCCGCGGGGCGGATCCGGCGGGTGTTTCCGTCCGCCGATCCCGAGACCCGGCTCGTGCCCGTGGAGGTGGCGCTCGCCGGCGAAGCGGCCCGCGCTGCCCGCCCGGGGTTCCTCGTCCGGGTCGTCCTGCCGCTGGAGTCGCGCGAGGACGTGATCCAGGTCCCCGCCTCGGCCGTGCAGACCCGGGGCGGGGTGGAGGAGGCGTGGGTCGTGGAGGACGGCCGGGCCCGTCGGCGGGAGATCACCACCGGTCTCACCTTCCGGGGCCGCGTCGAGGTCACCTCCGGCCTCTCCGAGGGCGAGCGGGTCGTCACCGCCGGCCACGCGGAGCTTCGCGACGGCGCTGCGGTGCGCGAGTCCGAAGGGCGGCTGCCCGAGGGACCTCTGGAGGCCGACAGGGCCGCCGGCGAAACGACGGAGGAGGGATCGTGAGCGGTCCGGGCGCCGAGGGCGCCGGTCCGGGCGCCGGGGGCGGCGGCTCGGGCGGGGGAAGCTCGGGGCGCGACCCGCGGCGCAAGCGCGGGGCGATCTCCGCCTGGGCGATCGCCCGTCCGGTGGGCACGGTCATGCTCACCGCGGTCGTCCTCGTCCTCGGCCTCTTCTTCGTCCGCGGCCTCCCGCTCGACCTGCTGCCGAACATCGTCTATCCGCAGATCCGGGTCTCGGTCACCAACTCCGGCGTGGAGCCGCAGGTGCTGGAAGAGACGGTCGCCAAGCCGCTCGAGGCGGCGCTGGCCCCGACCGAGAACCTGACGCGGATGGAGACGGAGGTGCAGGAGGGGCGGGTGGCGATCAACCTGCACTTCTCCTACGGCACGGACGTCGACTTCGCCCTCCAGGACGCCGCCAAGAACCTGGAGCGGGCGCGGGGCTCGCTGCCCGAGGAGGCGGACGCGCCCTCGATCTTCAAGTTCGACCCGCAACAGATCCCGATCTACGAGGTCGCGTTCTCCTCGGACACCCGAAGCCTGGTCTCCCTCCGGGAGTGGGCGGAGGAGCAGCTACGGCCGCGGCTGCTCACCATCGAGGGGGTGGCGTCCATCGACGTGGCCGGCGGGCTGGTGCGCGAGGTCCAGGTGATCCTGGACCAGGAGCGGCTGCGCTCCTACGGCCTCACCATCTCGGAGGTCGTGGACGCCCTGTGGGCCGAAAACCAGGACGTGGCGGGGGGCCTCGTGCGCTCCCCGACCCGCGAGGTGGTGAGCAAGACCGAGGGGAAGTTCCGGAGCGTGGCCGACATCCGGAACGTGGCGCTCCCGGTTCCGGGGGTCGGTCGGGTGCCGCTGGAGGAGGTCTCGGAGGTACGGGACGGTCCGCGGGAGCAGCGCCTGTGGGCCCGCCTGGACGGCGTGCCGGCCGTCAAGGTCTCGGTCCGCAAGCAGCCCAACGCGAACACGGTCCAGGTGGCCGACGACGTGGGCCGCACGCTCGGCCGGCTGGCGGAGACCGGCTTCGTGCCGGCCGACGTCCGGTTCGAGACGATCCAGGACCAGGCCGAGTTCATCCGGGCCTCCGTGCGCGCCGTCCGCAACGCCGCCCTGGCGGGGGGCACGCTGGCGGTGCTCGTCGTCCTCATCTTCCTCGGCTCACTCCGGAAGACCCTGGTGGTGGCCACCGCCATCCCGCTGGCGATCCTCGCCACCTTCGTGATGATGGGGCTCGGCGACCTCACCCTGAACATCATGTCGCTGGGCGGCCTGGCGCTCGGCGTCGGGCTCCTGATCGACAACTCCATCGTCATGCTGGAAAATATCTTCCGCCACCGGGAGGAGCTCGGGAAGGAGGACCCCGACCGGGCGGCCCGCGAGGGCGCGGCCGAGGTGCAGAGCGCCGTGGTCGCGGCCACGGTGACCAACCTGGCGGCGGTCACCCCGTTCCTGCTGATCAGCGGCCTGGCGGCGCTCATCTTCCGGGAGCTCATCCTCACCATCTCCTTCGCCATCCTCGCCTCGCTGGCGGTCGCGCTGACGGTCGTGCCGATGGCCGCGGCCAAGCTCGCCAAGGTCCAGTTCACCAGCGGCGTGGGCCGCACCCGGGCGCTGGTGGCGTTCGACCGGGGCGTGCGGCGACTGCGCGCGCTGTACCGCCGCGTCGCGCCCTGGGCGGTCCGATGGCGCTGGGCGGTGCTGGGGCTGGCCCTGGTCGCGCTCCTCGGCGCGCTGTCGATCCTGCGGGGCCTCGGAAACGAGTTCCTGCCGCAGGTGGACGACGGGAACGTGGGAGCGTACATCCGGCTGCCGCCCGGCGTGTCTCCGGACGAGACGAACCAGCTCGCGCTCGAGGTGGAGCGGATGATCCGCGACATGCCGGATGTTCGGCACGTCTTCACGACCGCCGGCGGCTTCCTGTGGGGCGGGAGCACGAGCGAGCGGGCGGGCCGGGGCTCCATGAACATCCAGCTCGCGCCGGTCACCGAGCGCTCGATGAGCGCGGACGAGTGGGTGCAGACGCTCCAGGACCGGGTCGACGCGCGCGGCTTCCCGGGCGCCCGCGTGTTCGTGCGCCCCCCCCGCATCCGGGGGCTCCGCACCTCCTCGAGCGGCTCCTCGGTCGAGCTCACCGTGCAGGGCGAGGACCTGGCGGAGCTCCAGCGGATCGGCGAGCGGGTGATCGAGCGGCTGGAGGGCGTGCCGGGCTTGGAGAACCTGGAGCGCTCGAGCGAGGAGGCGAGCCCCGAGCTCGCCGTCCGGCTGGACCGCGAGCGGGCCGCCTACCTGGGGCTGCGGGTCGCCGCGGTCGGCCAGACCATCCGCACGGCGCTCGACGGCACCGTGGCCACGCGCTACACGGAGGGGAACCGCGAGTACGACGTCCGGGTGATGCTGCCGCGCGAGCGCTTCACGAGCCCGGAGGACCTCCAGGCGATCGCGCTCTTCCCGGGGCGGACCGGGGATGCCCCGATCTATTTGCGCGACGTGGCTACCGTGCGGGCCGCGACGGGGCCGACGGAGATCGAGCGCGAGGACCAGAACCGGGTCCTCCGGCTCACCGGGGACGTGATCACCGAGGTGGCGCCGGTCGGGGTGGTGAACGACTCCATCCGCGCCCGGCTGGCCGGGTTCGAGCTCCCCGAGCGCTATTCCATCCTGTACGGGGGTGAGGAGGAGGCGATCCGCGAGAGCAACCGCCAGCTCGCGACGGTGATCTTCCTGGCCGTCTTCCTGGTCTTCGTGGTGATGGCCGTGCAGTACGAGAGCCTGGTGAACCCGCTGGTGATCCTGTTCGCCGTGCCCATGTCGCTGGTCGGGGTGGCCCTGGCGCTCCGGCTGACCGGTCTTCCGCTCAGCGCGCCGGTCCTGCTGGGCGTGATCCTGCTGGCCGGGATCGTAGTGAACAACGCGATCCTGCTGGTCGAGTACGTGGAACAGTTCCGCGCCGAGGCCGGGACCTCGATGGAGGAGGCGGTGGTCGAGGCGGGGGTGGTGCGGCTACGTCCCATCCTGATGACGACCCTGACCACCGGCCTCGGCATGACGCCGCTGGCCCTCGGGATCGGACAGGGCTCGGAGCTCATGCAGCCGCTGGCCGTCGCGGTGGTCGGCGGCCTCACGGTCTCCATGCTGCTCACCCTGTTCGTCGTCCCGTCCGCCTACGTCGTCCTGCACCGGGCCGCGGACCGGGTCGGCCGCTGGCTCATAGGGCCGCGCCGGGTGCCGGAGCCTGTCGGCGTGGGGGTCGGCGGCGGGGTCGACTAGCCGACCGGGAGCGAATCCGCCGGGACGGATCGGGCGGGGAACGTGGGGTCGGCGCGAATCCCCCGGGCCGCCGGGGGCGGGGTCAGCGAGGCGGCGCCAGCGCGGACCGGCAGGCTTCGACCCGCACTTCCTCCACCAGGCCGGCCGGGACGTTGAAGCCGACGCCGTAGACGTCCCGGAGCGCCAGCGGCCGTCCCTCGCGCAGGCGGGCGGCCAGCGCCGCTTCCGCCTCCCGCGGGGAGGAGGCGTCGAGGTCGCGCAGGTCGACGCGCAGCCCGTAGCTTCCGCCGGCGCCGAACCGGATGGTGACGTCCGCGCAGTGGGGCGAGTCCGGTCCGAGCGGCGGCGGCGCGGCCGGGGCCCGCGCGGCCGGGCCGGGTGCCCGGCCGGCGGGGGCCGCCCGATCCATCCCCTGGTCCGGCTGGGCGCCGGCGGCGGGCGCCGCGCCCCCGGAGCCGTGCATCCCCCCCTCGACGACGAAGACGGTCCGCCCCACGAACACCAGCCCTCCGAGGGGGTGGTGCAGCACCAGGATCAGCCCGGCCTTGGGTCGGAACGGGCGACGGTGTGCCGGCCCGCCGGCCGGGAAGCGGCCGGGGAGCCCGCGCCCGCGAAACGACCCGGGGTGGCCGCGCTGCCGGGGCGAGGGCCACCCGGAGGTCACCCGGCCGGGGCCGAAGCGCGATGCCCGCGAGTCCCCCGTCCGCCGCAGCCCGTCCCGGATGATCCGCGAGAGCCCGAACGCGTCGCCGCCGGTTCCGATCGAGCCGGCGTGCCGGTCTCCGATCCATACGTGCCCGCCCGAGATGCGGATGGCGGGGGCTCTCCGCGTCTGCGCCTCGGACGGCGCGGGGGCGAGCAGCGCCAGGACGATCGCGCCCAGGGCGGCGGCCGACGCGAGGCGCGCCGGCGAGCGGGGGTGGAACCGGCGTTCGTGACCGTTCATGCGCCTTCCTACCCGGTGGGGCGCGCCGGGATTCCGCGGGGGCCGGCCGGAGCGGGCGACGACACCCCGGAGGGGCCGGACGAGTCCGGACCGTTCCTCATTGACTGCAGTATCGCTTGGTAGTGGAATATGGTCGTTGCCATAGTCGTAACGGCCGCCGTATACTGATCGTCCTACCGTAGAGTGGGGCGCCAGGACCGACACCGGAACCGGGGGTGGAGCGGATGCGGGGGATGCCGGACGGCACCGAGCTGCCGGATTCAGTGAGGCGACTGCGGGAGCTGGTGGAGCGCTCCAGCACGCCGGCGGCGCTTCGACGAGCGCTCGGCGCCCTGGAGCGCGAGGAAGAGGCGCTCCGGCGCCGCCAGGGCTGGGCGGCGATCGCCGAGCTGCGGGCGCTGCGGCGCCGCATCAGGATGAAGCTCGCCGCCGCGGACCGCAGCGACGACTGAGCCGCGGCGAGTCCGTGGGTAGGCCCGCGACGACGGAGTCGCGTCCGGCGGCAGGCCGCGACGAATAGCCCGCGAGGCCGAGTCCCGCGTCGGGGCGCCGCCCGAGTCACCACCCTCCGTTACGACCCGTCCGCCGAGGCGCCGGTCGCGTCGGCTCTCCGCGTCCCGACCGCGGCCGGGGCGCCGCCGCGCAGGAGGTCCCGGATCTCCGCCAGCAGGCGCGCCTCGTCCGAGGGCGCCGGCTCCGGCGCCGGTTCGGCCTGCTCCTGCTCCTTCTG
>CAZTGV010000003.1:18486-66536 GCA_964613475.1 uncultured Gemmatimonadota bacterium
CCTCGTCCGAGGGCGCCGGCTCCGGCGCCGGTTCGGCCTGCTCCTGCTCCTTCTGCAGGCGGTTGAAGCTGCGGATCACGAAGAAGAGCGCCAGCGCTACGAGCAGGAAGGCGATCAGCGCGTTCACGAACTGGCCGTAGGCGATCGTCACCGCGCCGGCCGCCTCCGCCGCCGCCAGCGTGGCGTACGGACCCGCCGCCTCCCCTTCGCGCAGCACCACGAAGAGGTCGGCGAAGTCCACCCCACCCAGCGCCAGACCGAGCGGCGGCATGAGCAGGTGATTGACCAGCGAGCTCACGACCGTGGCGAAGGCGACACCGATGACGATGCCGACCGCCATGTCCAGCATGTTGCCCTTGAGGGCGAACGCCTTGAACTCCTTCAGCACGGGAACCTCCTGGCTGGAGTGAGGGCGCCTGAAGCCATCCCGCAAGCTTCAGAACACCGGGCCGGCGAGCAACGCGATGGCCCAGCGCGACGGCTCCCGCCGCGCCTCCGGGGATCCGGGACCGGTCCCTCCGAGGCCGCCGCCGAAGCGCCAGCCGACGGCGAGCTGCGCCACCTGCGGGAAGGGCGAGCGGGAGGAGCCGAGGAGGAGCGCCACGCCCAGGTTGCCGCCGAGCCGCGGGTCCTGCTCCGGATACCAGGCGCCGCCGTAGTCCGCGAACGCGCCGAGCCCGAGGCCGAGCAGCCGGAGCACGTCCTCGGCCGCGTACCACCGGTGCTCGAGCGTGAGGCGCGCCATCCGCGTGCCGACGAAGGCGTGCGGCTCCCACAGGCGCGGTGCCCTCCCGAAGCCGAGGTCGAACTCGCGCCCGGGTGCCGGACGCCGGAGCGCGCCGCCGATGGCCTCGAGGAAGGTGGCGTGTCCGGCCGCCGGGATGAGCGCGGCCATTCCCGCGGCCACCACGCGGCCGGAGTCGAGCCCGTTCCCGTCCAGCAGCCCGCCGGCGTCGACCCGGGCCTTGAGCAGCGCCGCCGGCTCGGATCCCGCGCCGAACGCCGTGCCCTCGGCGAGCGAGACCCGGAGCCCCACGCCGGTCCGCTCCCACCCCCAGGCGCCGGGGGCGAGGGCGAGCGAGAAGAAGATCCGCCCGCTCAGGTCCTGGTCCTCGGGCGTGTAGCCGTTCAGGCGTCGGACGGTTCGGAACTCGGCGCGCCGCCAGTCCACCGAGGCGGCCACCAGGCCGTACAGGGTATCGGGGACGAGCGCGCCGGACACGGACCTCGGGAAGAGCTCCTCCCGGCGGAGCTCCAGCGCGGCGCCCAGCCGCAGGTAGCCGGCGGTCGAGGCGACCGGGGCGACCCCGGCCGCCAGTCGGGCGGTGGCCGCTCGTCGGGTCCAGCGGACCGTGTCCCGGCGGGTCGGGTCCGGCACCCGGTACTGCAGGACGCGGCCGTCGAAGCGCTCGACCGAGGCGAGGAAGGAGCGCCGGTCCTCGAGCGCGCGGTAGGGAAGCCCTGCCGTCCCCGACCAGAGCGTGCGGTCGGACAGGGTCTGATACCCGGCCTGCACGCCGACCGGGGTGCGGCCGAGCCGCGGTGTCCCCGCGCCGAGCGCGAGGCCGGCGCGGTCCACCTCGCGAACGTACCAGGCCTGGAGCGCGGTCCCGGTGCCGAGGAAGTTCAGCTCCGTCCCGCCGGCGGTGCCCGTGAGGGTGCCGTCGGCGGCGATCTCGAACTGGAGCCGGGGGAGCAGGCTCCAGGCGTCCGCCGTGCGGACGACCGCCGCCAGCCGGCCGTCCACGCGGGCCGAATCCACCCGCACCCGACGGAAGAGTCGCCGCGCCCGGAGGTTCCGCTCCGTCTCCGCCGCCTTCGCCGAGTCCCAGGACATCCCCGGCTCCAGCAGCACTTCCTGGCGGACCACCCAGGGGCGCGTCGTCACGTGGATGCGGTTCAGCAGCCGCAGCACGCCGATCGACGCGCTCTCCTCGGCGGAGAAGACGTTCTCGCGGACCACCACGACCGTGTCCACGACCGGCAGCGTGTCCGGGCGCACGACGGTCTCCGAGCGCCACCGCGCCTCGGGGCCCCTCAGAAGGTCCGCCCGCGCCGGGACGCCGACGGCCGGTCCGGACCAGGCCCGGGGTCGCGCGTCCATCCCCGGCGCGACCGCCGTGGTCGTCAGCCCCGCGAGCGCGGCGACGGCGGCGACGAGCGACGGTCCGAACAGGAGCGGTCTCCGGCGCGCTACCGGATGCCGGCGGCCGTCTCGGCCGACGCCCGCGTCCGGCACCCGCGCTCGGCCGAAGAACGCCGCGGCGGGGGGGCGTGCCGCGGGTGGCCCGACGGAGCGTGCCCGAGCCGGGGGTGGCCGTGCGACGGCGACCTCATCAAATTACAGCATCTCGCTACCTGGAGGGTCATAACTGTCGTTCCCCGTTGCGGCCGCTTGCACGGTAGCCGGATGTCCGCCAGCGATGCTATCATCGAACGGGTGTGAGGGCATCCAGAAGCGCGCCTTCGACGGCCGCCCGGATGAGCGGCCGTGGAGATAGGGAGATAGAAGGGGACATCCGAGTCCTCCGCCGGCAATCGCGGCGTGTCCTGAGCCGACTCCATTCCATCGTTCGCGAGGAGACCCATGCCCGCTCCGCGTCCGTTCGCCCTTCGCGCGTTCCGCCTCCGACCGCCGGTGCGCTGCCTGCTCCTGCTCGGCCTGCTCGGCCTCCTGCTTCTCCCCGAGTCGGTCTACGCGCAGGCGCAGGCGACCACCGGGATCCTGCGCGGCGTGGTCCGCGACCCCGCCGGATCGCCGGTGGCGACCGCCGAGGTGACCATCCGACACCGGGAGACCGGTCTGGAGCGCCGCCTCGCCACGAACGATCGCGGCATCTTCGTCGCCTCGCTGCTTCCGGTGGGGACCTACGACGTGCAGGTCCGGTCTATCGGGCAGTTCGGAGCGATCCGCGAGGAGGGCGTGGTGCTCCGGCTGGGGGAGACGGTGGACCTGTCCCTCGAGTTCCGACCCGTGGAGCTGGAAGAGCTCCGGGTGGTGGGAGAGGGCGCGCCGCTGGTCGACCCTTCGGACGTGACCGCCTCGCAACGCCTGCCCACGGAGGCGGTGGAGGGGCTTCCCAACAACGGCCGCAACTTCCTGGACTTCACGCTGCTCACGCCGGGGGCGGCGATCGTGCAGGGCCCGGACGGTGACGAGCTGACGATCGCCGGACAGCGGGGGATCTTCAACAACGTGATCGTGGACGGTGCGGACTTCAACAATCCGTTCTTCGGGGAGCAGCGGGGCGGACAGCGGCCGGCCTTCACCTTCAACCTGGACGCCGTGGAGGAGCTGGTGGTGGTGAGCCAGGGGGCGCCCGCCGAGTTCGGTCGCTCCGCGGGCGGCTTCGTGAACGTGCTCACGAAGTCCGGCACCAACGAGCTGGAGGGCTCGGTCCACTACTTCGGGCAGGTCGACGGGTTGTCCGCCGAGTTCGCCCGCGGCGGCGGAAAGCCGGACTTCTACCAGCACCAGTTCGGCCTGACCGCCGGCGGTCCGATCGTCCGCGACAAGGCGTTCTTCTTCGTCGCCTACGACCAGCAGCTGTTCGAGGAGACGAAGCAGACGAACCGGCTGGCCGGCGTCGCGCAGCCGGCGGAGCTCGACAAGCTGCGGAGCTTCCTGAGCACCGAGTTCGGCGGGGCGCTGGCGGACGACTTCGCGCCGATCACCCGCACGGACGACGCCCGCGCGCTGATGGTGAAGCTGGACTGGAACGTGAGCGACCGGCACAAGGCCTCGGTGAAATACAACCACACCTGGTCGGAGCAGGTGAACGGGACGTTCGACGCGGACGCCTGGGGGCTCAGCGCGAACGGGATCGAGAAGGACTTCTCCCACGCGGTGAACGGAAGCCTCTCCTCCCAGATCTCGTCGGCGGTGTCCAACGAGTTCCGCTTCCAGTGGGCGCGGGAGGACCGGCCGCGGGGCTACGACGGACCGCTGGTGCCCGGCGCCGTACCGCCGGGCCTCCCCCAATTCCAGGCCATGGGAGGTCGGCCCTTCCCCGACACGGGAATGGACTTCGTGGACGGCTTCCGCTTCGGCCTTCCGTTCTTCCTGCCGATCGACCCGGCCTACGACACCCGCATCCAGCTTCTGAACAACGTCTCCGTGCTGATGGGGGACCACCTGTTCAAGGTGGGCGGCGAGTGGAACCGGACGACCGTGACGCAGCAGTTCGTCGGCTTCGCGAACGGGCGGTTCATCTTCGACAGCGTGGACGGCTTCATGGGCTTCGTCGAGAACGGCCCGCTGTACGTCACCTGCTCGGACGGCTCGAGCAGCGTCGACGGCACCTGTCCGGACGGGGCGACCATCACCGGGCCGGTGCTCCTGTATCTGCAGTCGGCCACCGTCCCGGGCGTGCCCTCCGACCAGCTCGGGCTCCAGAGCTTCGCGCAGAACGAGCTCGCCTTCTTCGTCCAGGACACGTGGAAGCCGGTGCAGAACCTGACCCTCAACGTCGGGGTCCGGTGGGAAGGGACCGTCCAGCCGGACGTCTTCGTCCCGCCCGAGGAGACGTTCTTCGCGCCCTTCCTGGGGCAGACGAGCATGGGGCAAGCGTTCCCGTCGGACGGCACGATCCCCGACGACCTGAACAACTTCCAGCCCCGCTTCGGGCTGGCGTGGGACGTGGAGGGGGACGGGCGCACGGTGGTCCGGGCCAACGCCGGGTCCTACTTCGCTCGGATCCCGTCCCTCGTGTTCGCCCAGCACCGGACGACCAACGGGGCGTTCCAGCAGATCCTCTTCCGCAACAGCGCGCTCATCCCGGTCCTCGGGCCGCCGCCCGCGTACACGGAGCTGATCGACACCTCCGAGGCGCTTCCGGCCTTCCCGGACATCCAGGTGGCGTCCACCGACCTGGAGCTGCCGCGGACCTGGTCGTTCAGCGGCGAGGTGGAGCGGAAGGTGACGGACGAGGTCGCCGTCTCCCTGCAATACCAGCACGCCCGGGGCGACAACCTGTTCCGGTTCGTGAACCGGAACGACCCCGTGTTCGGAAGCCCCTGGTCGACCGGGTTGCCGTTCGATCCGAGCGACCCGGACAGCCCCACGGGCAACGGGATCAATTCGCTGATCGTGACCGAGAGCACGGCCCGTTCGCGCTACCACGGCGTGACGTTCGGAATGAAGGGGCAGGGGATCGCCGAGGACCGCGTGTTGTTCGAGGCGAACTATACCCTCTCCTGGGACAAGTCGGACGACGACAACGAGCGCGACCCGTTCACCTTCCGGTACGCGCGCGCCGACGCGCTGGACCGCGACTACCACTGGTCGGATCGCGACCAGCGACACCGGGTGAACGCGTACCTCCTCACCCGGCTTCCCGGCGAGGTGGTGCTGAACAACCTGCTGCGGGCGGCCAGCGCGCAGCCGATCTCGGAGCGTTGCGAGGGGAACGCGCCCTCGGGCGAGCGCGCCGCCGCCCCGCAGGACCGGATCTGCGAGGACGGGACGATCCTGCTCCGCAACACGCTCCGGAAGGAGAACGACTTCGTCCGCTGGGACGTGCGGGCTTCCCGGACCTTCGAGTTCGGGCCCCGGGCCCGGCTGGAGGTGATCGCGGAGGTGTTCAACCTCCTGAACCGGGACAACTTCCTCGACTCGGCGCCCACCTCGCTGCTGTTCAACTTCGACGGGACGCTTCGAAGCGGCCTGGGCGACCCGCGCCGCCTCCAGCTGGGAGCGCGCTGGCGCTTCTGACCCGAGGCGGCGCGGCCCCGACGGGACCGGGGGCGCGCCCGATGGTCCAAGGCCGGCGGCCCGCCGGCCTTCGGTGTCCCTACCGGATGCCCGCGGCGGTCTCGGGCCTCGGACGCCATCCCCCGTATGTTGTGCGCGACTGACAGGTCGCGCTCGAGAGGAGCGGGGTCGAGCACGGGACCGAGGAGGTCGCTTGCAGGACCGGTTCTTCGGGGACATACGGGACTACCTCAAGTACGGGCTGCTCCGCATTCTGGCCACCGAATCGGCCCTCCGGATCGGCATCTGCTGGATGCTGGTCCCGCCCCGCGAGGTGGAGGAGGAGCGCTCCGTCCAGTACCTGCGGGATCCCGGCGCGTGGCGCGACCTGGACCCGCCGCTGTTCGACCTCCTGGCCGCGAGCGGGGAAGAGGAGGCGCCGGAGGTCGGCTCGCTGGAGCGCTCCGACCTGCTGCCGGGCGCCCGCTTCTTCTCGCGGCCGCTCCCGTCCGAGCCGGCCGAGCGGCAGGCCTACTTCGACGGGATGCTCGGGGCGTTCGAGGGGCTCGACCTGGTGTTCTTCGACCCGGACGTGGGGATGGAGGGCGAGCGGCCCGCTCCGCGGGGCGGCGGTGCCCGGCGCTTCCTGGGTTGGGACGAGCTCGTGCGCACCTACGAGGCGGGGCATTCGGTGCTCGTGTACCAGCGCTTCCCGCGGGAGCCCCACCGGCTGTTCGTGGAGCAGCGCGTCCGTGAGCTGCTGGCCCGCACCGGGGCGCCCGAGGCGCACTCGTTCCGCTGGTCGGCGGCGCACGTGGTCTTCCTGCTGGCCGTCCATCCGCTCCACGTGGCGGCGGTGCGGCGCGGGGCCGATCGGGCGGAGCGGGTGTGGGGCGGCGTGGTGGAGGCGCGGCGCTGGGAGGGGCAAGAGGGCGCGCCGCCGGCCGAGCTGCTCAGCACCTTCGACTACGAGGAGGCGGCGCGGCGTCGCCTCGGCCGGATGGCGTGGGACTACTACGCCAGCGGCGCCCACGACGAGATCACCCTGCGGGAGAACCGGGCGGCGTTCGACCGGTTGCCGATCCGCTACCGCGTGCTGCGGGACGTGAGCCGGCGCGACCTCTCGGTGTCGCTCCTGGGCGAGCGGCTCTCCATGCCGGTGCTGGTGGCGCCCACCGCCTTCCACCGTCTCGCCTGCCCCGAGGGGGAGCGGGCCACCGCCGCCGCGGCCGGGCGGGCCGGGACCGCGATGATCCTCAGCACGCTGTCGAACACGGCGATGGAGGAGGTGGTGGAGGCCGCCACCGGGCCGGTCTGGTTCCAGCTCTACGTGTATCGGGAGCGGGCGGTCACCGAGGCGCTCGTCCGCCGGGCGGAGGCCGCCGGCTGCGGCGGCCTGGTGCTGACCGTGGACGCGCCGATGCTCGGGCGGCGGGAGCGGGACGTCCGGAACCGCTTCCACCTGCCGGACGGCCTGGCCGTCCGGAACCTCCTCCCGGCCGGAAAGGAGCGGCTCCCGCGGGAGGAGGCGGAATCCGGACTGGCCGCGTACGTGGACCGGCTCTTCGACCCCTCCCTGAGCTGGGAGGACCTCGAGTGGCTGTGCGGGCTCACGGCGCTGCCGGTGCTGGTGAAGGGAGTCGTGCACCCGGAGGATGGCCGGCTGGCGGTGGAGCACGGGGCGGCGGGCGTGGTCGTCTCCAACCACGGCGGCCGACAGCTCGACACCTCGATCGCCAGCCTGGAGGCGCTGCCCGACGTGGCGGAGGCGGTGGGCGGGCGGGCGCACGTCCTGCTGGACGGCGGGGTGCGCCGCGGAACGGACGTGCTGAAGGCGCTCGCGCTCGGGGCGGACGCGGTGTGCGTCGGCCGTCCGGTGCTGTGGGGGCTGGCGGTGGACGGGGAGGCGGGCGCCCACCGGGTGCTGGAGATCCTGCGCGAGGAGGTGGACCTGGCGCTCGCGCTCAGCGGCTGCGCGTCGGCGCGGGAGGTCCGCGAGCGGGGGTCCGACCTGCTCGCCCGGCCCGCCTCCGACCGATCGGCCGGCTCCGTCTGACCGGGCACAGGCGCGTCAGGTAGCGCCCCAGGGCGGGGGCGGGGGCGGCACCTCCTCGGAGAGGTCGAACTCGGCCCGGAACCGCCGGTCGGTCCCCTCCCGGCGCAGGGCGTAGACGAAGCGCTCGCCCGGCTCGATCTCCACGGACCAGACGTTCGTCGCCGCCTCCGGGATGAGGCCGGCCGTGTACGCGTCCGCCCGGAATTCCTGGCGCGCCGCCGTCCCCGGCCCGTCGGTGTCGCCCCCGTACCCGGTGATCTCGTCCTCGGAGCCGTCCTCGTGCCGGTGATCGTGCTCGAGGTGGAGGCCGGCCTCCGTGCGGGTAAAGACCCAGGTGCGGGAGCGGTCGGCCCCGGCCCCGGTCCCGACGTGGAAGGGGACGCGGACCTCGTCGTCCCGGCAGTCGCGCACGTGCATCACGAGCGTCTCCTCCATCAACGCCGTGTCGCCGGCGGCCGTGCCCTCGGTGACGCGGCCCCGGAAGGCGCGGCCGCAGAGCGCGTGCAGCCGGGACCAGAAGGCCTCCCGCTCCGCGGAGCGTTCCGCCGCGTCGGCGCGGTCGCCCCCGTCGGCGGGTCGCGCGGCCGCGCCGTCGGGCGGCGGCGTCCCGTCGCACGCCGCCGCGAGTCCCAGTGCCACCAGCAGCAAAGCACGCCTTCCCACCGTTCCGACCGACCGTTCCTGCACGAACGCCTCCTCCGGCCTAGCTTCCCTGACGGATGCGGCGCCCCCGACGGGCGCCGGGGCGAAACTGGATGGCGAGGATGCGGAATGCGAATCGCGGGTGCGCGCATAGCCGGTGGGCTGGTCGCGGCGGCGCTCGTCGCATCGGCCTGTGCGGGGGCCGGGTCCCTGCGCGAGGCGCCGCTCGACGCCGGGCGCGCCATGCTGCTCCATGCGCCCGGGGAGCGCGTGCTCGACGCGGCCCGGACGGCGGTGCGCGAGGCGGGCTTCGAGATCGAGGGGGAGCGGCGCGAGGCGGAGGCCGCCTGGTCGCTGTTCGGCCGGGTCGTGCTCTCCGACGAGAGCCTGGCGGTCCGCGTCCGGGTGGCGGTGGACGAGGTGTCGCCCGGCCGGACCGAGGTCCGGGTGCTCACCCGGCGCTACCTGTCCACGCAGGTGGGGGCCGGCGATCCGTACGCCGATGCGATCTTCGACCGGCTCGTCCGCGAGTTCCTGCCGGAGCCGCCGGGCGGCTCGTAGCGGGAGGCGCCCGGAGGCCCGCCGACGGCGCCGGGGAGCGGCTCCGAGCTCTCTAGCCGGAGGCGTCTCCCTCCGGCTCGGTCTCTCCGGCGGCCGGCCGGTCGCCGGCCCGCGGACGGTCGGTCGCCTCGAACGAGCCTTCGACGCGCAGCGGCTCGCCGGGGCCGTCCGGCAGCAGCGTGCCCGAGAACGAGCCCGCCATCCGGTCCTCCCCGTGCTCCCGGACCTGAAGCTCGAACGAGGTGGGTTGGCCGTCCGCGTGGAAGTAGCTGGTGGCGCCGACCATGACGGTCGCGTTCTCCGCCTGCATGCGCCCCGTGCGGCCCGGCGGCACCGCGGGAAGGACGACCATCATCGTCACCGGCGGGACGTCGGCCCGGCTCTCGCTCGACAGCCGGAGGGTCATCTGCTCGCCGGCGCGCTCCGGGACCGCCGTGGCCCCCTGGAAGGAGCCCCGCTCGGCGCCGGAGAGCTCGGCGCTCCAGGCCGCGGTCACGCCCGGATCGCTCTCCGCCGGCCGCGCTTCGTCCGTCTCCGGCGCCTCGTCCGGCCCCTCCCGCCGGTCCGGGTCGGGCGGGCAGCCGAGGGCCGCCAGGGCGGCCGCCGCCACGATCCACCCGCTCGGTCGTCCTCCGTGCATGCGCTCTCCTCCGGCTCGGTACGGGCTGTCGGAGCGCCTGGCCCGGCCCGGGCTACCCTCCGACGCGGCCGCTCGAAGCCGCGAGGTCCGTGCCGCGGAACGCCGGCGGAGCATCCGCGGGCTCCTCCGGGTACTTTGCCGCCGTGCCGACGAGGGGCCGGCCCGCACGGGCGGCCGTTTCGGCGGCCCCCGCAGGCTCGGGAGACGATCACCGCACCGGAGGCTCCACATGCTGCCCAGGCTCCGTCCGCTCACTCTGCTGCTCCTCCTCGGCGCCTGGGCGGGCCTCCCGCTCGCCGGGAACGGCGGGCCGTCCGAGGCCGCGCCCGGACTTGCCGTCCGCCTCGCCGGGGTCGTGGGGCCGCCCGCGGCGCTCGCCCAGGAGCCCGATTCGGACGAAGCCCCCGACGCGGAGCGCCCGGCGGAGGGCCGAGAGGCGATTCCGAACGCGGCGACCTTCACGGAGCCGCCGCTTCCGGCGCCGAACGCGTACCGGACCGGGGCGGGGCGGCCCGGCCCCGCCTACTGGCAGCAGCGGGTGGACTACCGGATCCAGGCGCGGCTCGATCCGGCCGCGCACCGGGTGGAGGGGAGCCAGACGCTCCTCTACACGAACAACAGCCCCGATACCCTGCGCCTCCTGTGGCTGCAGCTCGACCAGAACCTGTTCGACCCGCAGAGCCGCGGGGCGCGGCTGGCCGGCCCGGAGGACCGCTTCGGCGGGGCGTTCCCGGGGGGCGGGTTCGACATCGCGCGGGTCCGGGTGGCGGAGGAGGGGGCCGAGACGTCGGTGGAGCCGCTCATCGAAGGGACCACGATGCGCGTCTCGCTGCCCCAGCCGCTGGCCCCCGGCGGACGGCTCGAGCTCCGGCTCGACTTCGGCTTCACGATCCCCGAGTTGGGCGCGGACCGTATGGGGCGTATGGACGCCTCGCAGGGGACGGTCTATCAGATCGCCCAGTGGTATCCCCGGCCCTTCGTGTACGACGACGTCGGCGGCTGGAACGTGCTGCCCTACCTGGGGCGGGGCGAGTGGTACCTGGAGTATGGGGACTTCGAGGTGGAGCTCACCGTCCCGCGGGAGTACCTCGTCCTGGCGACCGGTCGGCTGCAGAATGCGACGGACGTCCTGACGGCCGAGCAGCGGGCGCGCCTGGAGCGGGCGGCGGGCAGTCGGGAGCCGGTGGACATCGTCTCCGCCGAGGAGGTCGGTCGCCCCGAGACCCGGCCCGGCGGGGAGGGGCCGCTCACCTGGCGTTTCACGGCCGAGGACGTGCGCGACTTCGCCTGGGCCGCCTCGCCGGCCTTCATCTGGGACGCGGCCGGCTGGGAGGGCGTGCTCGCCATGTCCGCCTACCCGCGCGAGGGGCTGGGCGCGGCGGGCCGGACCGGTTGGGAGTCCTCCACCCGGTACGTGCTCCACTCGCTGCGCCACTACTCGGAGACCTGGCATCCCTACCCGTATCCGGTGGCGATCAACGTGGCCGGTCCGGTGACCGGGATGGAGTACCCGATGATCGCCTTCTGCACCGTGCAGGCGCGCGGGCGCGGACTCTTCCTCGTTACCGACCACGAGATCGCGCACATGTGGTTCCCGATGCTGGTCGGTTCGGACGAGCGGCGGCACTTCTGGATGGACGAGGGCCTGGACAGCTTCATGAACCACTACTCGGCGCGGGCGTTCTATTCGGACGAGGTGCAGCCGCTGCCGGTGCTGGCCGACCAGATGGCCCGGGCGATGGCCTCTCCGCTCGGCGCGCAGCCGGTGGCCACCCAGGCCGACCGGATCCGCGTCCCGGCGCTCGGCTTCACCTCGTACGAGAAGCCCGGATACGCCCTGCTGCTCCTGCGGGAGCACGTCCTCGGCCCGGCGCGGTTCGACGCCGCCTTCCGCGAGTACATTCGGCGCTGGACGCTGAAGCACCCGCAGCCGGCCGACTTCTTCCGGACGATCGAGGACGTGGCGGGGGAGGACCTCTCCTGGTTCTGGCAGGGATGGTGGTTCGGGACCGGGACCCTGGATCAGGCGATCGCCGGCGTGCAGGCGCGTGACGACACGGTGCGCGTGAGCGTCGAGAGCCGGGGCGCGCTGGTCATGCCGGTGGATGTGCGGGTCGTGTTCCAGGACGGCGCCTCGGAGACCCGCCGGGTGCCCGTGGAGGCGTGGCACGCGGCCGACCGGTTCGAGCTCCGGATTCCGGCGGAGGGGCGCGCGGTGCGAGCGGTCCAGCTCGATCCGGAGGGCCGGCTGCCCGATGTGGACCGCCGGAACAACGTGTGGGGGCGCGGGGTGGTCGGGCGCTGACGCCACGGCTCGAGGCGCGGCGGCGGCCCCCCGGCCCCGACCGCGCGGCGGGGCGCTCGGGCCGGGCCGGCCCGCGCCGGCCCGGGTCAGCCGCCGGCGTCCAGCGCCGGATCCAGAAGAAAGAGCTCCCCGGTCCACTCGAGGCTGGCCAGGGTCGGCCCGACCCGGACGGTCACCACCAGGGTGCCCTGCGCGCCCTCCGGTACCGTGATGTCCACCCCCTCCACCTCCGCCCCGAAGTCCGCCCCGGCGGGGACCGAGGCCGGATAGGAGCCCGGCGGCAGGGAGGCGTCCCCGACCGGGGCCGTCGCCGTCAGCTCCACCGACGCGGAAGGGACGATGAGGCGCAGGGCCGTGTAGCGCCCGGCGGGCACGTCGGCCGCGGCGAGCTCGATCCCCCCCGCCGGAAGGCCGAGCAGGTCCACCTCGCGGCTCACCGGGAGGGAGACCCACGCCTGGGGGTCGCCCCGGGGCTCGCCGGCGGGGAGCGCCTCGAGCCGCGTCACCTGGAGGGTCACGCTCCCGACGGTCTCCGGCGGCGGCGTGGGGCCCGCCACCGCTTCGAGGGCGTCGGATGCGGGCGGGCGGCGCGCCAGGGCGGGCGAGAGCGCGTCCGCGGCCGGGCGCACGGCGAGCGCCGGGGAGAGCCGATCGGCGGCGGGGGAGAGCGCCGCGACCGCGCCCCCCTCGTCCGACCGGAGCAGGACCTGGAGGGTGCTGTCGAACTCGGGGCCGGTGCCCAGGTCCTCGCAGGCGGCGAGCCCCGCCGCGAGCACGAGGGTCGCCGCCACGCCCCTCCGGAGATCCCGGAAGGGGCGCGCCCGGCGCGCATATCCCTCGGCGTTCGGTCGGCTCATACTCCTCAATACCGAACGGCCCGCCCCGAGGGTCCCGGGACGGGCCGTCCGCGCTCGGACTCGGTCGCGATCCGGCCGCTCAGAGCTCGGCGTCCGCCTCCGCGTGCAGCACCGGCTCCATCAGCAGCCCGATGGCCGTCCAGGCGAGCGTCTGGACCGACGCCTCGGTATCGATCTCGACCTCCACCGTCTCCGAGGCGCCCGCGCTCACCGAGACGTCCGCGTCGGGCACCTTGACGCCCGTGTGCTCGGCGCTCGGGATCAGGAGCGCGTGCGTCCCCGCCTCGATCTCCCGGCCGCCGTCCAGCACGACCGCCTCGCTGAAGGTGATCGTGGCGTCCGCGAAGAAGAGCCGCAGGTTCGTGTAGCTTCCCGCCTCCACCGTGCCCTGGGCCACGATCGCCCCGGTGGTGCCGAGCTGAAGGAGGTCCAGCGGCTCGGCCGGGTCCACCTCGAGCGACACCCAGGCCCCCTCTTCGGTCTCCTCCTCGTCGGCCGGCAGCAGGTCGATGCGGCTCAGGGTGATGTCGATCGCGGTCACCGCGTCCATCGGGACCGCAGAGGCGCCGAGCGCCGCCGAGACGTCGGCCAGGATCGCCTGGGACGCGCTCGCCTCCTTGAGGACCACCTGCACCTGCCCGGACTCGCCGGGAGCGGTCGCCTCGCCGCAGGCCGCCAGCAGCGCCACCGCCGCGCCCAGCACCGTCCACCGCGCGCCGCGCCGTCCCGCGGCCAGAGCATCGTTCGCCATTCGCCTCCTCCTCGCTCGTCCCCGTTCGTCTCGGTCTCGTCCCTCGCTCCGTGCCTGTTCCGGGCATCGGTCGTGCCGCCGCCCGGCGTCCGGGCCGCCCGGGGGCCTCGCGGTCCCCGCCCGGACTCTGATGCGACTAGGACGATCGAGGCGCGCCGCCGTTACAGGAGGCCGCGCGCGGTCGTGGCGGTTTCGGCGGAGGGGACCGGCGCCACCGGGGCGGGCGGTCGGCGGCCCGCCGGGTCGGCCGCGGCGAGCCGCCGACGCCCGCCTGGCGAAACGAGACCGCGTCGTGCGAAACGAAAGGGTCGTGAAGGCTCGGAGGGCGCGAAGTCGCGGCGCGCCGGCGGTCTCGGCATGGCATGCCGCTTGACCTCTGCACCGGGCCCATGGACGGATACCGCATCCCCAAGTTCCAGGTCGAGGCCGAGGCGCGTCTGCACGGCCATCCCCCGAGCCGGGTCCGCCTGCATCTGGCGGCGCGGTCGGCGAGCCGGCCCGGGCCGGAGACCGTGGAGGACCTGCTCGAGGGCACGAAGGCGTTCCTGCCGGTCACCTGCGACGACGGGCGGGTCGCGTTCCTCGCCCGCGAGGCCCTGCTGTGGCTGGCCGTGGCGGGGATGGACGAGGATGAGCCGGTGGAGGCGCGGACCGCGGTGGAGGTCGTGCTCCTGGACGGGACGCGTCTGGGTGGGCAGGTCCGCTACCTCCTCCCCCCCGAGCGCGGGCGCCTGCAGGACCACCTGAACGTCGAGGAGCGCTTCCTCGCCCTGCGGGACGGAGACCGCACCTATTACGTGAACCGGCGCCGGATCGCCTGGGTTCGAATGGCGGACGAGGAGATGGAGGACGATGCCGAGGATTGACGGGTTCATCCGCGAGATGTTCGAGCGGGAGGCGGAACGGCTGGCGATCGGCGCCGACCGTCCGGTCACCCTGACGCTGGCGGGCAAGGAGGAGCCGATCAGCACCTACACGCCGAACGAGGCGCAGGTCGAGCGGGTGCTGCAGGAGATCCTGCCCGGCGACGCGCCGGCGCCCGGGGATGGAGAGCGGCACCGCTTCACCTACCGCTCGCCCTCCGGGCCGGTCGAGGTCCGGGCGCGGATGGAGGCGGGCGCCTCGCTGCTGCTCGTATTTCCCGAGGGGGCCGAGGCGGGCGGGGCCGGGGTCGCGGACACGAACGGCTCCGGCGCCGGACACGCCGGCCCCGGACCGGCCGAACGGGCGGGCGAGGCGGCGGGCGAGGCGGCGTGGGAGGACGACGCGGCGGCGCAGGACGCCGGCGCGCAGGAGGCGCGCAGCGGAGCGCCGGGGAACGGCGCGGGGCCGCCCCCCGGCTCCCCGGAGGCGGCGGCCGCCGCGGCGCTCGCCGCCGTTCCGGAGGATCCGGACACCCCGGCGATCGACCGGCTGTTCCGGAAGATGGTGGCGAACGGCTGCTCGGACCTCCACGTGTCGGCGGGCTCGCCGCCACTCTTCCGCAAGGACGGTGAGATGGTGGACCTGGGGGACGAGCCGGCGCTCTCGCCCGACGAGACCGGCCGGATGCTGCTCGAGATCGCGCCCGAGCGGGCGCGGCATCAGTTCGAGGAGCGGCGCGACGCGGACTTCGCGTACGAGATCGCCGGGGTGGCCCGCTTCCGCTGCAACCTGTTCGAGGACCGTCGCGGGGTGGGCGGCGTGTTCCGGCAGATCCCCTCCGAGATCCTCACGGCGGAGCAGCTCGGCCTGCCGCCCGGCATCCTGGAGTTCTGCGAGCTGAAGAAGGGGCTCGTCCTGGTGACCGGTCCGACCGGATCGGGGAAATCGACGACCCTGGCCGCGATGGTGGACCACATCAACGGCTCGCGCCGCGAGCACATCATCACGATCGAGGACCCGATCGAGTTCGTGCACGGGAACCGGCGCTGCCTGGTGAACCAGCGCGAGGTGGGCGAGCACACGCGGAGCTTCAAGGCCGCCCTGCGCGCCGCGCTGCGCGAGGACCCGGACATCGTACTGGTCGGGGAGATGCGGGACCTCGAGACGGTGGAGATCGCGCTGGAGACGGCGGAGACCGGGCACCTGGTGCTCGGCACCCTCCACACGAACACGGCGGCCTCCACGGTGAGCCGGGTCATCGACCAGTTCCCCTCCGGGCAGCAGGCCCAGATCCGGACCATGCTGGCCGAAAGCCTGAAGGGGGTCATCGCCCAGACGCTGTGCCGACGGACGGGCGGGGGCCGGGTGGCCGCAATGGAGGTGCTGGTCGTCACGCCGGCGGTGTCGAACCTGATCCGGGAGGACAAGACCTACCAGATCCCCTCCGTGATGCAGACGGGAAAGGCCGCGGGCATGCGCACGATGAACGACGCGCTGCTGGCGCTCGTCCGGGAGGGAGCGGTGGAGGCCTCCGAGGCGTACCGGAACGCGGTCGAGAAGGCCGAGTTCAAGGGGCTGTTGGAGCGGAACGGGATCGCGCTCTGAAGAGGGGGGCGGCCGGTCCGCCCCGGGTCGCGGCCGGCGGTCGCGACCGCGCACGGTGGACGATGCGTTCGACCGCTTCGAGCGCCGCCCCGTCCGCGCTCCGGCCATCAGGCCTCGCGGGCTGGACACCGCCGCGGATCCGCCGCAGATTGGCGGCCCGTGTCCGGGACGTTCGCCGATCGTCCCGACTCCCTTGCACGCTGCAAGCTCCGGAACCGTGGATTGCACCTGCGAAGGTGGACCAGGTGATGACGTGTAACATGCAGCCATACAGCAACATGATCGCATCCTGGGGGCGGGATGCGTCGGCCGGCGGGGCGCTTGCCCGGGAGGGGCCGGGGCGCGGGTGGACGACGAGGTGGAGGAGGACGGGGACGTGCATCGGTTCCGGCGGCGGGCGGATGCGGAGGCGGTGTTCCACGTGGTCGGAGGGCTGCCGGCGAGAGTCCGGGAGCTCCTGCGGCCCGTCCGGTTCGTGACGGAGTACGATCCGGCGTTTTTGGGCATTCACGCGCTCGGGAAGGCGGCCGACGGGCGGGCGTACGCGGCGACCAGCCATTGCGTGTGGCCGCACGCGCTGGGTCACCGTCCGGCCACCGATCGGAACCCGACGATCTTCCTCCAGCGCGGACACGCGCACCGCTTCCACGTGGTCCTCCACGAGCTCGGGCACGCCCTGGACTGGGCGCTCGGCTGGTACCGGAAGCCGGTGACGCCGCTCGACGCCTACGCCGCCCGCAACCGCGCCGAGGCGTTCGCCACCGCGTTCCAATCCTGGAGCACGCCCGATCCGCTTCCCGGCCTCCGCTTCTACCACGACGCGGAGACGCTCCGCGCCCGCGACCCGGCCACGGCCACCTTCTTCGACGGCCTGGCCCGCGCGTAGCCCGTTTCGTACAGCCTTCCTCGACAGCGCCGCCCGCCTACGGCGCGGGGCTCTCCCCGGCATGCCTGTTGCTCCACAAAGAGTGCCGGCAGGCGGCGGAACGACGAGGCGTATCGTCGGGCCGTCGGAGCGCGTCGGCCGAGGGCGCGGCGTCGAGCGGCGCGCGGGTCCGAGCGTGAAATCGCAAGCGAATCACCAAGGGAGAAAGGCGGTCGAGGATGGCCGAGCAGGGCAAGGAGCGCCAGAGCGGAGGCGGTCGCCAGGGCGGCGGCACCAAGCAGGGCGGCACCAAGCAGGGCGGCGGCTCCGGTGGTGGTCGCACCGGCCAGAGCCCGGAGCGCGGTGGCGGCCGACAGGGCGGCACCAAGGAAGGCGGCGGCTCGGGTGGCGGTCGCACGGGGCAGAGCCCGGAGCGCGGCGGCAGCCGACAGGGCGGCGGCGGAGGTGGCCGCAGCGAGCGTAGCTGACCTCCCGCGCCGCACGAAGCACGACCCACGAAGCACAACGGGGGGATGGGCGGAGCGTCGCCCGTCCCCCCGTTCTCGTTTGCGTCGAGTGAAGCGAGGTATGCGAACCGAAGGCAGGCGGACGCCGTGATCGAAGGCAGGCAAGGCATGATGAGCGAAGGCAGCCGGACGAGCGAGCCCGCGGAAGAAGGGGCCACGCCGGGAGACGAGCAGGGCGGGCACGATCGGGAGGGCCGCCGGGAGGCCCCGACACCGCGTCGGGTGCGCGAGCGGGAGCGGCACGGCGGGCCGAGTCCCGAGGAGACGGCCGGACCTTCGGAGGACCCCGGGGAGAAGGACCCGGACCGGGGGCTCGGACAGATCGACAAGCGCGAGCGGGTCCCGGGGAAGGAGCGAGGAGAGCGCCCCCAGGACACCGGGACCTACACGGACACCGGCAGCCGGGGCGGCTGACCGCACGCCCCGGCTCCGAACGGAGACGCGGATGGGCCTCACGCTGAAGCCGCGCCAGCTCAAGCGGTACGGAGAGATGGCCCGCCTGCTGGCCAAGCACGGGGGCACGGGCCTGCTGGACGACGTGCGGGGCGAGCTGCCTCCGGCGGGCCTCGAGCTCGAGGAGGACGGCGCGCCGCGCGCCCGCGGCCGTCCCGAGGAGCTGGCCGACGACCTCGAGCGGATGGGGCCGACGTTCATCAAGCTGGGGCAGGTCCTCTCCTCCCGACCCGACCTCCTCCCGGCGCCGTACCTGGAGGCGCTCGAGCGGCTGCAGGACCGGGTCGAGCCCTTCCCCGCCGAGGAGGCGGTGGCGATCCTGGAGGAGGAGCTCGGCACCCGCGTGTCCCGCGCCTTCCGGACCTTCGACCGGGAGCCGATCGCGGCCGCCTCGCTGGGGCAGGTGCATCGGGCGACGCTGCGGGACGGCCGCGAGGTCGCGGTGAAGGTGCGGCGCCCGGGCATCCTGGACGGCATCCAGGAGGATCTGGAGGCGCTGGAGCGTCTGGCCGATGCCCTGGACCGTCACACCTCGGCGGGGCGGAAGTACGCGTTCGGCGACATGCTGGAGCAATTCCGCGGCACGCTGCTCCGCGAGCTGGACTACCGGCAGGAGGCGGCGAACCTGGCGACGCTCGCGGAGAACCTCTCGTCGCATCCCGAGCTCGTCGTCCCGCGGGCGATCGACGACTTCACGACGCCGCGCGTGCTCACCATGGAGTACGTGCGCGGGACCAAGGTCTCGGAGCTCCCGGCGGTGGCGCGGACCGAGCGGGACCTGCGGCCGCTCGCCGAGGCCCTGGTCGAGGCCTACCTGGACCAGATCCTCGCCGACGGCTTCTTCCACGCCGATCCGCATCCCGGCAACGCCTTCTTCACCGAGGACGGCCGCCTGGCCCTGATCGACCTCGGGATGGTGCAGCGGATCGAGCCCTCGCTCCGACGGCAGCTCCTCAAGGTGGTGCTGGCGGTGAGCGACGGCCGGGGGCGCGAGGCGGCCGATCTCGGGATGCAGCTGGCCGTCCGGCTCCGCGAGGCCGACCCCCGGGGGTACCGGCGCGCGGTGGCGGAGGTCGTCGGACGGTTCGGCGACGCGAGGATCGGGGAGCTCCAGGTCGGGCGGGTGCTGATGGAGGTGAGCCGCCTGTCGGCGGAGCACGGGTTCCGGCAGCCCCCGGAGCTGACCGTCCTGGGGAAGACGCTGCTCCACCTGGACGGGGTCGCGCGGGCGCTGGATCCTGAGCTGGACGCGAACCAGGTCGTCCGACGATACGCGGGCGAGCTCCTCCAGCGGCACGTGCTGCGCGCGGTCACGCCGGAGGCCCTGTTCTCGACCGCACTGGAGGCCGGCGAGCTGGTGGAACGGCTCCCCGGGCGGCTGAACGCGATCCTCCAGGCGCTGGCCGAGAACCGCTTCCGGGTCTCGATCGATGCGGTGGATGAGGAGCGGCTGATCCACAGCCTGAAGAACATCGCCAACCGGATCACCGCCGGGCTGGTGCTGGCGGCCCTCATCCTGGGCGCCGCCCTCCTGATGCGTGTCGACACGCCGTTCACGATCCTCGGCTACCCGGGGCTCGCCATGATCTTCTTCCTGCTCGCGGCCGGCGCCGGCTTCGTGCTCGTGCTGAGCATCTTCTTCGACGATCGGAGGGGCGCCGGGGAGGAGGTGGAGGGATAGGCCGGGCGCCTTCGGGGCCGTCGTGGCATCCCCTGGACGGCATGCGACTTGCCACTTCCGGCGGGTGGAAATCGTGACCGCGGGCCCCGACGTCGGGAGGCGCGCGGAGGAGCTCCCCGACCCCGATCGACGTGGCCGCATGCCGCCCACCGAGCGTGATCGCCAGCAGCTGAGGCCGGAGGAGACGCGCCCCGGGGAGCCGGAGCCGCCACCGGGCGAGCGGGACGCGCCGGACGATGGGGGGAACCCGAAGGAGGAGTCCTGGCGATCGCCGGGACCCGAGAAGGACCCCGGGCCGCCCGAGCGGCCCGGGCGCGAGAGAAAGGCGGCCGGCTGATGTCCCTGGCCACGCTGCGAGACCTCTACCTGCGACATCTCAAGGACCTCTACAGCGCGGAGCGACAGTGCCTCCGGATGCTGCCGCGGATGGTGGAGGCGGCCGAAGCCGAGGCGCTGAAGAACGCGCTCCAGGGCCACTTCGACGTCACGCTCGAGCAGTTGGAGCGGTTGGACCGGATCTTCGCCGGGTTGAATCGTGAGCCCGGGCGGGAGCGCTGCCTGGGCATGGTGGGCCTGTTGGCGGAGGGCGAGGAGGTCATCGAGGAGGACGCGGCCGGGCCGGTGCGGGACGAGGCGCTCATCGCCGCCGCGCAGCGGGTGGAACGGTACGAGATCGTCGGCTACGACACCGTGCGGAGCCTGGCGGAGCGCCTCGGGGAGGACGCGGCGGCCGACCTGCTGTCGGCCTCCCTGCGCGAGGAGGCGGACGCCGACGAGCGGCTCGGGGCGGTGGCGGCGGAGCTGGCGCCGCGGGCCGAACAGGCCGCCTGAGGCGTCCTGCCCGGCGAGCGGACGAGACGGGCCTTGAGGGGACGAGGGGATGCAGCCGAAACAGCGAGGCGGACCGGCGACGGCGGAGCTCACCCGCGAGGGGCGGCTGAAGCTCCACGACATCCGAAACCACCTCCAGGTCGTCTCGGGCATCCAGGGGCTGAAGACCGCGACCCGCGGGCGGCTGGAGACGCTGTTCGCCCGCGCCGTGCGGCTGGTGGAGGAGCGTTCCGACCATGCCGCCGTGGAGCGGGTGCTGGACGAGATCCGGAGCCTGCTCGGGGACTTCCTCGACCACGACCGCTCGCTCCAGCGCATCTACGACCGGATCGTCTCCATCGTGATGAGCTCGGAGGACTCCCCACGACCGGAGGTGCTCTCGCTCGGCGAGGTCGTCCGCTCCGAAGTCACCTACTACCATACCGACCTGCGGCGGCTGCCGACCGAGCGGATCGTCTTCTCGCAGGCGAGCGACCCGTGCGTCCGCGCCGATCCGGTGATGCTGCGTCGCATGATCGGCAACCTATTGAGCAACGCCGCCGAGGCCCTTGAGGAGGACGGAGGCGTCGAGATCGTCGTGGACCTGGTGGGCGTGGGGGAGCCTCGGGAGGGGCTGCTCGGCGAGATCCGGCCGGGGCCGTACGCCACCCTCACGGTTCGGGACGAGGGGGCGGGGCTCCCCACCGAGGACGTGCGCCACATCCTGCAGGCCGGCTATTCCACCAAGGAGGGGGAGGGTGGACGGGGACTCGGCATGTCCATCATCCGGACGGCCGTCGAGCAGAGCGGCGGGAACCTGGAGGTGCGGCGCGCCGAGCCGCGGGGCACGCTGGTGCGCGTCTACCTGCCCGCGGCGGAGCCGCCGGAGCGGACGCGGTCGAGCCGCTGACGGGGAACCGAGGCACCGAGGCGCGGCCTCTCGGTCGGTCGGGCGCGTCGCGCGGCCGTCTTCCGCCGGCTAGACGAGGCGCCGCTCGAGTCGCGCCAGCGCCCCCGGCAGGTCGGGTCGCAGGGCCAGCAGGGGCCGGAGCGGCTCCTCCTTCATCGCCCGAACCCGCCGGGGCATGCTGCGGATGTCGAAGCGGTCCAGGGTGAGCCCGGGCCGCACCTCCCGCCAGCGCAGCGGCGCCGAGACCGGAGCGCCGGGCAGGGCCCGCACCGCGTAGGGCGCCACCATGAGGCGGCCGCGCCCGTTCTGCAGGTAGTCCAGGTAGACCTTCCCCTCCCGTTTTTCCGGCGGGCGCGTGAGGGTGGCGATCCCCGGGTGCTCCGCCGCCACCAGCCGCGCGAGCAGCTCGCCGAGGCCGCGGGCGTCCTCGTGCGTCAGGGTCCCGCCGAGCGGTATGAGGACGTGGAGCCCGGTCGAGCCGCTCGTCTTGACGAACGAGGGGAGCTCGAGCTCCTCGCACAGCCGGCGCAGGGCGCGGGCGAGCGTGATCACGTCCTCGAACGGCGCCTCCTTCGGATCGAGGTCGAGCAGGCACCAGTCGGGCCGGTCCAGGTCCGGCGTGCGGCTGGCCCACAGGTGCAGCGGAATGGTCGCCAGGTTCGCGAGGTGGAGGAGGGTGGCCTCGTCCTCGACGATGATGTAGTCGATCGGCCGCTCCGCCCCCCGGCTCCACACCGTCTCGGTGCGGATCCAGTCCGGCAGGTGGTCCGGCGCGTCCTTCTGGAAGAAGGACTTCCCGGAGATCCCGTCGGGGAAGCGCGTGAGCACGACGGGCCGGTCCTCGAGGTAGGGGAGGAGCCACCGGGCGATGGCGCGATAATAGCCGATCAGGTCGCCCTTCGTGTAGCCGTCCTCCGGCCAGAAGACCTTGTCGAGGTTCGAGAAGGCCGCCTCCGACCACGCTTCTTCCGCGCCTGCCGCCGGCCGGGCCGACGGGGCCTCCCGCTCCGCCGCCTCGGCCGCCGGCGCGCGGGCACTCTCGGGCTCTCGGTCGTGCCCCGGGGTCCGGTCGGCCTCGAGCAGCCTCAGGAACACCGGAGCCCGCAACAGCCCCTGCTCGGTGCGCTCCTTGAAGCGGACCTCGCAGGCGAGCCGCGGCTCCACCCACACGTCCCCGCGCCCGCCCGGCGGCGCCCCCACGCAGGCGGGCCGGGGGGTCCGGAGCGGCTCGAGCCGGTGCCGGAGGGCCACGAGCTGGGCCTCGCGGAAGCCGGTGCCCACCTTGCCGGCGTAGACGAGGGTCGGGCGCTCCCCGGGCGCCCCGGGATCGTCCGTACCGGGCTCGTCCGCGGGAAAGGCGGCCAGGTGGAGGGCACCGAGGCCGCGGCGCCGGCCCTCCGGCTCGGTGAAGCCGACCACCGCGAACGCGCCCGCGCGCGGGGCGTGGATCTTCAGCCATTCCGCCCGCCGGCCGCCCTGGTAGGAGCTGTCGGCGCGCTTGGCCATCACGCCCTCCAGGCCGAGCGTCCGGACCTGCTGGTACAGCGCTTCGCCCGCGCCGAGGAAGTGCTCGACCGGCCGGAGCGGCCCCGCCGGGGGCAGAAGGCGCCCGAGGAGCGCCTTCCGCTCCAGGAGCGGAAGCGGCCGCAGGTCCCAGCCTTCGAAGGCGAGCAGGTCGAAGGCGTGGAAGGCGGCGGGGCGCTCGGCGGCGGCCCGGCGGATCTCGGATCGCCCGGTGAGCTGCGCGCGCGCCTGGAGGCGCTGAAAGCTCGGGTGGCCCGAACCGTCGTGGACCACCACCTCGCCGTCCAGCACCAGGTCGCCGTACGGCAGGGCGGCGAGGGCGCGGGCGAGCTCGGGGAAGCGGCGCGTGGCGTCCTTCCCGCCGCGGGTGCGCAGGCGCGGCCGCCCGCCGCGGCGGATCCCGAGCATCCGGTAGCCGTCGAGCTTCAGCTCGAACGCCCACGCCGGGTCGGAGAACGGCCGCCGCCGGGTCCGGGCCAGCATCATCGCGACGGCGTCCGGGTCCACGTCGCGCCGCCGGGCGCCGTTCGCCTCCAGCGCCTCCAGGGTGCGGCGGATCCCCTCGGCCGGGTCGAGCCGGCCCGCCGCGCGCGCCCCCAGCTCCTCCACCGTGAGCCCGGAGAGAACCGACGGCTCCGGCGGGGTCTCGTCGGGAGCGGTCCAGCCGCCCGCGCGCTCCGCCGCGCCGCCGGCCAGGTCGCGACGCTCGCGGATCAGGAGCCACTCCCTCCCGGTCTCGCCGCCGGCGATCCGGACCAGGGTCCAGGTGCCGCGCAGCTTGTAGCCGTGGAGCCGGAACAGGAGCTTGCCGTCCGCCAGCCCCCGCTCCGGGTCCTCGAGGGCGGTCCAGCGGCCCAGGTCCCACACGATCATCGGGCCGGCCCCGTACTCGCCCTCCGGAATCACGCCCTCGAAGTCCACGTAGGACAGCGGGTGGTCCTCGACCTGCACGGCGAGCCGCTTCTCGGCCGGATCCGGCGAGGGGCCCTTCGGGACCGCCCAGGACTTCAGCACCCCCCGCAGCTCGAGGCGCAGGTCGTAGTGCGTGCGCGTCGCCGCGTGCTTCTGGATGCAGAACCGGCCGGCGCCGGCGCCCGCCGAGCCGAACGGCTCGGGCGTCCTCTCGGGCGAGCGACGGCCGCGGTATCCCGCGAGCGGGTCGGACGTGGGCATGCAGGAAGATCGAGCGCCCGACCGGCGGGCTCAAGCGCGACCGTCCCGGCGGCCCGTGCGGGTACCGACCCGCGGCCCGTTCAGGGACCGAGCCGGCGGCCCGTGCGGAGGCCCACCCTTTCGCGGCAGGAGGAGCCACGGAGCGCGCGCCGACCGGCTCGTCCCTTGCAACCCGGAAACCCGGAGGGGCCGACCCGGGCGCCGCGGTTCGTGGTCCGGCGGCCGAGCGCCCCGCCGTTCTCGAAATCAAATCATATTACCCACTCCAGCTATTTGGGATACATATGGATGCGAAACGCGACCACCGCAGGATCGGAGAGCTGGCCGTCGGCGGGACGCCCCGGCCGGAGGAGCTGGAACGGCTCGCCGAGGAGGGTTTCCGCTCCGTGATCGACCTCCGCCTCTCCCGCGAAGCGGAGGGCTCCGAGACGCTCCCCACGCCCGATGAGGAGGGGGAGCGGGTCCGCGCGCTCGGCCTGGAGTACTTCCACCTCCCGGTGGACGCGGAGGAGATCCAGCCCTCGGAGGTCGACCGGTTCCACGCCGCGGTCGAGGACCTGCCGAGCCCCGTGTTCGTGCACTGCGGAATCGGCGGCCGGGCCGCGGCCATGGCGGCGATCCACGAGGGGATTCGGCTCGGGCTGGACGGCGAAGAAGCGGTTCGTCGGGCTCGCAGCGCCGGTCTGGAGCTCGAGAACGGCGGGCTCTCGGAGGCCGTCCGGACCTTCGTGGACGAGCGACGCCCCGAAGGCTCATAGAACGGCTCCCGCACGCCTGAGCCGACCGCCTGCTCGCCCGTCGGGCGTGGCGGTCGGCCCCCGCGCCGGGAGCCGTGATGCGTGCGCTCAGGTCGGGGCGGGCGGCTCACCCCGTACCGGGGCGCTCGCCCGCCGCCGTCCGACTGCCCTCAGTCAGGCGTCAGATGGTCAGCTCGACCCCGAGCTGCACGGGGAAGGCCCACCACATGTCGCGGGTGGCCTCGTCGAGGTCGCCGTCCACGAAGTCATCGTCCTGCAGGAAGATCGCGTAGCTCGTCCCCCGCAGGAAGATGCCCACGTTCTCCGTCGGCCGGGTGCCGACCCGGACACCGCCATTCGCGGTGAACCGCGTCGTCTGCCCCTGCACCTGCGGCTCGGAAGCCGTCGGCTGGTTCGGGTCGATCGTCGTGGCGCCCGCGCCCAGCATCACCAGGAAGTCCCAGCTCGACCTCCGCGGGTCCGCGAGGTTGAACTGGAAGCCTCCCCCGTAGTGCCACAGGTTCAGGTCGCCTTCGAAGAAGTCTTCGACGCCTTCCTCGAACTCATCCGCGTCCACCTCGGAGAGGCGGCTCATGTCGCCGTCCAGCCGCAGCGCGAACTGGGGCGACAGGTGGAAGGCCAAGCCGAGCCCCGCGCCGAATCCGGGGTCCGCGAGGTCGTTGAGGTCGCCGGCCGGCAGACTCGTCCCCGCCCGGGCGTCGAAGCTGAATCCCCGCTCGTGGTCGGCGACGACCACGTCATCGTCCCAGCGGTCGTCGCGCTCGTCCGGCGGCACCGGCTCCTGCGCGGTCGCGAACGCCGGCGCCAGCGCCAGCGCCGCGATCGCGATCAGCCCCGCGGCCGCGCTTCCCCGGGGCATGTTCGCGGCCCGCCGCTTCCGGGTGTCCAAACTTTGCTGACTCATGGCCTGTCGCTCCTCGTATGTGTCACGGCGCCCGTGACAGGGCGCGCACCGTCAAGCTCCGTATCCGCGCCGGTCGACGCTCGGCGGAGCGCCCCAGCGAGCCATCGGACCCTCGTCCTGCGGCCGTAAGTCTCGATGGCGCAAGGTCCGCGCCGTATCTCGGGCTTTCGAGGAAGCCCGGAGGGAGAGCCGGGGAGGCGGACGGATTTTTGGTTTATTCGGGCGAGAGCAGGCCGTCCAGCAGCCCCTCCCGGAAGTCCGAGCCAGGCGCGTAATAGCCCCCGAGGACGGCCCGCCGCCGCTCGGGGCCCACGTCGGTCTGGTCCAGCAGGACGTCGCCATCGGCGGCGAGGAAGAGCGTGCGGAGGGTGTCACCGCGGATCCGGTAGAGGAGCCGGTCTCCGTCTCGGATCCCGCGGTCGCGCAGGAAGTCGAACCAGCCGGGCAGGTCGGCGGCGATCCGCCGCGCGTCCGGCTCCGGCAGGATCCCGGCGTCCGCCGCCCGGTCCAGGTTCTCGCGGGTGGCGTCGAGGAACTGCTCGAGACTGACCCGCCGCAGGAACTCGAGCTCGGCGAACGCGTCGTCGGCCCGCCAGGCGGCGCGCGCGAGCGAGTCGCGGAGCGCCTCCGCCCCATCCGCCTCGGCGACGGCCGAGCGGAAGCGCGCGACCGTTTCGGGTCCGAAGCGGACCCGGACGTCCACCGCGTCGACGCGGATGAAGAGGAAGCCCGGCCGGTAGCGGGTCCGCATCTCCGCCAGGCGCCCCTCCGCCAGGGAGGCGGTGTCCACCGGAGGCGAGGGGGCGGCCTCGCGGGCGGAGGGCTCCTGAGCGTCGGCCTCCGCGCCCGGCGCCCACGACGCGGCCAGCAGCAGGGCCGCGAGGGCGGCCGGCTTGCCGCGGAGTCGCCCGCCGCCGCAGTTTGGCTCCCTTCCGACGACGGCCGGGCCCCGGGAGCGCGAGGACGATCCGCGCTCCGGCGCCGGCCGGACCCACGACGCGAACCGATGCAGGAGACGCGAATGAGCCGACTTCTCGGAGCGTCCGGCGCCGGGATGCTGCTCCTCCTCACCCTGATGGCCGGGCCGCCGGCCGCGGCCGCCCAGGAGACCCCGGTCGCCTTCGTCGGGGCCGAGATCCTTCCGGTCGCCGGGCCGCCGATCCCGGACGGCGCCCTGGTGGTGCGGGAGGGTCGGGTCGTGGCGGTCGGTTCCCGGAGCGAGGTCGAGATCCCGGCCGAGGCCGAGCGGCACGACGTCGCGGGCCGGGTGATCGTGCCGGGGCTCGTCGACACGCACTCGCACATCGGGAGCGGCGACGGCGGGGACCGGTCGGCGGCCCTGCACCCATCCGTGCGGATCCTGGACGCCCTGGACGCCCGCGACGACGGGATTCATCGGGCGCGGGCCGGCGGGATCACCACCGTGAACGTGATGCCGGGATCGGGGCGGCTGATGAGCGGCCAGACCGTGTACTTGAAGCTCCGGCCCGCGAGGACCATTTACGACCTCCTCTACTGCGAGGACGTGCTGCGCGACGTGTGCGGCGGGATGAAGATGGCGAACGGCACCAACCCCCGCGGCGACCCGCCGCTCCCGGGGACGCGGGCCAAGGCGGCGGCCATGGTCCGCGAGACCTTCGTCAAGGCCGAGGAATTTCGGGACAAGATCCGGGCCGCCGAGGACGACCCGACCCGCCGGCCCGACCGCGATCTGGAGATGGAGGCCCTGGTCGAGGTGCTCGACGGCCGCCGCGTGGTGCACCACCACACCCATCGGCACGACGACATCCTGACCGTGCTCCGTCTCCAGCGGGAGTTCGGCTTCCGGCTCGTCCTTCAGCACGTGAGTGAGGGCTGGATGGTGGCGGAGGAGATCGCGGCCGCCGGCGTCCCCTCATCGATCATCGTGGTGGACGCCCCGGGCGGCAAGCTGGAGGCGATCCGGCTGTCGATGACGACCGGACGGGCGCTGGAGGAGGCGGGGGCGGTCGTCGGCTTCCACACGGACGACTGGATCACCGACTCCCGGCAGTTCCTCCGCTCGGGCGCGCTGGCCGTGCGGGCCGGCATGTCGCGCGAAGCGGCCCTGGAGGGCCTCACCCTGGCCGGGGCGCGGATGATGGACCTGGAGGACCGCATCGGCACCCTGGAGGTCGGCAAGGACGCGGACTTCGTGGTCCTGTCCGGCGATCCGTTCCGCGTCTCCACCCGCGTGCTCCAGACCTGGGTCGAGGGCGGCAAGGTGTTCGACCTCGAGGATCCGGAGGACCGGCCCTACGCGGTGGGAGGCTTCCGGGTGGGGGACCGGCGCGGCGTGAACCCGCACGAGGGCATGGAGGGACACTGATGGGTCGCATCACGGCAGGGGCGGGGGGCGTGGAGCGTCGGGGCGGTCGCGGCGGCGTTCGCCTGGCGCGCGCGGGCTGGGGCGTGGGCCTCGGGGCGGCGCTGGCGGTCGGGGCCGTCCCGGCGGAGGTCGGCGCCCAGGTGGCGGTGCGCGCGGACACCGTCCACACGGTCGCCGGCGACCCCCTCCCGGACGGGGTGGTGCTGATCGGGGCCGACGGGCGCATCGAGCGGGTCGGTCCCGCCTCGGAGGTCCCGGTGCCCGAAGGGTGGCGGGTGGTGGAGGGCCGGGCGGCCACCCCCGGGCTGGTGGACGGCCACAGCGTGGTCGGGCTGGCCGGCTGGCTGAACGCGGCCCACGATCAGGACCAGCTGGACCGGGAGCGCCCGATCCAGCCGGCCCTGCGCGCCTTCGACGCCTACAACGCGCGCGAGCCGCTGGTGGAATGGCTGCGCGGCTTCGGGGTCACCACCGTCCACACGGGCCACGGGCCGGGCGCGCTGGTCAGCGGTCAGACGATGGTCGTCAAGACGCGCGGCGAGACGGTCGGCGAGGCGATCGTCGACTCGGTCGCCATGGTCGCCATGACGTTCGGCCGCGACGTGACGCGGAACTTCGCCGAGCGGGCCGGCACCCGGTCCAAGGGCGTGGCGATGCTCCGCCAGGCGCTGATCGACGCGCAGGAGTACCGGCGGAAGCGGGCCGAGACGGACGAGGGAGAGGGGCCCGCGCGGAGCCTCGAGAAGGAAGTGCTCGTCCGCGTGCTGGATGGGGAGCTCCCGGCGCTGGTCACGGCGCAGCAGGTCTCCGAGATCCTGGCCGCCCTCCGGCTGGCCGAGGAGTTCGACCTCCGGCTCGTGCTGGACGGGGCCGCCGAGGCCTGGATGGTGTTGGACGAGATCCGCGCGGCGGGCGTGCCCGTCCTCCTCCACCCCACCATGGCGCGCCAGGCCGGCAGTCTCGAGAACGCGACGTTCGAGACGGCCGCGCGCCTCCGCGAGGCCGGCATCCCCTTCGCCCTCCAGAGCGGGTACGAGAGCTACGTGCCGAAGACCCGGGTCGTGCTGTTCGAGGCGGCGGTCGCCACCGCGTACGGGCTGGCGCCGCGGGACGCGCTGGCGGCGGTGACGCTGGACGCCGCCCGCATCCTCGGGCTGGAGGATCGGATCGGGTCCATCGAGGTAGGGAAGGACGGAGACGTCGTGGTGTACGACGGTCCGCCCTTCGAGTACACGACGCGCGTGTGCGCCGTCGTGATCGAAGGCGAGATGGTGAGCGAGGAGTGCCGCTGAGCGCGATCGGCGGTTCGTCGAGGTTCCAGGATCAGGAGAGTCGAGCATGAAGGCGGGCATCCATCCCGAATACAAAGTGACCCGGATCACCTGCGCCTGCGGTCGGGTGACGGAGACGCGCGCCACGGTGGACGAGCTGCACGTGGAGATCTGCTCCCACTGCCACCCCTTCTTCACCGGCAGGCAGAAGCTGGTCGACACGGCCGGCCGCGTGGAGCGCTTCATGGCCAAGTACGGCATGGAGGGCGACGCGGAGCGCGTGGCCGAGGAGGTCGCGGACCGGGAGGCCGAGGGCGAGGCCCAGGAGCTGCCCGAGGAGATCCGCGCCGCGAACCTCGCGGCCGAGCAGGCCGCGGCGGAGGCCCGCGCCGCCCGGGCGGCGGAAGCGGAGGCGGAGGAGGGCGCCGCCCCGGCGCCCGCCGAGAAGGCGGGCGAGGCCGAGGAGGCGTAGCTCCGCCCCGCCCCTCCCGGCGTTCGGGAGGGGCGCTCTCGCCCGGACCCCGGTCGCCCGGGATCCGGGCGTTTTCCGTTTCCCCCAGCGCCGCGAGCGCAATGAGCGAAAGCGACGGACGCGAGCAGGACGGCCGGCTGGCGGACCGGATCCGGGATCGGATCCGCCGTCACGACGAGGTCGCGCATCTCATGGCGGACCCGGATGTCCTGGCCGACCGGGAGCGCCTCCGCGCGCTGGCCCGGGAGCACGCCGAGCTGGAGGAGGCGGTGGAGCGCGGCGCCGCGTTCCTCAAGCTGCTGGACGAGCTGGACCAGGCGCGCGAGGTCGCCCGCACGGCGGAGGACGACGAGCTGGCGGCGCTGGCCCGCGCCGAGGCCGAGGCGCTGGAGGCGCGCCGCGAGGCCGAGCGGGCCGCCGTGCGGCGGCTCCTGGTGCCGCGCGATCCGCTGGACGACCGTCCCGCCGTGGTCGAGATCCGGGCCGGCACGGGCGGCGACGAGGCGGCCCTGTTCGCCGCCGACCTGTACCGGATGTACACCCGCTACGCCCAGGGGCGCGGCTGGGCGGTGGAGGTGGCCGACACGAGCGAGGGCGCCCTCGGCGGGCTCAAGGAGGTGGTCGTCCTGGTGCGCGGGCCGGACGCGTACGGCCGCCTGCGCTACGAGTCCGGGGTGCACCGGGTGCAGCGGGTCCCCGAGACCGAGAGCGGCGGCCGGATCCATACCTCGGCCGCCACAGTGGCCGTGCTGCCGGAGGCGGAGGAGGTGGACGTGGAGATCGATCCCTCCGACCTGAAGATCGACGTCTTCCGCTCCTCGGGTCCGGGGGGGCAGTCGGTGAACACGACCGACTCGGCGGTGCGGATCACCCACCTGCCGTCCGGGCTGGTGGTGAGCTGCCAGGACGAGAAGTCGCAGCACAAGAACAAGGCGAAGGCGCTCAAGGTGCTGCGGAGCCGACTCCTCGACCTCCGGGTGGCCGAGCAGGAGGCGGCGCGCGCCCGGGAGCGGCGCCTGCAGGTCGGGACCGGGGACCGGTCGGCCAAGATCCGGACGTACAACTTCCCCCAGAGCCGGGTGACGGACCACCGGATCGGCTACACGACGCATCGGCTCGAGGCGATCCTGGACGGCGACCTGGACGAGCTGATCGAGGCCCTGCGGGTCGCCGGCATGGAGGAGCGTCTGGAGGCCGCCATCGGCTGAGGGGCCGGGGTCGGAGGGCCGCGCCGGACGGCGTCCCGGCCGCCCGCGCGACGGGGAGCCGCCCCCGGCGCGCCGCCCCCCGGGGCCCACCCGCCGGGAGGCCGTGCGGGGCGCGCGGCGTGAGTTGAAGGCGGCGGGGCTCGAGAGCCCCGGCGTCGAGGCGGAGCGCCTGGTCGCCTGGGCGGTCGGCGAGGACCGTGCGGGCCTGCTCCGGACGCCGCAGCGGCGGCTCGAACCGGTCGAGGCGGGCCGCCTGGCCCGCGCCCTGGCGCGCCGGCAGGCCGGGGAGCCGCTCCAGCACATCGAGGGCACGGTCGCCTTCCGCGGCCTCACGCTCCGCTGCGACCGGCGCGCCCTGATCCCGCGGCCGGAGACCGAGGAGCTGGTGGACCGGATCGCGGCCTGGGCGGGGGATCGCGCGCCGCTCGCGGCGGCGCTCGACGTGGGGACGGGCTCGGGCGCGATCGCGCTCGCCCTCCTCGCCGAGGGGATCGTGGAGCGGGCGGTCGGGCTGGACGTCTCGGCGGAGGCGCTGGAGCAGGCGGCCGAGAACCGGGCGCGCGCCGCGGTGGACCCGGATCGGCTGGAGCTCCGGCGCGTCGCCGCCCGGGCCGTGTGGTCGGCCGTGGATCCGGAGGAGCGCTTCGACCTCGTCGTCTCGAACCCTCCGTACGTGTCGGACGCCGAGTGGGAGCGCCTTCCGACCGAGGTGCGCGACCACGAGCCGGCGGTCGCGCTCCGCGGCGGCCCGGACGGCCTCGCGCTGGTCAGGGAGGTGATCGAGGGCGCCGCTTCCCACCTGTCGCCTCGGGGCGCGCTGTTCCTGGAGATCGGGTCCGGGCAGGGGGAGGCCGTGCGTCGACTCCTGGTCTCCTCGGGTCGCTGGGCGGCGGTGGAGGTGGCGCGCGACCTGGCCGCCCGGGAGCGCTTCGTCCGCGCGGTGCCTGCGGAAGGGTGAGCCCGAGGGCGCGCACGGCCCGTTCGCACGGGCGGGCGGACCGGGTTATACTTTACGGTTGCGGGCGGACGCACGGAGCGGCATCCGCCCCGCGTTCGCAGCGGCTTCCGACGACCCCACACAGGGACGGCCATGGAAGGGAAGGACGCGCGGGAGCGCATGTTCGAGAAGGCCGAGGAGCTCGGCCGCATCATCTCGCAGACGGCGGAGTACGCGTACCTGCGCTCGGCGAGCCGGGAGATCGGCGACGACCGCGAGGCCACCGAGACCCTGAACCGACTCCGGGAGCTCCAGGACGGCGTGCTCGAGCACGCGCGCCGCGGCGAGGAGCCGCCGGAGGCGATCCGGCAGGAGTTCTCCGAGCTGCAGGAGAGGATCCAGCGCAGCTCGCGCTACCAGTCGTTGATCTCCGCCCAGGAGAACTTCGACAAGCTGATGGAGCGTGTGCACCGGGCGATCGGGAAGGGCATCCAGAAGGGCGAGGAAAGCCGGATCATCCTGCCCACCTGACCGGGGGTCCCGCCGACATGAAACGGATCCGGGCCCTCCTGGAACGGGCGCTCCGCGCCGCGGCCGAACCGGTCATCGCCTTTCTCACCCGCCGGCGGGTCCACCCCAACCTCCTCAGCACCTTGGGGTTCGCAGTCACCTGCTCGTCCGGCTTCTTCTTCCACCAGGGGAACGTCCGCACGGCCGGGGCGCTGATCCTGCTCGGCGGGCTGTTCGACCTGTTCGACGGCACGGTGGCGCGCCGCACCGGCCTGGCTTCGGCCTTCGGCGCCTTTTACGATTCGACGCTGGACCGGCTCTCCGAGATCGTCGTCTACCTGGGGCTCCTCTCCCTGTACAACGACTACCGGCAGGAGCCGGGCGACGTGGGCATGATCTACATCGTCGTGCTCGCGCTGGCCGGTTCGCTCATGATCAGCTACACCCGGGCCCGGGCCGAGGGGCTGCGCGTGCCGTGCGACGTGGGGCTGATGCAGCGGGCCGAGCGGGTCGTGCTGATCGGCTTCGCCGCGCTGCTGTTCGGCGAGGCGACGATCCTCGGCGTGCGCGGGCTGGCGCTGAGCGCGGTGATCGTGCTGCTGGCCGTGCTGACGCACGTGACGGTCGTGCAGCGGATCTGGTGGGTGTACCGTCACACCCCGCCCCGGGCGCCTTCGGAGAGGGCCGGGTGGTCGGCGGGGGGGGAGAACGCGAAGGAGTCCGGCGCCGGGAACGCTCAGGGCGCCGGAGCAGGCGAATCCTACAGAGTGGACGTGCGTCCGTGACCGAGAAGATCGAGGGATACAGCCGCAGGGGAGGGGTGGAGATCGCGCCGGCCGAGGGCCGGCTGGGGGTGCTGCTGGTGGGTCTCGGCGCCGTCTCCACGACGTTCGTGGCCGGGGTGGAGGCGATCCGGAGGGGCCGGGCGCGTCCGATCGGCTCGCTCACCCAACTCAACACGATCCGGCTCGGGAAGCGGACCGAGGCGCGGGCCCCGCTCATCCGGGACTTCGTGCCCCTGGCGGCCCTGGACGACCTCGTCTTCGGCGCCTGGGACCCGATCCCGGACGACGCGTTCGAATCGGCCGAGGTGGCCGGGGTCCTGGAGCCTCGCGACATCGAGCCGATGGAGGACTTCCTCCGGGGCATCCGCCCCATGCCGGCCGTCTTCGACGCCCGATACGTGAAGAAGCTCGACGGGCCGAACGTGAAGCGCGGGGAGAACAAGCGGGAGCTGGCGGAGCAGGTGCGCGAGGACATCCGCCGGTTCCGTGAGGCGGAGGGTTGCGACCGGGTGGTCATCATCTGGTGCGCCTCCACCGAGGTCTACCTGAAGCGGGACGAGGCCGTGCACGGGAGCCTCGAGGCGTTCGAGCGCGCGATGGAGGGCGATCACGACGCGATCGCCCCCTCCATGCTGTACGCCTGGGCGGCACTCAAGGAGGGCGTGCCGTTCGCGAACGGCGCCCCGAACCTGACGGTGGACATTCCAGCCCTGACCGACCTGGCGCAGGCGATGGACGTCCCGATCGCCGGGAAGGATTTCAAGACGGGCCAGACCCTGATGAAGACGATCCTGGCGCCGGGGCTCAAGGCCCGGATGCTGGGCCTTCGCGGTTGGTTCTCCACGAACATCCTGGGCAACCGGGACGGGGCGGTGCTGGACGACCCGGAGTCCTTCAAGACCAAGGAGGAATCGAAGCTGGGCGTCCTGGACTACATCCTCCAGCCGGACCTCTACCCGGAGCTCTACCGGGACTTCTACCACAAGGTGCGGATCAACTACTACCCGCCCCGCGGCGACGACAAGGAGGGGTGGGACAACATCGACATCGTCGGGTGGCTCGGCTACCCGATGCAGATCAAGATCGACTTCCTGTGCAAGGATTCGATCCTGGCCGCCCCGATCGTGCTGGATCTGGCCCTGTTCCTGGACCTCGCCCGGCGGGCGGGCATGGCCGGCATCCAGGAGTGGCTCTCCTTCTACTTCAAGAGCCCGCAGGTGGCGCCGGACCTCTACCCGGAGCACGACCTGTTCATCCAGCACTGGAAGCTCAAGAACACCCTGCGCTGGCTGCGAGGGGAGGAGCAGATCACCCACCTCGGGGTCGAGTACTACGACTGACGCGCGGGGGCTCGGGGTGACCGCCGGCGGCGGCCTGTTCATCGTCTTCGAGGGCGTGGAGGGCGCGGGGAAATCCAGCCACGCCCGGCGCCTGTCGGAGCGGCTCGACGAGGCGGGGATCCCGTGCCGCCTGGTCCGCGAGCCCGGGGGCACCGAGGCGGGCGAGCGCATCCGGCGCATCGTGCTCGATCCGGCGCTCGAGATCTCCGCGGAGGCGGAGCTCTTCCTCATCCTCGCCGCCCGCGCCGAGTTCGTCCGGCGGGTCGTCCGCCCGGCGCTCGAGGCGGGCGAGGTGGTGGTGGCGGACCGCTACGAGCTGTCGACCTTCGCGTACCAGGGCGTGGGCCGGGGGCTCGGCCTCGAGACGGTCCGCGGTCTGAACCGCGTCGCCACGGGCGGGCTGCGGCCCGATGCGGTCGTGCTGCTCGCGGTCGACCCGGAGGCGGGCCTGCGCCGGAAAAGCGGGGAGGCGGACCGGATGGAGCGGGCCGGTCGCCCCTTCCACCGCCGCGTCGCCCGCGCGTACCGGGAGCTGGCGGAGGACGACCCCGACGTCCTGGTGGTGGACAGCGGCCGGCCCGTCGAGGCGGTGGAGGCCGACATCCTGGCCGCCCTGGCCGTCCGATGGCCGGAAACATTCCCGTTCAAACAGGGTTTACGAGAGCAGTCCGAGCGCGGCGGCGCGGGGGTGTCGCCGCGAGGCGGTCGGGCGTCCCGGGACCGCTCGGCCGGAAGCGAAAGCGCGCCAACGGAGGACGCATGAAGTTGCAGCGATCGTGGGTTCCCGCGCTCGTGGTGGCCGTCATCTCCCTGGCCAGCGGAGGCTGGCTGCTCCAGCAGAGCGTGGAGCAGGGCGAGGGCGTGTTCGAGAAGGGCCGCCTGTTCGAGGAGGTCCATCGGCTGGTCGCCGAGCGGTACGTGGACGAGACGAGCCCCGCCGACCTCTACCAGATGGCGATCAACGGCATGCTGCGGGAGCTCGGCGATCCCTACACGTCGATGCTGACCCCGGAGGAGTGGGAGAACCTGCAGCTCAGCACCACCGGGAACTACGGCGGGCTCGGCATCCGGATCGAGTCCAAGGACTCCTGGATCACGGTGGTGGGCGTCCTCCCGAACACCCCCGCCGAGCGCCGCGGCCTCGCCACCGGGGACCGCATCATCGAGGTGGAGGGCGAGTCGGCCGAGGGCTGGAGCACCACCAAGGCCGTCCAGGTGCTCCGCGGGCCGCAGGGCAGCGAGGTCACGATCACGGTGGCGCGCGTGGGCGTGGACCGGCCCCTCCGCTTCACGATCGAGCGGGAGGACATCCACGTCGAGGCCGTGCAGGCCTTCCTGCTCGACGAGCGCGTCGGCTACGTGAAGCTGGACCCCTTCAGCCGCGAGGCCCGCCGGGAGGTCCGCCGGGCGATCGACGGGCTGCTCGAGCAGGGGGCCGCCTCGATCGTGCTGGACCTGCGGGAGAACCCGGGCGGGCTGCTGGAGGAAGGGATCGCGGTCGCCGACCTCTTCCTGCCGCAGGGCGCCGAGGTGGTGGCGACCCGCTCCCGGCTCACGGACCAGAACCAGGTGTATCGCGCCCCCTCCGGCGAGGCGTATCAGGACCTGCCGCTCGTCGTGATGGTCAACGACTTCAGCGCCAGCGCCTCGGAGATCGTCGCCGGCGCCCTGCAGGACCACGACCGGGCGCTGATCGTCGGCACGCCCACCTTCGGCAAGGGCTCCGTGCAGACCCTGTACGGGCTGTCGGGCGGCAACCACCTGAAGGTCACCACGGCCAAGTGGTACACGCCGACCGGCCGCTCCATCCAGAAGGACCACGGCGAGGAGGGCCGCCTCTCCGAGGTGATCGCGCAGGCGGTCTCGATGGACGGGGAGCCGGTGGCCACCCGGGTCGACACGACCGAGCGCGAAGCCTACCGGACGGAGCGCGGCCGGGTCGTCTACGGAGGCGGCGGGATCACCCCCGACCTGATCGTGATGCCGGACACGCTCACCACGCGTGAGCAGCTCTTCCGCTCCACCATAGTGACGAGCGGCGTGTCGCTCACCGACGCCGCCTTCCGCTTCGGGGTGCGGTGGTCGCAGGACCGCCCGGACCTCCGGTCGGACTTCCAGGTGACCCCCGCCATGCGCCGGGCGTTTTTCGAACAGCTGCGCGAGACGGGCGTGGAGGTCGACCGGGAGCTGTACGAAGAGGCCTCGGGTTTCGTGGACTTCCTGCTCGGCCGCGAGATCGCCAACGCGGCGTTCGGCGAGACCGCGCGACTCCGGTTCTCGCTCGGTCGGGACCTCCAGGTCGGGCGGGCCTTGGCGCTGCTCCGGTCGGCGGACTCGCCGGAGGCGCTGTTCGCCCTCGCGCAGGCCGAAGCCGGCCGCTCGGAGCCGCCCAGCCCGTGACCGCGCCGCGCCGGGCGGGCCGCCGAGCCGGCCCGGCGCGTCGCCTTCTCGTCTTCGGCCGCTGGCCGGAGGCGGGAAGGACCAAGACGCGGCTCGCCCCGCTTCTGGGGGAACGGGGTGCGGCCGAGCTCTACCGCGCCTTCCTGGACGACACCCTGCGGGCCGCCCGCGCCGTGCCCGACGCCGCGGTGGAGCTCTGGGTGCCCCGGCGGCCCGGGGCCGAGGCGCTGGCGGAGCGCTACCCGCGCGTCCGGCTGCGCTGGCAGGCGAGCGGGGACCTGGGCGCGCGCCTCCGGGGGGCGTTCGAGGCGGCGTTCGCCGAAGGGACCGACCACGTCCTGATCACCGGGAGCGACCACCCCAGCCTCCCCGCCACCCATCTCGGCCGCGGGCTGGACGCCCTCGGGTCGGCCCCGCTGGTCCTCGGCCCCTCCCGGGATGGCGGGTACTACGCCGTGGGTCTGCGCCGGACCGCCTGGCCGGACGCGGCGGTCCTCTTCCGGGACATCCCATGGTCCACGCCCGACGTGCTGGCGCGGACCCGGCGCCGCGCCGAATCGGCTGGGCTGACGCGGATCGAGCTGCCCGACTGGTACGATGTGGACGTGCCCGAGGACCTCGCACGCCTGCGGGCGGACCTGCCGCCGGACAGCCGGACCGCCCGGGCGCTCGCGGGGCGCGCGGGCGTCGCCGCGCCCGGCGGGGAGGGTGTGCGGGAGGACGACGGGTGAGGGGGCATCCGGTCCGGGTGCGGGCGATCCGGGGCGAGGAGACCGAGTCCGTCCACCGGGTCCACGGCGTCGTCGTCGGGCTACGGGACGGGGAGGAGGTGCAGTTCGGCGACCCGGGGCTGCTCGCCTACTGGCGCTCCTCGTTCAAGCCCTTCCAGGCGCTGCCGCTCGTCGAGGACGGGGCGGCGGAGTCGTCGGGCTACGGCCCCGCCGAGCTGGCGCTCGCCTGCGGGTCCCACCGCGGGACGCCGTCCCACGTGGCGCTCGCGGCGGCGATGCTGGAGCGGCTGGGGCTGTCGGAGGCGGCGCTCGCCTGCGGTCCCCACCCTCCCACGGACGAGGAGTCGGCCGCCGCGCTGCGCCGCGAAGGCCGCGCGCCGGGCCGGCTGCACAACAACTGCTCCGGGAAGCACGCCGGGATGCTCTGCGTGGCCCGCCATCGCGGCTGGCGGACCGAGGGCTACGACGCCTTCGACCACCCGGTGCAGGCGCGGATCCGCCAGGCGCTCCGCCCCTGGCTGGACCTGGATCCGGCGACCGTCCGGTGGGCGGTGGACGGCTGCGGGGTGCCGACGCCCTACCTGTCCCTCCGTCAGATGGCCCGCGCCTACGCGCGCCTGGCGCGCGCCTCGGCGGCGGCGCCGCGGGCGGTTGTCGGGGCGATGACGTCCCAGCCCGACCTTGTGTCGGGCGTCGGCGGGCTCGCCACCGAGGTCATGCGCGCGACCGGCGGGCGGGTGCTGGCCAAGGAAGGCGCCGAGGGCGTCTTCTGCGCCGCCGGCGTGGAGGCGGGGTGGGGGTGCGCGCTGAAGGTGGCGGACGGGGGCCGGCGGGCGGTGGGCCCCGCGCTGGTGGCGATGCTCGCCGGGCTGGAGCTGCTGGATGCGGGAGCGCGGGAGGCGCTCGCCGGGGCGGCGCGTCCGCCGCTGCTGAACACGCAGGGTCGCACGGTGGGTCGCCTGGACGCGGAAGCGCACCCGCGGGCCGTCCCGGTGGCGGGGCGGCTGTAGGCGGGGCGCACGGCGCGGCCGTGGCCGACGGACGGACGCTGATCGAGCTCTCCGCCGCGCTCGGGGCGGGCGACCGCCGGGCGGTGGAGGCCGCGCTCGGGGCGGCCGGCGAGGAGCGCCTCGCCGTCCGCGAGGTGGAGGAGGCGCTGCTCCAGGCCTATCTGTTCGTCGGGTTTCCGCCCGTGCTGCGCGCGATGGCCGTGTGGCGCGCCGGGTGCGGAGCCGAGCCGCCGGACGCGCCCGAGGAGGCGCGCACGGGTGGCGCGGCGTGGCGCCGCCGGGGCGAGGCGCTCTGCCGGCGGGTGTACGGCTCGGCCTACGAGAAGCTGCGCGGCCGGGTGCGGCGGCTCCACCCGGCGCTCGACCGCTGGATGGTCGAAGAGGGCTACGGGAAGGTCCTTTCGCGGCCGGGCCTCGACCCGGTCCGCCGCGAGCTCTGCGTCGTGGCCCTGCTCGCCGCGGCGGGGCACCTGCCGCAGCTCCACTCGCACCTGCGAGGCGCGCTTCATCTGGGCGCGCCGCCCGATGCGGTTTCCTCGGCCCTCGAGGTCGGGCTGGCCCGCGCGGCCTCGGCCGAGGATGCGGCGGCGGCGCGGCGTCTCTGGGGCGAGGTGCGGCGCCGGGCCTCGAGCGGGACGGACTGATGTTCATCGATTTCGCGCGGATCCGGGTGACGGGGGGCGCGGGCGGCGCCGGGGCCTGCGCCTTCCGGCGCGAGAAGGGGGTGCCCCGCGGGGGCCCGAGCGGGGGTGACGGCGGAGATGGAGGGGACGTGGTGCTTCGCACCGACCCGAACCTCGACACCCTGCTCGACTACCGATACCGGGAGCACTACCGGGCCGGGCGGGCCGGGCATGGCGAGGGGAGCAACCGGAAAGGGGCCGACGGCGACGACCTGATCCTTCCCGTGCCGCTCGGCACCGTCGTGCGCGACGCGGACACGGGAGAGCGGCTCGGGGAGCTGCTCGAGGAGGGGGAGACCCTTCGGGTGGCCCGCGGCGGCCGGGGCGGACGGGGGAACGCCTCCTTCGCCACGGCCACCCGCCAGGCGCCGCGCGAGTGGGAGCCGGGGGAATGGGGCGAGGAGCGCCGCATCGAGCTGGAGCTGAAGCTGATCGCCGACGTGGGGCTCGTCGGCCCCCCGAACGCCGGCAAGTCCACCTTCCTCTCCACGGTGTCCGCCGCCCGGCCGCGCGTGGCCGACTATCCCTTCACGACCCTCGAGCCTCACCTCGGGGTCGTGCAGCTCTCCGGGGGACGCGCCTTCACGGTCGCGGACATCCCGGGCATCATCGAGGGCGCGCACGCCGGGAAGGGGCTGGGCACCCAGTTCCTGAGGCATATCGAGCGCACGCGGACGCTGGCGCTCCTGGTTCCGGTGGACGAGGCGGACCCGCAGGCTGCCTACGACCTGCTCCGACGCGAGCTGCGGGCGCACGACCCGGCGCTCGCCGGGCTTCCGCATTGCGTCCTGCTCACCAAGCTGGACCTCCTCCCGCCGGACGAGCGGGAGCCGACCCTGCACGCAGCGGACGCGTGGGCGGTCTTCCGGCTCTCCTCGGTGACCCGGGAGGGCGTGCCCGAGGCGCTGGAGGCGCTGTGGGCGCGAGTGCAAGAGGAGAAGGCGCGGCGGCGCCGCGGTCCGGAGAAGGAGGAGGAGTTTCCGGACGTCGAGGAATGGGCGCCGTGAGCCGGGTTCCGTGAACGAAGGCGAGGCTCGCGCGACCGCGGAGCCGGTGTCGGGACCGGCCGCGCGCGAGCTGGCGGCGGCGCTGGCACTCGTTCGCGCGCCCGGGCTGGGGCCGGTCCGCATCCGCCGCATGGTCGACGCCCGCGGTTCGGCGACCGCCGCCCTCGAGGCATTCCGGAGGCTGGAGCCGGTTCCGCCGGCCGCCGGCGAGCGGCCGGAGCGCCCTTACCGCCCCGCGCTGCGGCGGGCGCTGGAGCGCCTCGCGCCCGCCGCGCCGAGCGAGCTGGAGACGCTCGCCGCCCGGCGCATCCGCCTGCGCCTCTACGGGGCGCCCGACTATCCGGAGCGGCTGACGCACCTGCGGGACCCGCCGATCCTCCTCTTCCTGCTCGGCCCGGGTCGGCTCCGCGGCCGGCCGGCCGTGACGATCGTCGGCACGCGGCGCGCCACCTCCTACGGGCGCCGCATGGCGCGGGACCTCGCGACCGGCTTCGTCGCGCTCGGGTGGACGGTGGTGAGCGGCATGGCGCTCGGCATCGATGCAGCGGCCCACCGGGGAGCGCTGGACGCGGAAGGGGGCACGATCGGCGTCCTGGGCGCGGGCTTCGATCACGTCGCCCCGGCGGGAGATCCGAGGCTCCATCGGGCCATGCGGCGGCGGGCGCTGCTGGTCAGCGAGATGGAGCCGGCGGAGCCGCCTGGCGCGGGATCCTATCCGCGCCGGAACCGGATCCTGGCCGCGCTCGCCGACGCGGTCGTCGTCGTGCAGGCGGGGCGGCGAAGCGGGGCCAGCATCACGGTGGGCCACGCGCTGGACCTCGGCCGGGAGGTCTTCGCGGTGCCTGGACCGGTGGGTCCGGAGGCGAGCGCGGGCGTGCACCGGATGATCCGGGACGGCGCGGGACTGGTGACCGGCGTGGCGGACGTGCTCCGTGGGCTGGGGATGGAGACGCCGGCGGGGGCCCCCGCCGGCGCCATCGCGCAGGTGGAAGCGGGGACGGCGGGGGCGTCCGAGGCGGCCGCGACGCCGGGCGGAGGAGAGCCGCCGGAGGCCGCCGCGGCCCTCCTCCGCAGGCTGGCCGAGGGGCCGGCGGGCCTGGACGAGCTCGTGGCGCGCTGCGGGCTCTCCGTCGGCGAGACGCGCGCCCTCCTCTGCCGGCTCGAGCTCGCCGGCAGGGTGGAGGGCCGGTCGGGCGCCCGCTTCGCCCTGCCGACCGGGACCGGCGGAGCCGGACCGTCCTCCTCCGCTTGACCACCCCCCGCCCCGACTGGAACGTGTTCGGTGGCGGCGCGTATCGAATAGCGGCCCGCGGCCGCTCCGACGCCGTCCGACCGGTCGGATCGGACCGTCGGACTCTCGCTCCGATCGAGGAGGCGGCGGCCGGCCGGCTTCCCAGCACGACCGACAGGAGAGCGCGACAGCCCGATGCAGGAGAAGCTCACCGAGCGCGAGAAATCGGTCCTCTCGGCCGTGATCGACTCGTACGTCCGCACGGCGAACCCGGCGGGCTCGCGTCGGCTGGGTCGCGAGTACGAGCTCGGGGTCTCTCCCGCCACCATCCGGAACACCATGGCGGACCTTGAGGCGAAGGGCTTCCTCAGCCATCCGCACACCTCCGCCGGCCGCATGCCGACGGACCGGGCGTACCGCTATTACGTGGACGCTCTCATGGGGCGGCGGCGCCTCCCGGCGCGGCAGCGGGCACAGATCGAGAAGGAGCTGGCGGCGAGCGACGTCTCGGCGCTGGAAGGCCTGATCGAGCGCGCGGCGCGCGTCCTCGGCCTCCTGACCGGCGAGCTGGGTCTCGCGGTGGGACCCGCGCTCGCCTCGGCGGTGCTGGAACGGCTGGAGCTCGTGCCGGTGAGCTCCGAGAAGGCGCTCCTCGTCCTCAGCCTCGAATCGGGAGTCGTGCGGACGGTGTACATCGACCTCGCCTGGGAGCTGCCGCGCGAGCTGCTCGATCAGGTGGCGCGCGTGCTGAACGAGCGGCTGGCGGGGAGCACCCTGGCGGAGATCCAGGAGGGGCTCAGCGAGCGGCTCCGAGACGTGGCGCTCGACGACCGCGCCGCCTCCTCGCTCGTGAACATCTTCGTCCAGTCGGGGCCCGAGATCTTCGACTGGGCGGTCCAGGACCGGGAGATCCACCTCGGGAGCGCCGCGGTCCTCGCCGAGCAGCCCGAGTTCCATACGGGCGAGCGCCTCCGGGCCCTCATCGAGCTGACGGAGCGGCGGGAGCTGCTCGCCTCGGTGCTCGGGGGGCGGACCACGGAGCAGAGCCCCCACGTCACGATCGGAACGGAGCACGGAGCGCCGGAGCTGGAGGACCTGACGATCGTCACCGCGAACTACGCGGTCGGCACGCTGCAGGGCACTGTGGGCGTGATCGGCCCCACCCGCATGCCCTACGACAAGGTGGTGGCGATCGTCGACTGCACCTCGACGCTCCTCTCGAAGCTGGCGCAGGCCTGAGGGAATGGGCGGGATGGGGAAGGACTACTACGAGATCCTCGGGGTCCCCCGCGAGGCGGACCGGGAGGCGATCAAGAAGGCGTACCGCAAGCTGGCCATGCGGTACCATCCGGACCGGAACGACGAGGACGACGCCGAAGAGCGCTTCAAGGAGGTGACCGAGGCGTACGAGGTGCTCCGCGACCCGGAGAAGCGGCAGGTCTACGACCGCTACGGGGCGGAGGGCGTGCGACGACGGGCCGGCGCGGGGGACTTCTCGGGCTTCGGCGGCTTCGGCTTCGCGGACGCCTTCGAGGTCTTCATGCGGGAGTTCGGAGGGGGCGGCTTCGCCGAGGCTTTCGGGGCGAGCCGGGGTCGGCGGAGCGGGCCGCGGCGCGGAAGCGACGCGCGGCTCTCGGTGGAGCTGACGCTCGAGGAGGCGGCGCGCGGGACGGAGCGCACGATCAAGGTGAAGCTGCTCGACCGCTGCGAGCGGTGCGACGGCTCCGGCGCGGAGCCCGGAAGCGCGCCCGTCCGCTGTCAGACCTGCGGCGGCGCGGGGCAGGTGCGGCACGTGCAGCGCTCCATGCTCGGACAGTTCGTGAGCGTGCGGCCCTGTCCCGATTGCCGGGGCGAGGGCCGAGTCATCGAATCCCCCTGCACGGCCTGTCGCGGCGCCGGTCGGGTGCGCCGGGAGCGGCGGATCAAGGTCGAGATCCCGTCGGGCATCTCCTCGGAGGATTACCTGAAGCTGCGGGAGAAGGGCAACGTGGGGCCGAACGGCGGGCCCCGAGGCGACATCATCGTGCAGGTGGAGGTGGCGCCGGACCGCCGATTCGAGCGCCGCGGCGACGACCTCGTCCTGGACTTGCCGGTCACCTTCGCCCAGGCGGCGCTCGGGGATCGTCTGCAGGTCCCCACGATCGACGGCACGGCGGAGCTGGAGCTGCCGGACGGCGTTCAGAGCGGACAGGTCCTCCGGCTGCGCGGCCACGGGATGCCGCGGCTCCGCCGGCAGGGGCGGGGCGACCTGCTGGTCCGCGTGCTCGTCTGGACCCCCACCGAGCTGAACGCGGAGCAGCGGCGAGCCCTGGAGCGGCTCCGCGAGCTCGAGTCCGCGCCCCCGGAGCCAGACCGCAAGGAGCCGGGGTTCTGGGACCGGGTGAAGGCCGCCTTTTCGTCCTGAGTCGGGCGGCGGCCCGAGGGTCGCGCCTCCGGCGACCGTCCGGCCTCCGGCGGACCGCGGCGTCCCGGGGCGGATCCTCGGACCTCGGTCAGACGTCGCCTCGGCGTCGCAGGCGCTGCTCCCCCTGGGAGGCGGCGAAGGGCGAGAGGATGACCCGGCTCCCGACCGGCCAGCCGAGCGCCGCGGCCCGCCAGTCCTCGAGGCCGTCCTCGCCCATCCACGCCTCCGGCATCTCCGAGTCCCGGGAGGAGAAGAGCCGGCCCACCCGTCCAGTGCGCCGGAAGGCCGCCCACAGGGCCCTCGGGCCGCTCACCGCCTCCACCGCGTGGCGCGCCCGGTCGGCGTGCGAGCCCCACATGACCTCCGCGCCGTGGCGCTGGACCAGCTGGAGGTTGACCGCCGCCTGGATGAGGCCGAGGTGGGTGAACGCCTGCGGGAAGTTCCCGAGAAAGGCGCCGGTGGCCGGGTCGATCTCTTCGGCGTAGAGCCCCACATCGTTGGCCCGCGCCAGGAGTCGCTCGAACAGACGCCGCGCCTCGTCGACCCGGTCGAGGGCGAGGAGCGCGTCGACCAGCCAGAAGCTGCAGATCAGGAAGGCTCCCTCGCCGCCGGCCACCCCGTCGTCCGCCAGGTAGCGGTGTACGAAGTCGCCGGCCCGCAGGCGCTGCTCCACCGCCGCCACCGTCCGCTCGAACGTCTCGCGCTCCACCGGGAAGCGCAGGAGGGGCGCGAGGAGCAGCGAGGCGTCGGGGGAGGGCTCCTCGTACGCCTGGCGCAGGTGGCCTCCCTTCGGGTCCACCCCGCGCGTCCGCACCGCCTCCGCCACCTCGTCCGCCAGGGCCCGCCACCGCCCTTCGTCGCCCAGGAGCTCCGCCGCACGGTCGAAGGCGGCCCACGCCATGATCTTCCCGTGCACGAAGTGCCGCGGAGGGCTGCGGACCTCCCACATCCCCTGGTCGGGCTCGCGCCAGTGACGCTCGGTATGCTCCGCCAGCCGGCGCAGCAGACTCCGGTGCGGCGCGCCGAAGCGGACCCCGAGCGATTCGTACAGGTGGGCGAAGTCGATCACCTGCCCGTACACGTCCAGCTGCCGCTGGTCGAACGCCGCGTTGCCGATCCGGACGGGCGCGCTCCCCCGGTAGCCTTCCAGGTGCTCGAGGCGGAGTTCCGGGAGCTCCGTCTCTCCGCCGATCCCGTACATGACCTGCAGCGCGCGGCCGCCCGAGCAGGCGCGCAACAAAAACTGCGAGAAGTCCTCCGCCTCGCCCGCGTAGCCGATCGCGGCGAGCGAGTAGAGCGCGAAGGCCGCGTCCCGCAGCCAGCAGAAGCGGTAGTCCCAGTTCCGGACGCCGCCGATCTCCTCCGGCAGGGAGGTGGTGGCCGCCGCCACCATCGCCCCGGTGGGGGCGAAGGTCAGCAGCTTGAGGGTCAGCGCGCTGCGCTCCACCGCCTTCCGGTAGGGTCCGTTGTAGCGGCAGTAGTCCGACCACTCGTCCCAGAACGAGCGGGTAATGTGGAGGGAGCGCTCCAGGCGCGCCTCCAGACCTTCGGCCGGCACCGGCGCCGAGGAGACCACCAGGTGCCGCCGCTCGCCCGGGCCCACCCGGAAGCGGGCCGAGGCGAGGTCGCCTCGAATCCGCCAGCCCAGGTCGCTCCGCAGTTGGGGACCCCGCGCGGCCCGCGCGCCCCCCTCGATCGGTTCCAGCCGCGCGCGCTCCCGGCCGAAGGCGACGCTCGGACGGTACTCGGCGGACATCTCGACCGTCCCCTCCAGCCCCTCTACGATCCGCACCAGCCGGAAGGGGGCGATCAGGGTGACGTAATCGTGCACCCCGGAGCCCCGCCGCCGGCCGACCGGCATGAAGTCGGTGACCGCGACCGCGCCGGCATCCGTCCGGTGCTCGGTCCGCAGGATGTTCGTCCCGGGCAGATACGCGCGCTCCGACCGCGCCTCTGCGGTGGGGCGCAGCGCGAAGTGTCCACCGCGCTCCGCATCCAGAAGGCGGAAGAAGACGGGATCCGCATCGAAGCGGCCGAGACAGCACCAGTCCACGCTGCCGTCGGAAGCGACGAGGGCGCCCCCGTGGCAATCGCCGATCGCCGCGTAGTCCTCGATCGGGCGGTAGGGCTCCCGCCGGGCGGTCGCGCCCGGAGCTCCGGGCGCGGCCTCGGCGGCAGCGGGACGCGCGGGGTCCGCCGCCCCGGCGCCGGGGCCGTGCGCCGCGCTCACGTCAACTCCGCGGCCAGGAAGGCCGCGCCGAACAGCGCCGCGCGCGGCTCGGTCACGACCCGCACGGGGATCCGCTCCAGCAGGTCGGCCATGCGTCCCTTGTCCCGGAAGGCCCGCCGGAAGGCGCCCTCGCGGAGGGCGGGCAGGATGTCGGGCGCGATGCCGCCGCCGACGTAGACCGCTCCGGTCGCCTGCACGGTGAGCGCCAGGTTGCCGGCCAGGGAACCCAGAAGGGAGACGAAGCGCTCCAGCGCCGCCGCGCACAGCGGGTCCTCGCCCGCCATGCCCAGCTCGGAGATCGTCCGGGCCGGATCCTCGGAGGCCAGACGGCGCCTCGTCTCGGGGCGCTCCTCGGCGTGGCCGTCCTCCCGCAAGAAGCCGTACAGGTCCACCAGGCCGGGTCCCGAGAGCACCCGCTCCCAGGACGCGCGACCGTACTGATCCGACAGGTGCAGGAGGAGTCGGCACTCCAGGGGATCGCGCGGGGCGAAGTCGGCGTGGCCTCCCTCCGAGGAGTGCGCCCGATAGCGGCCGCCCTCCCAGGTGAGGAAGGCCTGACCGAGCCCGGTGCCGGGACCGAGGAGCGCGACCGGTCCGCCCTCCTCGGGCTCGCCCGCCTGCAGCTCGGCCAGGTCCGCCGGCCCGAGCAGGGGGAGCGCCTGCGCCAGCGCGTCGAAGTCGTTCACCACGGCCGTCCGGTCGATCCCGAGCTCCGCCGGCAGGTCGGCGACCCGGACCTCCCAGCCGAGGTTCGGGAGCCGGCACACGCCACCCACGATCGGCCCGGCGAGGGCGAGACAGGCCGCGGCCGGGCGGCCATCGGCGCCGTGCCGCGTCTCCGCCTCCTGGAGGAATGCCCGGACCAACGGGACGGGACCATCGTACGCGCGGCTCGGACGCACGCGCTCCAGGATCGGCTCGCGGGCGGGTCCCCGGTCGTCCAGCGGAAACAGGGCGAGCCGCGCGTGCGTCCCCCCGATGTCACCGGCCAGGACGCTCACCGCGCCCCGTGCCCGAGGCGCCCGGCGGCGGCGCGGTCCAGCAGCCACGCCCCGTCGCGGGCGAGCTGGGCCGGGCAGTCCCGGGGCGCCCACTCCCCCTCCAGCGCCCGACGCACCGCCTCGGCCTTCCTCTCCCCCGCCACGAGCACCACGATGCGCCGGGCGCTCCGGATCGCGGGCGGCGTGATGGTGAGGCGGCCGCGGGGCGGGTCGGGGGAGCGGGACGGGACGATGCGGGCCGACGCCTCCTCCAGCTCGGCCGCCCCCGGGAACAACGAGGCGACGTGCCCGTCCGCCCCGACCCCGAGCAGCAGGACGTCGACCGGATCCGGCAGACGCGCCGCGTAGCGCGCGGCGGCCTCCGACGGCTCGCCCTCTCCCTCCATCCGGTGGACGGCGTCCTCCGGCACGGGAATCCGGGAGAGCAGCTCGTAGCGGGCCAGCCCGTAGTTGCTCTCGGGATGGTCCGGCGGCACGCGCCGCTCGTCCCCGAAGAAGACGCGGATGCGCTCCCACGGAATCCCGGGCAGTCCCGCCAGCCGCCGGTAGACCGGGCGCGGCGTGGACCCGCCGGTCAGCGCCAGGGACACGGTCGGTCCCGGCGCCCGGCGGAGGGCCTCCGCGATGAAGGCGGCGGCGGTGGGCGGGAACGCCTCCGCGGTCGTCACGATCCGCCGTCCCCGCGGAAGAGGAGCGGCCGGGAGCGCCGGGCCCGGGGGCGTGGCTGGGCCCGGCGGGGTCGAAGCCTCCGACGCCGAGCCCGGTGGCGTCGGGCCGGACGACGCGGAACCCGGCGGGGGGGACCGCTCCCTCACTCCTGCCTCCACGCCCGCCCCGATTCGCGCAGGATCCGGTCGGCCTCGGGCGGGCCCCAGCTCCCCGCGGCGTAGCGGGAGGGCGGACCG
>CAZTGV010000003.1:66636-78154 GCA_964613475.1 uncultured Gemmatimonadota bacterium
CCGGTCGGCCTCGGGCGGGCCCCAGCTCCCCGCGGCGTAGCGGGAGGGCGGACCGCCGGGCTCGTGACCTCGGATGACCGGCTCCACCACCCGCCAAGCCTCCTCCACCCAGTCGGCGCGGGCGAACAGGGTCTGGTCCCCCTGCATCACGTCCAGCAGCAGCCACGCGTAGGCGCGGGGCGGCTCCTCCACCCCGAAGGCGTCCGCGTAGCGGAAGTTCATGGTGACCGTCCGCAGGACGAGCTCGGGACCGGGTTGCTTGGCGAGGAAGGTCCGGAGGATCCCCTCCTGGGGCTGGAGGCGAAAGGCCAGCACGTTGTGGCGGGGCGGGTCGCCATCGTGCCGGGGAAAGGTGGCGTGCGGCGTCGGCTTGAACTGGATGGCGACCTCAGAGAGCTTCCGCGCCAGCCGCTTGCCCGTGCGGAGATAGAAGGGCACCCCGCTCCACCGCCAGTTGTCGATCGTGAGCCGGAGCGCCACGAAGGTCGGGGTGGTCGAGTCGGTCGGCACGCCCTCCTCGTCCCGGTAGGCGACGACCTGCCGCCCGTCCACCGTGCCGGCTGCGTACTGGCCCAGCACCGCGTCCCGCTCCGGGTCGACCGGCTCCTCCTGCAGGGCACGCAGCACCTTCACCGTCTCGTCCCGCAGCGACGGCCCGTCGAAGCGGAGCGGGGGCTCCATGGCGGTCATGCAGAGGAGCTGCAGGAGGTGGTTCTGCACCATGTCGCGGACCACCCCGGCGCGGTCGTAGAAACCCGCCCGGGCCCCGATCCCCAGGTCCTCGGCGACGGTGATCTGCACGTGGTCGATGTGGTTGCGGTTCCAGATCGGCTCCCAGCCCGGGTTCGCCAGGCGGAAGACGAGCATGTTCTGCACCGTCTCCTTCCCCAGGAAATGGTCGATCCGGTAGATCTGCTCCTCCTCGAAGACCCGCCGGAGCGTGCGGTCCAGCGCGCGGGCGCTCGAGAGGTCCTCGCCGAGCGGCTTCTCGACCACAAGGCGGCGCCAACCGTCCTCGGCCCGAGCCAGCCCGGCGGCCGCGAGGCGCACCACGATCGGCTCGAAGAGCGACGGAGGGACCGCCAGGTGGAAGAAGGCGTTGTCCGGGATCTCGTGCGCCTCGCGGATCCGCGCCAGCTCGCGCCCGAGCGCCGCGTAGTCCTCGTCCGGCTCCGCCGTGGCGTCCACCGGCAGGTAGTGGAGGCGACCGGCGAAGGCCTTCCAGGCGCGCTCGTTCCAGGCGCATTCCTCACGCACGGCGTCCCGGGCGACCTCCCGGAAGCCCTCCGTATCCCAGCCGGTCCGCGCCGTGCCCAGGACGGCGAACCGATCCGGAAGCAGGTCCTTGCAGAAGAGCTCGAACAGGGAAGGGAGGAGGGACCGCCGCGTCAGGTCTCCGGAGGCCCCGAAGATGACCATGACGCACGGCTCCGCGCGCGTGGCGGGCCGGAGGCCGCGGTCCGCGACCCGGAAGGCCCGGTCTGGATCTTCCCGGCCTTCCACCGGCCCGCGCTCGACCGTCGCACCATCCGGCGGCGCGACCGCCTTCCGCTCGCCCGCCGCCACGTCAGCGGTCGCGCGCGGCCGCCACGTCTCCGGCCGGACGCTCCCTGACCGCATGGCCGCCGAACTGCTCCCGGAGGGCGGCGATCGCCTTGGCGGCGTAACGCTCTTCGCGGCGGGAGGCGAAGCGCTCGTAGAGGGCGGTGGTGATCGCCGGCAGGGGGACCGCGTTCTCGACCGCCCACTCCACCGTCCAGCGGCCCGTTCCGGAGTCCTCCACGTACGCGTCGATGCGGGCGAGCGCGTCGCCCTCCTCCCGGAGCGCGCGCGCCAACAGCTCGAGGAGCCAGCTCCGGACCACCGCTCCGTGCTGCCAGAGCTCCGCCACCCGGCCGAGCTCGAGGTCGAACTCGGAGCGCCGCAGGCACTCGAATCCCTCGCCGATCGCCTGCAGCATCCCGTACTCGATCGCGTTGTGCACCATCTTCACGAAGTGCCCGGCCCCGTTCCGCTCTCCGACGTGCGCGTAGCCGCCCTCGGGCGCCAGGTCCCGCAGGATCGGCTCCGCCCGCTCGAACGCCTCCCGCGGTCCCCCGACCATCAGGTTGAAGCCCTCCTCGAGCCCCCACACGCCGCCGCTGACGCCCACGTCCAGGAAGAGGACGCCCCGCTCCTCGCACAGCGCGCCGTGCCGGACGGAGTCCGACCAGCGCGAGTTCCCGCCCTCGAGGAGCAGGTCCCCCGGCTCGAGGAGCTCGAGGAGGGCGCGGACGGTGTCGCGGGTGGGCGCCCCGTGCGGGACCATGATCCAGACGGTGCGGGGCGCCGGGATCGCGCGGACCAGCGCCTCCAGGGCGTCGACGTCCCGGACCCCGTGGGCGCGGGCGTCCCGGCGGCTCTCGGCGGAGAGGTCGAAGCCGACGACCCGGTGGCCGCGATCGACCAGGCGGCGGGCCATGCCGAGGCCCATCCGACCCAACCCGACCAGGCCCGGGCCCGGTGGCGCCATCAACCGGCGGTCCTCGCGGGCTCCCTCGCCGGCTCGCCGGCCTCCGGGGCCCCGAGCGCGCCGGCGAGGCGGGCGAGCGCCTCCTCCGGCTCTCCCCGCGCGTGGAGGCGCAGCACCGGCAGCCCGCGCTCGCGCAGGGCCCGCCAGTCGCCCAGCGCCTGGGCGCGCTGCAGGGTGCCGAAGCCGTACGGCTCGCCGGGGATCGGCAGCTCAGGCTGCTCCTCGAAGGTGAGGAGCAGGAAGCGGCCGACGGGCGGGCCGCCCTTGTGGAGCTGGCCGGTCGAGTGGAGGTAGCGCGGCCCGTACCCCAGGGTGGCGGCGGCCCCCGTCCGCTCGGCGGCCGACCGTCGGAGCGCCTCGAGCGACCGGTGCCGCGCGGGGGTCCGTCGGCAGTAGGGGAGGAGGGCCACGTACTCGCCGGGCCGGGTCGCCGCCAGGAAGCCGCGGACCGCGTCGGCCGGATCTTCGACCCCCGCGGCGGCCTCGCCGAAGGCGGCCAGCGTCCCGTCGCTCGCGTCCGGCCGCTCCTCGGGCCAGCCGCCCTCGCGACCGCGCGCCTCCAGGAGCTCCTTCGTGTTCCGCTTGCTCTCGGCCACGTTCGGCTCGTCGAAGGCGTTCACCCCGAGCACCGCGCAGGCGACCGCCGTCGCCATCTCCCACCGGAACCACTCGGCGCCGAGCGCCTCGGGAGCGTCGAGCTCGATGCGGACGACGGGATCGCCGGCCTCGGCGCGCCGCTCCAGGGCGCGGTCCGGGCCTGGCGCCTCCCCGCGGAGCCGGAGGGCGACGAAGACGCGGTCCTCGCCGCCGGCGAGGATCGGCTCGCCGTCCCCGGTCCCGACCGTCCCCCGCGCCGCGGGCGCTCCCTCCGTCGCGGGCGCCCCCTCCACCACCGGGACGATCCCGCGGCCCTCCTTCCCGCTGCTCTCCGCCAGGAGCTGCTCGACCCAGGCGCCGAAGGACCGGAGGTCGTCCGAGAGGAGAAAGACGACCTTGTCGCGGCCTCGGCGGGCGGCGACCCCGAGCAGGGCGCCCAGCCGGACCGTCGGATCGCGGCTAGCCGGCACGCCGGGATCGGAGCAGCGGGCGAGCGCCTCGGCGCGCTCGAGGAGCGGAGCCAGCGGCACGCCCGACAGGGCGAGGGGGACGAGGCCGAAGTAGGTGAGCGCCGAGTAGCGGCCGCCGACCTCCGGCGGGTTCTCGAAGATCCGCCGGAAGCCCGCCGTCCGCGCCTCCTCCGCCAGCGGCGTCCCCGGATCGGTGATGGCCACGAAGCGACGCCCGGCGTCCTCCACGCCCGCGTCCTCCTCGACCCGAGCGCGGAAATACCGGTAGAAGGCGAGCGTCTCCGCCGTCGTGCCGGACTTGCTGGCGACGAGGAAGAGGGTGTCGGCGAGCGCCAGCCGCGCCTCCAACCCCCGCACGGCCTCGGGGTCCGTGTCGTCCAGGACGTGGAGCTCCGGTCGGCCCTCGACCGCTCCGAGGATGTCGCGTCCCACCTCGGCGGCCAGGCTGCTGCCGCCCATGCCGAGCAACGCGACGTGTCGGATTCCCTCCTCGCGGACCTCACGGGCGAACGCCTCGATCTCCTCGACGCGCTCCCGAAACGCGGCGGGCGCCCCCAGCCAGCCCAGCCGGCGCTGGACGAGCGCCCGCGCCTCCGGCTCCCCCGCCCACAGCGAGGGGTCGCCGGCCGCCAGGCGGCGGCCGAACTGCCGCGCGTCCAGCGCGTCCAGGACGGCCCGGTGCGCGTCGGCCAGCCCGCCGGCGCGGAGGTCGGGGACCGAAAGCTCGTCCGCGAGGGCCGCGAGCCGCCGATCGGAGAGGGTGCCGAGGAGCGTGTCGAAGGGGTCGATGAACTTCTGCACCCCCTCGTCTTCCAGCTGCCGGGTGACCGCGGCGAAGTCGATCCCCACCCGCTCGAGGTCCCGCATCACCGCGCGCGCCTCCTCCAGGCCCTCCTCGACCGTCTCCGCCACGACGCCGTGGTCCGCGAAGGCGCGGATCGTCTTCTCGGGCATCGTGTTCACCGTATCGGGGCCGATCAGCGGCTCCACGTAGCGGACCTCTTCGTACAGCGGGTCCTTCGTGCTGGTGCTCGCCCAGAGCAGCCGCTGCGGGCGCGCGCCCCGCTCGGCGAGGGCCCGCCAGCGCTGGGTCTGGAGCGTTCGCCGGAAGCCGGCGTAGGCGAGCTTCGCGTTCGCCACGGCCGCCCGGCCGAGCAGCCGCTCGGCGCCGGGCGCGTCGTCCCCGTCCGGGTCCGGCCGGAGCCGGTGCCCGAGGAGCCGGTCCACCAGCACGTCGATCCGGCTCAGGAAGAAGCTGGCCACCGAGGCGACGTCGTCCACCCGCAGACCGGCCTCGGCCCGCCGCTCCAGCGCCCGCAGGTACGCCTCGGCCACCGCCTCGTACGAGGCCACCGAGAAGAGCAGCGTGATGTTGATGGGAATGCCCTCGAACAGCGCCTCCTCGATCGCCGGCACCCCGGCCGCGGTGCCGGGAATCTTGATCATCACGTTCGGCCGCTCCACGGCACGAAACAGGCGCCGCGCCTCGTCCAGCGAGCCTTCCGTGTCGTGGGCCAGATAGGGGGAGACCTCGAGGCTCACGAACCCGTCCGTCCCCTCGCTCTCCCGGTGCAGCGGGAGCAGCACGTCGCACGCGGCGCGGATGTCGTCCACTACCAGCCGGTCGTAGATCCGGGAGGCGGAGAGCCCCTCCCGGCTGAGCCGCTCGATGTCCTCGTCGTACTCGCGTCCCTTCGAGATCGCCTTCTGGAAGATCGCCGGGTTCGAGGTGACGCCGCGAAGCCCCTCCTCCGTCACCCGACGCGCCAGCTCGCCGCTCTGGACCATCCCGCGGGTGAGGTTGTCCAGCCAGTAGCTCTGGCCGTGCTCGTGCAGCTGCAACAGCGGGTTCATCGGCCCTCCGATGTGGCGTTGGCGCTCGTCGCGGGGTCGGCGCGGCCGGACGCCGCGGTGGCGTCCGGCACGCGTAGGAAGCGCGCCTCCACGGCCAGGAGCTTCCCGAGCCGGCGCGCGTGCCGCTCCTCGCCGCTGAAGCGCGCCGCCAGGAAGGCCCGGACGACCTCCCGCGCCAGCTCTTCCCCGATCACCCGCTCCCCGAGGCAGAGCACGTTCATGTCGTCGTGCTCCACGCCCTGCCGCGCGGAATAGGTGTCGTGGCAGACGGCCGCCCGGATCCCGGGGAACTTGTTGGCGGTGACGCACACGCCCACCGCGCTGCCGCAGACCACGATGCCGCGGTCCGCCCGCCCGGCGCGCACCGCTTCGGCCACCGCGGCGGCGAAGTCCGGGTAGTCGGCGGCCTCCGTCCCGTGCGTGCCGAGATCGGTCACCGGATGCCCCGCCTCCCGGAGCATCCGCGCGAGCAGCCCCTTGTACCGCACGCCCGCGTGGTCGGCGCCGATCGCCACGCGCAGGCGGTCGCCGCCGCCCGCGTCCGCGCCCGCGCTCCGGGTCCCGCTCACGACGCCTCCGCCGGGCGCCCGAGGCGCTCGACCAGCGCCCGCGCCCGCTCGGCCGCCCGCTCGGCGGTGAGGCCGTACTTCTCGAACATCACCGTCCACGGCGCGCTGGCGCCGAAGCGCTCCACCGCGAGCACCTCCCCGTCCGGGCCGACCCACTCGCGCCAGCCCTGCGGCGCCCCGGCCTCGGCCGCCAGCCGCGCGCGGACCGACGGCGGCAGGACCTCCCGCCTGTAGGAATCGGACTGCTCGCGGAAGAGTTCCCAGCTCGGCATGCTGACCACCCGGGCGTCGATCCCGTCGGCCCCGAGCCGCTCCCGCGCCTTCAGGAGCAGGGGCACCTCGGAGCCGCTCCCGAGGAGGAGCACATCCGGTGCCTCGCCCCGCTCCCGGGCGAGGACGTACGCGCCGCGGCGCAGGCCCTCCGCCCCCGCCAGCTCCGCGCGGTCCAGCACCGGCAGCTTCTGCCGGGTGAGGACGAGCAGGGTGGGGCCGTCGTCCCGCTCGATCGCCACCCGCCACGCCTCCACCGTCTCGTTCGCGTCGGCCGGGCGGACGACCCGCACGTTCGGCATGGCTCGGAAGGAGGCCAGGTGCTCGACCGGCTGATGGGTGGGCCCGTCCTCGCCGAGCCCGATCGAGTCGTGGGTGAGCACGTAGAGGACCGGGAGCCGCATCAGGGCCGCCAGGCGGATCGACGGCCGGGCGTAGTCGGTGAAGATGAAGAACGTGCCGGCGTACGGCCGGAGGCCGCCGTGCAGGGCGATCCCGTTGCAGGCGCCGCACATCACGTGCTCCCGGACGCCCCACCGGATGTTGCGGCCGTCGTACCGGTCGCGGGCGAAGTCCGCCTCGCCCCGGATGTCCGTCTTCGTGGAGCCGGCCAGGTCGGCGCTCCCGCCGAGCAGCCACGGCACCCGGTCCGCGAACGCGTTCAGCGTCTTGCCGGAGGCCGCCCGGGTCGCCATCGGGCCGTCCTCGGGGCGGAAGACGGGGAGCGCCTCATCCCAGCCGGCCGGCGGGCTTCCGTCCAGGTAGGCGTCGAAGCGCTCGGCGAGATCGGGGTGCGCCTTCCGGTAGCGGGCCAGCCGCTCGCTCCAGTCGGCCGCCAGCGCCCGCCCGCGCTCGACCGCCTGCCCCATGTGGGCCCGAGCGCGCTCGGGCACCAGGAACGTCGCCCCCACCGGCCACCCCAGGAAGCGCTTCGCCGCCCGCACCTCGTCCTCGCCCAGCGGGGCGCCGTGCGCCTCGGCCGTGTCCTGCTTGTTCGGCGCCCCGTAGCCGATGTGGGAGCGCAGGACGATGAGGGACGGGCGGCCGCGCTCCTCGCGGGCGGCCGCGAACGCCCGGTCCAGCGCGTCCAGGTCGTTCGCGCGCTCGCCGAGGTCCTGCACGTGCCATCGGTAGGCCCGAAAGCGCGCCGGCACGTCCTCGCTGAAGGCGAGGGCGGTGGAGCCGTCGATGGTGATCCGGTTGTCGTCGTACAGCCAGATCAGCTTCCCGAGCCCCAGGTGCCCGGCCAGCGAGGCGGCCTCGTGGGAGGCGCCCTCCATCAGGTCCCCATCGCTGCAGAAGGCGTAGGTGAAGTGATCCACGATCGGCTCGCCGGTGCGGTTGAAGCGGGCAGAGAGGTGGGCCTCGGCCATGGCCATGCCGACGGAGTTCATGATCCCCTGGCCCAGCGGTCCGGTGGTGGTCTCCACCCCGGGCGTCTCGTGCCGCTCGGGATGGCCCGGCGTTTGGCTCCCCCACTGGCGGAAATTCCGGATCTCCTCGAGCGGGAGGTCGTAGCCGGTGAGGTGGAGCAGGGCGTACAGGAGCATGGAGGCGTGCCCGTTGGAGAGCACGAAGCGGTCCCGGTCGAACCAGGACGGATCGGCCGGGTCGTGCCGCAGGTGGCGGGTGAAGAGCACGTACCCGGCCGGGGCGAGCGCCATCGGCGTGCCGGGGTGACCGGAGCTCGCCGCCTGCACCGCGTCCATCGCCAGGGTCCGGATCGTGTTCACGCAGAGCTCGTCGATCGGCATGGCGGCCAGCCGATCGTCGTCGGGCGTGGAGGCGGACCGGCGGGAAACGGTCGTGGCTGGGCGCGTCTGCTCGTTCAACGGGTCTCCTCTCGGATTTTCCGGTCGGCGGGTCGCACGCGGGGTCGGGCGGTCACGATGCAACGTTCCCTCCGCGGTCGCCACCCGGCGGAACGGCCCGGAAGGTCCGCGGGACCGGCCGCGGCGGGGGGGCGAGCCGCGCGCGGTCGCCACGCGGCCCTGGGGGCCCGCCCGCTTTCATCCCCGGCGCGAATCTCGCAACATCCGGACAGCCGAACGACCGTGGGCGGCAAGAGTCCGGCCGCGGTTCCGCTACCGTGGGGAAGAGTTCGCGTGGCCGGCGGATTCCGGAGAGGATTCCGGGAAGGGGATTCCCGAGGCTCCGGGCGACCGGAGCCGGCTCCGGGCTCGGCTCCGCCGCGCCCGCCCGCCCGCCGGACCGCGGGGCCCGTTTCCACATGAGCCCGACGACTGGGTGCCAGAGGGAGGATGCCCGACATGGTGGCGAAGCACGCCGAAGAGCCCGAGAAGCGCCGGGAAGGCGGGAAGGGCGGGCGATGGCCGGAGCGGGGCCGAGCCGCCGCGAACCCGTCCGCCTCGCGGGGGGGCACGGTCCCGGCCACGGCGCGGCCCGCCCGGCGGGCGTCCGGCACGCCCGCCGCGTCGCGCCGCGGCGCCGGCGAGGGCGTCGCGCCGGAGCGGCTGGACGGCCGGCGCCGCGTGGTGATCGAGGGGGTGGAGCCGGAGATCGACGGCGGCCGCTTCCCCATCAAGCGGACGGTGGGCGAGCGGGTGCGCGTGGAAGCGGACGTGTTCGCCGATGGCCACGACGCGATCGCCTGCGTCCTCCGGTGGCGCGCCGAGGCCGACGACGGATGGCGCGAGGCGCGGATGGAGCCGCTCGGCAACGACCGGTGGGCGGGCGAGTTCCGGGTGGCGCGCCTGGGCCGCTATCGCTACACGCTCGCCGGCTGGGTGGACCCGTTCGAGACCTGGCGGCGGGACCTCCGCAAGCGCGCCGAGGCGGGGCAGGACCTGGATGTGCCGCTGCGGATCGGGGCGGAGCTGGTGGAGGAGGCGGCGCGCCGGGCGCCGCGCCGGGGCGGCGGGCGGCTCCTCGAGTGGGTCCCCATCCTGCGGGGCGAGAACGGGGCCTCCCGGCAGCGCCGGCTCGATCGGGCGCTGGACGAGGAGCTGTCCGGGCTGATGGAGGAAGCGGCCGACCGGGGCCGTCAGACCGAGTACGGCCGGGAGCTGGAGGTCGTGGTGGACCGGGAGCGGGCCCGCTTCTCGGCCTGGTACGAGATGTTCCCCCGCTCCTGCGGAGACGGGGGCTCCCACGGCACCTTCCGCGACTGCGAGGCGCGGCTCCCGTACGTCGCGGCGATGGGGTTCGACGTGCTTTACCTGCCGCCCATCCACCCGATCGGGCGCACCGCGCGGAAGGGGAAGGACAACCGTCCCGTGGCGGCCCCGGAGGACATCGGCAGCCCGTGGGCGATCGGCTCGCACGAAGGGGGGCACAAGGCGATCCACCCGCGGCTCGGGACGCTCGAGGACTTCCGGCGCTTCCGCGAGCGGGCGGAGGCGAACGGCCTGGAGCTGGCGCTCGACATCGCCTTCCAGTGCTCGCCCGACCACCCGTACGTCCGGGAGCGGCCGGAGTGGTTCCGCCGGCGCCCCGACGGCAGCATCCAGTACGCGGAGAACCCGCCCAAGAAGTACGAGGACATCGTTCCGTTCGACTTCGAGTCCGATGCGTGGCCCGCCCTGTGGGCAGAGCTGAAGAGCGTCTTCCTGTACTGGATCGGCGAAGGGGTGAAGATCTTCCGGGTGGACAACCCGCACACGAAGCCGTTCCCGTTCTGGGAATGGTGCATCGGGGAGATCAAGCGCGACCACCCGGAGACGATCTTCCTGTCCGAGGCGTTCACCCGCCCGAAGGTCATGGTCCGGCTGGCCAAGCTCGGCTTCACCCAGTCCTACACCTACTTCGCGTGGCGGAACAGCCGCCGGGAGCTGACCGACTACTTCACCGAGCTGACGCGGACCGAGGCGCGGGAGTACTTCCGCCCCAACCTGTGGCCGAACACCCCGGACATCCTGACCGAGTACCTGCAGACGGGGGGGCGCCCGGCGTCCGCGGTCCGGCTCGTGCTGGCCGCGACCCTGGGGGCGAGCTACGGGGTCTACGGTCCGCCGTTCGAGCTCGCCGTCACCGTGCCCCGCGAGCCGGGAAGCGAGGAGTACCTCGGGTCGGAGAAGTACCAGGTCCGTCGGTGGGACCTCGGCGGCGAGGGGAGCCTGAAGGACCTCATCGCCCGCGTGAACCGGATCCGGCGCGAGCACCCGGCGCTGCAGTCCGACCGGGGGCTGCGCTTCCACCGCACGGACAACGAGGAGCTCATCGCCTACAGCAAACGGGATGAGTCGGGCGAGAACGTGATCCTGGTGTGCGCGAACCTCGACCCGCACCACCGTCAGAGCGGCTGGGTGGAGCTGGAGCTGGAGCCGCTGGGGCTGACGCCGGAGGAGGCCTTCCAGGTCCACGACCTGCTCGGCGACGCGCGCTACCTGTGGCAGGGACCGCGCAACTACGTCGAGCTGGATCCATCCGCGCAGCCCGCCCACGTCTTCCGCATCGGGCGCCGCGCACGCTCCGAGCGCGACTTCGACTACTACATGTGAGCGTGCGGTGAGCCGGGGGCCGATCGACGACCCGCGCTGGTATCAGGACGCCCTCGTCTACCAGCTGCACGTGAAGGCGTTTCGGGACGGCAACGCCGACGGGGTCGGGGACTTCGCGGGGCTGGCCGAGAAGCTCGACTACCTCCAGGAGCTGGGGGTGACCGCCCTGTGGCTCCTCCCCTTCTACCCCTCGCCGCTCCGCGACGACGGGTACGACATCGCGGACTACCGCGACATCCATCCCTCCTACGGCACGCTCGACGACTTCCGGTCCTTCCTGGAGGAGGCGCACCGTCGGGGACTGCGCGTGATCACCGAGCTGGTGATCAACCACACCTCGGACCAGCATCCCTGGTTCCAGCGCGCCCGCCGGGCGCCGGCGGGCTCGCCGGAGCGGGAGTTCTACGTGTGGAGCGACGACCCGGACCGGTACGCGGAGGCCCGCATCATCTTCCAGGACTTCGAGGCCTCGAACTGGACCTGGGATCCGGTGGCCGGGCAGTACTTCTGGCACCGCTTCTACCACCACCAGCCGGACCTGAACTTCGACAATCCGGCCGTCGGCGAGGCGGTGATGGAGGTGATGGACTTCTGGCTCGAGATGGGCGTGGACGGCCTGCGGCTGGATGCGGTGCCCTACCTGTTCGAGCGGGAAGGGACGAACTGCGAGAACCTGCCCGAGACGCACGCCTTCCTGAAGGCGCTGAGGCGGCGGGTGGACGAGCGCTTCCCCGGCCGCATGCTGCTGGCCGAGGCGAACCAGTGGCCGGAGGACGCGGTCGCCTA
>CAZTGV010000004.1:0-11269 GCA_964613475.1 uncultured Gemmatimonadota bacterium
CATCCCCGGCTTCGTTCCCGCCTTCATCCGCCCGCTCTTCTGCCGCGGCGCGGGCCCGTTCCGCTGGGCGGCGCTCTCGGGGCGGCCGGAGGACATCGCCGCCACCGACGAGGCGGTGCTGGACGCGTTTCCCGAGAAGGAGGCGCTCGGGCGGTGGATCCGGCAGGCGCGCGAGCGGGTCCGCTTCCAGGGCCTCCCCGCGCGTATCTGCTGGCTCGAGTACGGGGAGCGGGCCGAGATGGGGGCGCGCTTCAACCACCTCGTCCGCACCGGGACGGTGGAGGCCCCGCTGGTCATCGGACGCGACCACCTGGACGCCGGCTCGGTGGCGTCTCCGAATCGCGAGACGGAGGGCATGCGGGACGGGTCGGACGCGATCGCCGACTGGCCGCTGCTGAACGCGCTCCTCAACACGGCGTGCGGCGCGAGCTGGGTCTCCCTGCACCACGGGGGCGGCGTCGGGATCGGCTACTCGATCCACGCGGGGATGGTGTGCGTGGCCGACGGCACGGAACGGGCGGACCGCCGGCTGGAGCGGGTCCTGACGGCGGACCCCGGCTCGGGGGTGATGCGCCACGCGGACGCCGGCTACGAAGAGGCGATCCGGACCGCCCGGGAGCGCGGGGTGGACCTGCCGATGGTCGACTGAGGTGCCCCTCCTCCGCGGCATCGGCCGGCTGGCCACCTGCCGGCCCGAGGGCGGACAGGATCGGCTGCACGAGATCTCCGACGCCGCGCTCGCCTGGGACGACGAGGGCCGGATCGTCTGGGTGGGCCCCGAGGCGGCGCTCCCGGACGAGCACCGGGACGAGGAGACGGCCGACGCGGGCGGGCGCCTCGTGGTCCCGGGCCTGGTCGACGCGCACACCCACCTCGCCTTCGGGGGCTGGCGCGCCGGGGAGTTCGTCGATCGCCTGCGAGGCCGCTCGTATGCGGAGATCGCGGCCGCGGGGGGCGGGATCATGGCCACCGTGCGCGCCACGCGCGCGCTCTCCGAGGAGGCGCTGCTGGCGCGCTGCCGTCGCTTCGCCGCCGAGGCCCTCCGGCTCGGGGTGACCACCCTGGAATGCAAGAGCGGCTACGGCCTCCAGCCCGAGACCGAGCTCAGGCAGCTCCGCGCCTACCGCCGACTCGCCGAGGAGGGGCCCGTGCGGATCGTCCCGACCTTCCTGGGCGCCCACACGGTCCCGGCCGAGTTCCGACACGATCGGGAGGGCTACCTCCGTCAGGTGGTCGAGGCGATGCTTCCCCGAGTGGCGGAGGAGGGACTCGCCGCCTTCTGCGACGTGTTCGTCGAGGAGGGCGCCGGGCTGGGCCTGGCGGAGGGCCGCCGCGTCCTGGAGGCGGCCCGGGACCTCGGCCTCCCGGCCAAGGTCCACGCCGACCAGCTCTCGGACGGCGGGGGCGCCGCGCTGGCGGCGGAGCTCGGCGCCGTGTCGGCCGACCACCTGGAGCACGCCTCCGAGGCGGGCGTCCGGGCGCTCGCGGAGGCGGGGACGGTGGCGGTGAGCCTGCCGCTCGCGGCCGCCTACCTGGACGGCCCTGCCCTCGATGCCCGGCGCCTGCTCGAGGCGGGGGTGCCGGTCGCGGTCGCGACGGACTTCAACCCGGGGACCGCGCCCAGCCTCCACCTGCCCCTCGCCCTCCTCCTCGCCTGCGTGCGCCAGCGCATGACCCCCGCCGAGGCGCTCAAGGGCGCCACGATCGTGGCCGCCCGGGCGGTCGGTCTCGAGGCGGTGGTGGGCTCGCTGGAGCCTGGAAAAGCGGCGGACTTCGTCCTCCTCGACGCCGCCGACGTGGACGAGTGGATCTATCACTTCCGTCCGAACGCCTGCGCCGCCGTGGCGGTGGGGGGAGCGCTCCGCTGGCTCCCCTCCGAGGAGGTCGCGCCTCCCGCCCCCGGCTAGCCCCGGTTAGCCCGGCCAGGGGGAAGTCCGAAGCCGGGTCCCGACCAGGGGAAGCCCGAGGCCGGCCCCGAGCGGGGGACTCCGGGGTCGGGCCCGGGGCCTACGGGGAGGGCGCGCGCTCGCGCCGCCGGCCTCGGGGCCGCGCGACCGTCGCGGCCCGCGCCCGCGGGCGGAACCAGCCCGCCACCGCCCGCCGGGCCTCCAGCCCCCACGATGCGCCGGCTCCGTCGGCGCCCTCCGCCCGCTCCTGGAGTCCCGCGATCAGCGGCTCCAGCAGGTCCAGGAGCGCACGGGCATCCTCCGGAGAGAGCGCGTCGGGGGGGACCTGAAGGGAGAGCTCCAGACTTCCGTTCGTCTCGGTGATGAGGGCGTACATCTGCCTCACGTGGGTACGGCGCGGCGGGACGCGGTCCTTCCGCGCGACCCGCCGGCGCCGTGGTTCGCGGCGTGTCGAGAGGGCCCGCGGCACGCGTACGCCCCGGCCCGACCGCCGGCACGGAATCGTTGCACGAAACATGCCCCTCACGAGGCCGCGCGTGGGGCCTCGCGGGCCCCCTCAGCCCCCCGCCCGCTCCACCGCCCGGGACAGGGCTCGCCGCGCCAGAACGCCCGCCAGGTGCACCCGGTACTCGCCGCTCGCGTAGGCGTCCCCGAGGGGGCTCGCGAGCGCCCCGCGCACCGCTTCCGCCGCGGCCGCGATCGCCTCCCCGGTGGGCGCCTCCCCGACCAGCGCGTCGGCCGCCGCGCCCACGAGCGCCGGCGTCCCCGTGACGCCCCCGATCGCCAGCGCCGCCTCCTCGCAGCGCCCGTCCGAGATCAGGACCCGGGCCGCGGCGCCCGCGACCGCGTAGCGCGAGGCGGGGTGGGGATGCTTCACGTAGGCCGTGCCCGTCTCCCCGGACGGACGGGGGAGGCGCAGGCCGGTGACCACCTCGGCCGGGCCGAGCGCGGTGGCGAAGGGGCCAACGAACCAGTCCTCGGCCGCGACCTCCCGCTCGCCGCCGGGCCCGTCCACCCGGACGGCGCCGCCGAGGGCGACCAGGACGGGCGGCAGGTCCGCCGCCGGATCGGCGTGCGCCACGCTGCCGCCGAGGGTGCCGCGGTTCCGCACCTGGGGGTCGCCGATCACGGAGAGGCAGTCCACCAGGGCCGCCCAGCCCCGCGCGGCCGGCGAGGCGAGGACGTCCGCGTACCGCGCGGTCGCCCCGACGCGCAGGCCACCGTCCGCTTCCTCCACCCCGTCCAGCCCCTCTACCCCGCCGAGGTCCACCAGCGTCCCCGGGGCGGCCAGGCGCAGCTTCATCATCGGCAGCAGGCTCTGCCCCCCGGCGAGGGGACGGGCGTCCTCCTCGCTCCCCAGCAGGTCGATCGCCTCGGCGAGGCGGGTGGGTCGGTGGTACCGAAACGGCGCCGGTTGCATCGTCGGCTCCTCCCTCGTTCGGAGGCGAGCCCGTTCCCGGCCCGCGCTCCGTCGTACGTCGCCTGTCGTCGGGAGCCGGTCGCTCCGGCTCCCCGACCCGTCAGCCCTCGGCCTCCCGGATGGCCCGCCACACCCGCTCGGGGGTGAGCGGCATGCGGACCGACCGGACGCCGAGCGGGGCCAGCGCGTCCATGACCGCATTGTAGACCGCCACCGTGGAGGCGATCGTCCCCGTCTCCCCCACCCCCTTCACCCCGAGCGGATTCACCGGCGTCGGCGTCACCGTGGAATCCAGCTCGAAGCGGGGCAGCCCGGCGGCGCGCGGCAGCGCGTAGTCCATCAGGGAGCCGGTCACCAGGTTGCCGTCCTCGTCGTACGCCGCCCCCTCCCACAGCGCCTGGCCGATCCCCTGCACCACCCCGCCGTGCACCTGCCCCTCCACGATCATCGGGTTGATCTGCGGACCGACGTCGTCGACCGCCAGGTAGCGGAGGAGCCGCACCTCCCCGGTCTCGGCGTCCACCTCGACGACCGCCAGGTGGGTTCCGAAGGGATAGACGAAATTCTGCGGGTCGAAGAAGGCGGACGCCTCGAAGCCGGGCTCGAGGTCCTTCGGGTAGTTCCAGGCCGTGTTCGCGGCGAGCACCACCTCCTGGATCGTCTTCGCCCGGTCCGGGGCGCCCCGCACGAAGAAGCGTCCCTCCTCGAAGTCGATGTCCTCGGACGCGGCCTCGAGGAGGTGGGCCGCCACCCGGCGCCCCTTCTCCTTGAGCTTCTCGACCGCGCCCATGATCGCCCCGCTCCCCACGGCCGTGGTGCGGCTGCCGTAGGTTCCCCACCCCATCGGCGTCTCGTCCGTGTCGCCGTAGCGCACCTCCACGTCGTCGACCGGGAGGCCGAACTGGTCGGCCACGATCTGGGCGAAGGTCGTCCCCTCCCCCTGGCCGTGGGGGTTCACGCCCACGTAGACGTTCACCTTCCCCGAAGGATGGAAGCGGAGCAGCGCGCTCTCCCACAACCCGCCGCCGAAGCCCACCGCGCCGGCGACCTCCGAGGGGCCGAGCCCGCAGATCTCGACGTAGCTGGAGAGGCCGATCCCCAGGTGGCGGCCGGTCTCGCGAGCGCGGCGCTGCTCCTCGCGGAGGCCCTCGTAGTCCGCCATCTCCAGCGCGCGGTCGAACGCCCCCTCGTAGTTGCCCGTGTCGTAGACGAGCCCGGTCGGGACCTCGTGCCCCTCGTCGAAGGGCGGGATCAGGTTCTTCCGGCGGAGCTCCGCCGGGTCCATCGCCAGCTCCCGAGCCAGCAGATCCATCATCCGCTCCACCATGAAGGTGGCCTCCGGGCGGCCGGCGCCTCGGTAGGCGTCGGTGGGCGTGGTGTTCGTGAACACGCCGATCACGTCCTCGTGGACCGCCTTCATCCCGTACGGGCCGGCCAGGATGAGCCCGTGCAGGATGGTCGGCACGCCCGGCGCCGCGGTGGAGAGATAGGCCCCCATGTTCGCGTGCGTGGTGGCGCGCAGGGCGAGGACGGTGCCGTCGCGCCGGGCGGCGAGCTCGACCTCCGACAGGTGGTCACGGCCGTGGATGGTGGCCTGGTAGTTCTCGCTCCGCGTCTCCGACCACTTCACGGGCCGGCCCGTCCTCATGGATGCGAACACGACCATCGTGTCCTCGGGATAGTGCGGGATCTTGCTGCCGAAGCCGCCGCCGATGTCCGGGGCCACAACCCGGATACGGTGCTCCGGGAAGGGGGTGTCCAGCGAGAGCAGGAATCGCGCGATGTGGGGGTTCTGGGAGGTGACCCAGAGCGTCACCTGCTTCTGCGCCGGGTCGTATTTTGCGACCGCCCGCCGCGGCTCGATCGCGTTCGGGATCAGCCGCTGGTTCACGATCTCGTCCCGCACCACGACGTCGGCCTCGGCGAATGCCGCGTCCACCTCGCCGCCCGACACGGTCCAGTGGAAGGCGCGGTTTCCGGGCGCCTCCTCGTGGAGCTGCGGGGCTCCGTCGGCGAGGGCGTCGGGCATCGCCACCACCGCGGGCAGGTCCTCGTAGTCCACCCGCACCGCGTCCGCCGCGTCCCGCGCCCGGTAGGCGGTGTCGGCGACCACGATCGCCACCGCGTCCCCGACGTGGCGGACGCGATCGATCGCGACGGGCGGGTGGGGTGGTGTCTTGAGGTCAGCGTCCGGGAGCGCCCAGGCGCACGGGATGCCGCCGAAGCCGGCCTCCTGCATGTCGCGGCCGGTGAACACGCCGAGCACGCCGGGGAGCGCCTCGGCCGCCGAGGCGTCGATCGACCGGATGCGCGCGTGCGCCACGGGAGAACGGACCACCGCCAGATGGATCATGCCCGGCAGCGCCAGGTCGTCCGTGAAGGCGGCCTCTCCGGTGATCATCCGGGCATCCTCCAGGCGGCGGACGGAGCTGCCGAACGGACGCGTGGTGGGCGCGGTGCTGGCCATGTCGTCTCCTGCTCCTGCGGTTTCTGCGGGGCCCTCGGGGAGGCGTCCGCCGGCGGCCCGCCCCGCCCCCGCGGGGTGGCGCGGCGGGCCGCCCCGGCCGAAGCCTAGGCGCGCATCCGGGAAGCGCCCCGGCGGACGGCGTCCACGATGTTCTCGTAACCGGTGCAGCGGCAGAGATTGCCCTCGAGGCCGTGTCGGATCGCTTCGTCGGACAGCTCACCGTCGGCCTCCTCGACGAGCTTCACGGCCGTCATGATCATGCCAGGGGTGCAGTAGCCGCACTGGAGGCCGTGCTCCTCCCGAAACGCCTCCTGCATCGGGTGCAGCGCGCCGTCGCGGGCCAATCCCTCGATCGTCAAGACCTCCGAGCCGTCGGCCTGGACGGCGAGGACCGTGCAGCACTTCACGGCCCGCCCGTCCAGGTGCACGGTGCAGGCCCCGCACTGGGTCGTGTCGCAGCCGACGTTCGTGCCCGTCAGCCCGACCAGGTCGCGCAGGAAATCCACCAGCAGCGTGCGGGGCTCCACCTCGCGTCGGTGGGGCGTCCCGTTCACGGTGATCGTCACCTCCAACGTCTCCTCCTCGGCCGGAGAACCAGTCGATCGTCCGCCTCCGGCGGCCGGGCGCGGCCGGAGGCCGTCGGGCGCGCGGGCGTCCCGTCGGTCAGGGCGTGGACCGGAGCGCGGCGTCCGGCAGCCGCGCGCGGACATCGCCCGGGGGCAGCAGCTCCCCCTTGCGGGCGCCGAACGCCCACAGGTCCGGAAAGCGCATCGTCCCTTCCCAATCGAAGCGGCGCCGGTAGCTCTCGACCAGTCGGGAGTGGCGCGGCTCCGCCGGCCGCTCGCTCCACACGGCCACGCAGAGCCGGTCCTCCGACGGATCGATCTGGTAGATCAGCTCGGCGAGTCCCTCCGGGCCCGGCATGTAGGCGACCGAGCCGCCCCCCTCCCCGCCCCCGATCACGAACGTGGGCGCCGCCTCGGGGGCCGGGAAGCCGACCTCCTCGAGCTTCGGCGCCAGCGGCTGCCCCGACGGCACGGTGAAGAGGAGTCCCAGCCCGGCCGGTCGGCCGCTGACGGGCGAGAAGCGGGCCGCCGCGAGCACGTCCGGCGGACCGACGGCGTACCAGGCGGTGCCGGCGAGACGGTCCCCGAGGAGCCCCTGGTGCAGGGAGGGGCTCGGCCCGGGCCGGTCGGCCGAGGGCTCGCCGAACGCGCCGCGGAAGCCGGCCCGGTCCAGCCCGTAGAGACGCTCCGCCAGCGAGTCCGGCGTGGGCAGCACGCCCCTACCCGCCCTTCCGCCAGCGCACCTTGAGCGCGATCACCGCCACCAGCACGGCCGCCGCCCAGACGAGGCCGCCGGGCGGGCCGGCGGTGAGGGCGCCGGCCAGGGCCACCAGCGCCGCGAGGACGTAGATCGCCTTCTGCACCGCGCTACCGGGACGAGGGGGGCTTGGAGGGCGCATCCCACCCGAGCGCGCCCACCGGCGGGTCGCCGGCGGATTCCTGTCCGAACAGAGAGAGGGTGAAGGGATCGCGAGGGTCCTCGCGCTGCACCTCCCGGAGCTCCGCGATCAGCTCGTCGAGCGCCGGCACCGTGGTCCGCGCCGCGGCGGCGGCCGGTGCGAGCAGCCGGTAGGCGCGCATCTTGAGCCGGTACGCCTCCAGCGCGCGCTCCTCGCCTCCGCGCGCGGAGGAAAAGTGGAGGCTCGCCACCTCCGAGAGCAGCTGGTGCGTGCGCCCCAGGTGCGCGCACGCGTCGCGGATGAGACGCTCGAGGTCCTGGATCCGATCGTCGCCGGCGGTGCCCGCTTGGTGCGCGGAGAGGATGGACACGGCTCGCCCCTGGCTCTGATTGAGTCGCGTTGGAACCAGCAGGCCTCGGCCGCGCGTGGAGGGACCTGCCTCACATCGGCCAAACTACATGGGGACGCGCGGGCCCGGCAAGGCGGGAGAGGATCCCGAAACTCCAATCGGGGCGGCCGGATTCGAACCGGCGACCCCCTGCTCCCAAAGCAGGTGCGCTACCGGACTGCGCCACGCCCCGATGTGCCGCCCGCCACACCTCGTCGCGAGCCGCGGCAGGGGCGGACCGACGGACGGAAAGCTAGCTCGCCGCCGCGAAAGGTGGTAGCCGCCGGGCCCCCGGCGGTTCCGCCGCGGATTTCGGGGGCCGCGCGGCGGGACGGCTTGCGGGCGACCGGCCGGCCTACTGGGCGAGTCGGACGAGCAGATCCTGCGCGACCTGGTCGAACACCGCCCGCAGCTCGGTCGCCGAAGGCGCGAAATAGGACTTGCCGCGCGGCTGGTCGGGGTCGGTGACACCGTCCTCGTTCGCCAGTGCCCGGAGGTAGTCGAGGTCCGGCACGAGGAGCGGGTCTTCTGCGGCGGGGTCGCCGAGGCCGATCGTGTACAGGTGGACGCCCTCCTCGCGGACGGCGTTCGCCACCTCGAGGCCGGCGCGGCGGGCCTTGTCGCGCACCGTGGGTTCCGTCCAGCGGCCCCAGCAGTTCGTCACGCTGGCACAGCCGTCCGGGTTCGCGATCCGATCCGTGCCCAGGCTCTCCGGGTCGTCGAAGTAGCCGCGCACGCATCCGACGCCCGAGCAGTTCCGCTGTACGACGAACACGGCCATGATGCGGTCGTCGGCCGGCTGCGACCCGGCCCCCGGCCCCGAGCTCTCGAACGGCCCCAGGGCGGAGCCGCCGTCCGGCGGACCGGCGGGCCCGAGCACACCCCGGAAGGCGGTCGGTCGCCCGTCGGTGAAGAAGACGACGACTTTGGCGGAGCGTTCCCGGAGCCGGTTGCCCTGGAACTGCTCGAGCGCGAATCGCAGGCCCTCGCCCGTGTTCGTGTCTCCCGCCGATCGCATCGCGTCGATCGCGGCCTCGATCTCGTTCGTGAAGCGGTGGTCCATCCACCGGCGGTGGGTCGCCCGGACCTGGAAGGAGACGAGACCCATCTGGTCCATGGCGTCGTCGAAGTGGCGGACGAACTGCTTGGCCGCCGCCTGCAGGTCGTCCCACGCGTCCATCCGGTCCAGCGACCCGGACTGGTCGAGGACGAGCACCATGTCCACCGGGGGGACGGCGGCCACCGCGCTGGAGGCGACGTCCATCTCCGTGCGCCCCAGCACGCGCATGAAGGTCGTGGGGAGCCTGCGCCGGGCGGTCATCCCGACCGTGCTCTCGCCGTGGTCGTTGCGGCCGAAGTGGACATCGAGGAGCTCCGTGCGGCCGCCCGGCCCCACCCCGTTCGCCTCGGCCACCGCGAGCGCCTGCCGCCGGGCCGCCTCCTGGCCCATGCGGAGCGAGCGCGCGCCGGCGAGCACGCCCGCATCGACCGCGCGGGAGAGCCGCGCGCGCTCCAGGTAGCCGCGCCCCAGGTCGAGGGCGAGTCCCGTCATCCCGAGGATCACGACCATCCCGAGGGCGACCATGAGGAGGATGGCCCCGCGCTCGGAGGCGAGGGCCCGGTCCAGCCGGGCGCCGATGCGCCGCGTGGCGCCCCCGAGGGGACCGGACCGACCAGCGCGAAGCCGAAGGGGTCGTACCGTGCGCATACGTCCTCCTCCTGGGTCCGTGGCGCCGCCCCGGGGCCGCGCCACGGCGATCCTCGTTCAAGGCGCGACCGGACGCTAGAAGATCGCCCGGTCGTAGAGCGTGTCCGGCACCACCTCGCTCAGCAGGGCTCGCAGCGGGGTGATGGTCCGGTAGTCGTAAAAGAGCTCGAGCACGTGGTAGCGGCGGCCGTCCACCAATCCGAGGCCCGCCAGCCCCGGCGGCGCCGAGCCCACGGGACCCAGCTCGCTTCGGCCCTCGAGGCCCTCGGAGGCGCGCTGCGCGACCACGCGAGGCACCCCGTCCTCCACCTGCAGCCGCGTCGCGATCGCCCCGCCGCGGGCCGGAAGCGCGATCGGCTGCCCGTTGACGAGCACCAGCTCCAGCACCTCGTCCAGCTCCGCGCCGCGCGAAGCGACGTTCGCCCCCTCGCGGCTGAGCGTGGACATGGCGTGACCGACCTCGTACGCGTTGCCGAGCTCCACGAGTCCGAACAGCACGACCAGCAGGATGGGCAGCACGAGCACGAACTCCACCAGCTCCTGTCCCTCCTCGCGCCGCGCGAGGCGCCGCAGGATGCCGCCGGCCGGGCCGGGCCGGTCAGAAGAAGGGCTCATTGCGCATCGCCGTGCTGATCGTGAACTCGACGCTCCCGTCCGGGAAGAAGCGGGCGACCGGGGGAAGGATGAACTCGAAGCGGTAGCGGACATCGATCCGGACGATCTCCTCCGGACCGCCCCCGTCGGGCGGATCGAGCGTGATCTGCTCCGGCTCCAACCCGAGTCGGTCGGTCCGGGCGGCGATCACCTGACGGATGGACTCCGCGCGGGGGATCGGCTCCCCGCTCTCGGGATCCGTCAGCTGATTCCCGGTGACCGCGAAGCGGGCCGCCTCGGCGACCGCGTGGCGCAGCGTCAGGCGGGTATAGTAGTGGCGGCCGAACTCCAGGATCCCGAAGACGAGCAGCAGGAGGATCGGAGCCGCGAGGACGAATTCCGCCAGCCCCTGCCCCGCCTCCCCGCGGCTCCCATCCACGGATCGCCGACCCGGAACGCCGCCGCGACCTCGCCGGCCGCCACGACGTCCGACTCTCTTCGGCACGCGTCTGGCACCCATCCCACCCGCCCTTCCGAAGCTCTCCGCGCCCGATCGCCGGAATCCCGCCGCAGCGTGGCGGGAGGGCGACAAGCCTTCGGGCGAAGGACGGCGGAAAGCAGCTATTGTGCCACGAGAGCAACAGACCGCCGGGCCGCGCCTCTGATCTACAGTCAATAGAAACAGTTAAACAGCGCGATATATAGCGGAATCGAGGTGTAGATTCCTGATTGACGAGGCCCGGCTGTCGCGGGGCAACGACAATGCGGCGCCACAACAGGGAGCGGCGCGGATGGCCGCCGCCCTGCCGCGGCGATGCATCAGGAGAGGGCGGTCAGCCAGGGCACGATGCGGTGGAGGGCGCGCGCCCGGTGGCTCGTGCGCCGCTTCGCCTCGGGCGGCAGCTCCGCGTAGCTCCGCCTCTCCCCCTCCGGAACGAAGAGGGGGTCGTAGCCGAAGCCCCCCGTGCCCCGGGGCGCCGTGGCGATCCTGCCCCGGACGCTCCCTTCGGCGACGCGCGGCGCCCCCCCGCCCCCGACGGCCGCCACCGCGCACCGGTAGCGCGCCCCGCGGGCCGCCTCGGACACGCCGTGCAGCCGATCCAGCAGGTGGCGGTTGTTCGCCTCGTCCCGTCCCAGGCGGGACGCGAGCCCCTCGGGCGCGAAGCGCTTCGTCCGCACCCCCGGCTCGCCGCCCAGGGCATCCACGCAGAGACCGGAGTCGTCCGCCAGCGTGGGAAGCCCGGCCCGGGCGTGGAAGTGCCGCGCCTTGGACATCGCGTTCTCGGCGAACGTCTCGAACGGCTCCAGATCGTCCTCTTC
>CAZTGV010000004.1:11369-76619 GCA_964613475.1 uncultured Gemmatimonadota bacterium
GGCGCGGCCGCTCCGGCCCTGCGGCGGTCCCCGTCACTCGGACCAGAGCACCTCGTCGCGCAGTCGTGACCCGAGCGCCGGGTGCGCCTTCCACAGGTAGCCCCCGATGGAGGCGGCCGCGAGGAGGTTCCCGAACAGGATCGACCACCACGCCAGCTCCTCGAGGATCCAGCGGCCGAGGATCGCCACGAAGGCGATGAAGAAGAGCTCGAACACGACGAACAGGATGAGGAGGCCGAAAATGAGTGGCGGGAACCGCTCCACCTGCTCGACCAGCCCCGCGAGCACGAGCCCGAACAGGATGAAGGCGGCGAAGTGGATGAACGTGTACCCGAGCACGACGCCCGGCTCCACCACCACCGCCTCGGGGCCGCCCCCGCCCCGCAGCAGCAGGGTGCCGAGGGCCGCCGGCGTGTACAGCGGCTCCCGCACCATCGAGTCGACGATCAGGAACCAGATCGCCACCGCGAGCGCCCCGATGAGTCCCGCGATGAGCCCTCGGCGGGCGACCGGATGGTCGTGGAAGAAGCTCTCGAGGCCGATCACGCCGGGCTCCGCGCTCACCCAGTGGAAGTAGGTGAACATCGCCGTCCCGGCGATCGCGTTGCCGAAGAAGATGGCTGGCCAGGCCGGCGCCCGCAGCACCTCGGCGCCGGTGACCACGAGCCCGCCGTAGAACAGGAGCGAGCAGACGAAGAGGCCGTACGCGGCTCCGATCAGCGGGTTGCGGGGGAGATCCGCCCACACGACGAGCGCGGCCGCCAGGACGCCGAGCGCGGCCCAGGCCAGGAAGTGGATGAGCGTGTAGGCGGCGACCACCCCGAAGGCCGGCTCCACCCCGTCCCGGCCGGTGAACGCCCCGAACAGGAAGGCGGGCGTGCGGAGCGGCGTTCCCTGACCCAGGTCGTAGAAGTAGAAGAGCAGCGCGAGGATGGCGCCCGCGAGCAGCCCGCCGATCACCCCGCGCCGCACCGCGCGCGCGGAGAGGCTCACGACTCGCCGTCTGGCACGCGAGGCCGCTCCCGGCCGTCGTCCGCCTCCGCCTCTCCGATCAGGGACTCCACCTCGCGTCGCACGGAGCGCCGGTAGGCGAGGAAGAGACCGCCCCCGACCACCGCGAGCACGAAGTAGGGCGTGGCCATCATCAGCAGCCCGCTCCACATGAAGCCCGCCTGCACGTTCGCCGCGGAGCCCTCGATGCACCCCGGGCAGGCGAGCGCCCGTGACGCCGCGAGCGCCACCGCGGCGGTCGCCGACAGGCCCGCACCGGCGACGCTCACGGTCCCAACCATCCGTCGAGCACCAGCGCGCCCAGGAGGAGCGGCAGGTAGAGGATCGAGTAACGGAAGAGCCGCGCGGCCGCCTCCCGCGAGGGCGAGCGGAGGAAGCCGAAGGCCCGCGCCACGAACGTGGCCCCGAGCGCGAGCGCCGTCCAGAAGTAGAGCGCCCCGGACAGGCCGAGCAGCGTCGGCGCCAGGCTGGCCGGCACCAGCGCCAGCGTGAAGGTCAGCGCCCGATACCGGGTGCGCACGCCGGCCGGATCGTCCACGCTCAGCATCCGGAGGCCCGCCGCGCGATAGTCGCCCCGGTACAGCCACGCGAGCGCCAGGAAGTGCGGCAGCTGCCACAGGAACAGGATGGCGAACAGCACCCCGGCGCCGAGGTCCAGCCGTCCGGTGGCCGCCGTCCAGCCGCCCGCGATCGGGAGCGCGCCGGGGACCGCCCCCACCAGCGTGGAGAGCGGATGGACGCGCTTGAGCGGGGTGTAGGCCAGGTCGTAGATGAGGAACGCCGCGGCGGCCAGTACGGCGGTCAGGAGGTTCACCGCGAGGCCGAGGTACGCGATCCCGACGGCGGCGAGCGCGCCCGAGAACACGCCCGCGGGCCCCGCCCGCAGGCGTCCCGCCGGAAGCGGCCGCTCGCGGGTGCGCGCCATCCGGGCGTCGACATCCCGCTCCAGGACCTGGTTCATGGCGCTCGTGCCGGCGGCCACCAGCGAGGTCCCGAGGAGGGCGTGGAACAGCCGGAGCCAGTCTACGGCCCCGCCGCTTCCGAGCCAGTAGCCGGCGGCGGTCGTCACCAGGACGAGCGCCGTGATCCGGGGCTTGGTGAGCGCCAGGTAGTCGGAGAGCGCCCCCCGGGCGCGGCCGGTCGGCCGTGCCGGGGCCTCGACGAGGGCGCGGGCCATCCCTAGCCGACCACGCCCGTCAACGGGATTCCATCACCGCCCGCGCGCGTCCGCGTCAACGATACTCCATCAGCATCGCCACGATGAGGATCACGACCAGCGGAAGCGGCGCCAGCGCCACGATCCGCAGCCGGTTCGGCTCGAAGCGGAGATGCATGTAGTACAGCGCCACCAGCCCGGCGCTCACCAGCGAGATGAGCACCAGCAGGGTGATGGCGACCGACTTGGGGACGTTCATCATCGAGACGCCGACCTTGGCGAACATGAGGACCGCAAGCACGCCCCAGATCGCCATGTACGGCGGATGCGCCTTCTCGTCGCCTTGCACCGCTCGCCTCCTCCCCGTTTCCGTGCGACCGCCCGGCCCGGCCCGCGCCGGCGCGCCGGGCGCGGAACCACGTCTCAACCTAGATCAGGTAGACGATCGTGAACAGTACGATCCACACCAGATCGACGAAGTGCCAGTACAGGCCCAGCACCTCGATTCCCTGGAAGTTCTCGGCCGACCAGCGGCCCCGGAACGCCTCCACCAGGGCCCACGCGAGGCAGACCACCCCGCAGAACACGTGGAAGCCGTGGAAGCCGGTCATCGTGTAGAACGTGGCGCCGTAGAGGCCCGACTGCGGCGTGAAGCCGTGCGCCACCAGCTCCCGGTACTCGTAGGCCTGCACGCCGAGGAACGTCGCGCCGAGGAGGAGCGTCAGCCCCAGGTAGAGCCGGATTCCCCGGGTGTCGCCCTTCTCCGCCGCCGCGAACGCCTTCACCATGCTGACGCTGCTGCAGATCAGGATGAAGGTGTTCACCGCCGTGACCGGCACGTTCAGCACCTCGCCCGGCGCCGCCCAGCTCTCCGAGGCCCCGAACCGGAGGACGACGTAGGTGCCGATCAGGGCGGAGAAGAACATCACCTCGGAGCCGAGGAACATCCACATCCCCACCTTCTTGGTGTAGACGTCGAGCCCCCGCTCGGGGGCCCGGTCGACCGTTCCGGCCGTCGCGTGGGCGGCCATCAGGTGAGCGCCGGCTCGGCTTCCGGCCCGGCGGTCTCGCCCGTGTCGGGCTTGTCGCCGGCCACCGGCTTCACCTTGGCGGGCGTGACCACCTCCGGGCGCTCGTTCTGCGCCAGCCAGTCACGGTCCGCCACCTCCGGGTGGCTGTATTCGTAGGGGCCGTGGTAGACCACCGGGATCTCCTTCCAGTTCCCGTGCTTGGGCGGGGAGGGCGTCTGCCACTCCAGCGTGGTCGCGTTCCAGGGATTCGCCTCCGCCTTCCGGCCCCAGAACAGGCCGTAGACGAAGTTCGCCAGGAAGAGGAGCCCGCTCGCGAACAGCCCGAAGGCGGCGAGCGTGATGAGGAGGTTCGTGTCCTGCATTCCTTCCAGGTGCTGGTACCCGGTCGTGTCGTACAACCGCCGCATCATGCCGCCCGTGCCCAGCCCGTGCATCGGGAAGAAGACGAGGTTGAAGAAGAGGAAGGTGAGGCCGAAGTGGATCTTCCCGACCGTCTCGCTCATCATCCGTCCGAACATCTTCGGGAACCAGTAATAGATGCCCGCGAAGATGGCGAACAGGCTGCCGCCGAACAGCACGTAGTGGATGTGCGCGACGACGAAGTAGCTGTCGTGCAGGAAGATGTCCACCGGCGTGGCGGCCAGGAAGACGCCGCTCAATCCGCCGATCACGAACATCATCACGAAGCCCACCCCGAAGAGCATCGGGCTGTGGAAGTGCAGGTTCCCGCCCCACAGGGTCCCCATCCAGTTGAACACCTTGATGGCGGAGGGGACCGCGATGACCATCGTGGTGACCATGAAGCCAGTGCCGAGGGCCGGGTTCATGCCGCTCACGAACATGTGGTGGCCCCACACGACCCAGCCCAGGAAGGCGATCGCCACGATCGCCAGAACCATCGCGTTGTAGCCGAAGATCGGCTTGCGCGAGCCGTTGGCGATCACCTCCGAGATGATCCCGAACGCCGGCAGGATCAGGATGTAGACCTCCGGGTGGCCGAAGAACCAGAACAGGTGCTGCCACAGGAGCGGCTGACCACCCTCGGCCGCCAGGAAGAAGGTCGTCCCGATCGTCTGGTCGAAGAAGAGCATCACGACCGCGGCCGAGAGGACCGGCATGGCGAGCAGCGCCAGGATCGCCGTGATGAACAGGGCCCAGACGACGAGCGGGAGCCGGAACCAGGTCATGCCGGGCGCCCGCATGCTCACCACGGTCGTGATGTAGTTGACCGACCCGAGGATCGAGGAGAGGCCGAGCAGCACGATGCTCAGGCACCAGAGCTGCTGGCCCAGGTGGACGCCCGTCATCTCCGGCATGGCGCTCAGCGGCGCGTAGGCCGTCCAGCCGGCTCCCGCCGCGCCCCCGACCACGAAGAAGCTCCCGACCATCAGGACCCCGGCGGGCACCGCGGTCCAGAAGGAGGCCAGGTTCAGGCGCGGGAACGCCATGTCCCGGGCCCCGATCATCAGCGGGATCAGGTAGTTGGCGAACACGCCCACCAGCAGCGGCATGATGGCGAAAAAGACCATGAACGTGCCATGCATGGTGACCAGCGCGTTGTAGAACTCGGGCAGCAGCACCCCGCCCGAGACCATGGACTCCGGGAACAGGTCGCCGCCGGGCAGCGACTCGGTCGGCCAGGCCAGCTGGTAGCGGATCAGCATGGCCAGGAAGCCGCCGATGAGCAGGAAGATGAGGCTCATCAGCAGGAACTGAATGCCGATGATCTTGTGGTCGGTGGAGAAGATGTACTTCTTCCAGAAGGGGAGCTCGTGCTCCTCCTCCAGGTAGGGTCGGCCGGTCGCTTCCGCCAGGATCGTCGCCATCGCTAGCTGCCCTCCGTGGAGTTGCCGGCCCCCGCCGCGCCCGCGCCCGCGCCGGGCCGCCTCACCGCCCCTGCCCCGACTGCTCGCGCGTCCACGCCTCGTACGTCCCCGGCTCGTGGATGACTACCCGGCCGCGCATCCGGTAATGGCCGAGCCCGCACAGCTCCGCGCAGCCGATCTCCATCTCCCCCGGCTCCGTCGCCTCGAACCAGACGGGGATCGTCATCCCCGGGACCGCGTCCTGCTTCACCCGCAGCTGCGGGATGAAGAAGGAGTGGATCACGTCCTCCGACTGGAGCCGCACCACGACCGGCTCGCCGGCCGGGATGTGGAACTGGTTGCGGATCGTGAAATCGTCCTCCGTGCCGGGCGTGCCGTCCACCCCCGGGTAGGCCACGTTCCACTCGAACTGCTTGGCCGTCACGTCCAGCGTCAGGGCGTCCGCCGGGAAGGACGTCTCGCTCCGGATGTCGGCCCAGATGCTGCCGCTGTAGACCCCCAGGAAGACGAGCACCAGCGCGGGCACCGCCGTCCACAGGATCTCCAGCCGCTTGCTCCCGTGGGTGTAGCGCGCCCGCCGGCCCTCGCGGCGGCGGTACTTGAAGGCGAACCACAGGATCCCGAGCTCGACCAGCACGAAGGCGATGCCCGTGATCACGAGGATGATCAGGAACAGCCGGTCGATCGGGATCCCGTGGATCGACAGGTTCGCTGGAAGCGACCAGTGCACGGCGTCTCCTCCCTGGCTCGGTTGGACGCGCGGAGGGGGAGCGGGGGCGCCTCAGCGCCCCGCCCCTCCCGTCTCCGACGGCCGCACGGCGGCCGGACCACTCTCGGCGTGCCACCGGACGATGAGCGGCTCGCCGAGCGGCACCTCGGCGCCCGCCATGTCGGCGCTGTACTCGAACGCCGCCTCGGCCGTCTCCCCGGCCACGACCGTCACGTTCGCGGTCTGCGTCCCGTACCCCTCGTGCCACGCCTCCAGGACGTAGTCTCCGGCCGGCAGGTTGGACAGCTCGAAGCTTCCGTCCTCGCCCGACACCGCGTGGTAGGGATGGTCGGTCACGCCGATGTACGCCTCCATCCAGCCGTGCACGTCACAGCGGACGGGGACCATGACCTCCTGGGCACTGAACTGCCGCGTCGTCTCCATCCCCTGGCGGGGCTGGCTGATGTTGAAGCCGCGGTTCCGCTCCGGCTGCGTGTTCACGTTGTGCAGCAGCGGGTCGCTGTTGATGATCCGGAGCGGCTGGCCCGCCTGGATGCCGAGCACGTGCGGATCGTAGCGGCAGTTCTCCTGGTCGAGGTCCACCGGGGTCTGGGGCGCCGGGAACTCGCGGTCGAGCCCGTCCCGCACGTAAACGAACACGTTTGCCAGGCTGCCGTCGCGCACCACCACCCGCTCCCGCATCGGGCCGTCCTCGCCGTACGCGTCGGCGCACTCGGGCTCCTCGGACATGTCGAGCGGCTCGGGCGCCGGCGCCGTGCCCGTGAAGGTCACCGTCCCGCGCACGCTCCCCGCTTCGGCCGGGTCGACCACCTCCTCGGCGGCCGCCTCCGCGTCCTCGGGCGCCTCCGCGTCCTCGGGCGCCTGCTCCCCGCCGCATCCGGCGACGACGAGGAGCGCGAGGGCGGCGGCGGTCCGCTTCAGCATCCGATCCAACATGGCGTTCCCTCCTTGATTGAATTCGACCGGCCGCGCCGGCAGGCGCCCGCGCTCGCACGGAGCGCCCGCCCTGCGGCTCGTTCCCTCTTCAGGCGGCGCCTCCACGCTGCGCCCGGCGAACCACGACCACGCCGATCCCGGCCGTGAGCAGGATCGCGATCAGGGGCGACACGTACAGCATGCGGGATCGAGGCTCCTCGAGCACAAGATAATACCAGGATCCGATCGCGCCGCGACCGGCCGTCTCGCCGCTCGAGCCGTCCCAGGCGTAGAAGGCGACCGGCACCGCCCCTCCTTCGGGGAAGGCGAGCCCCTCCCCTTCCGTCGCCAGCGGCCGCCGGAAGACCAGGCGCCACTGGCCACGCTCGAAGGTGGCGCGCCCCTCCAGCGCGCCGTCCGGCAGCGGCTCCAGCTCGACGAGCCCGCGGGCCCGCCGCTCGCTCGACCCCTCCGCGCTGTCCCAGTGCCACAGGTAGACCGGCGCCCGTGCGCTGCCCATGAGGAAATAGGGCCGGTCCATCCCCGTCGGTGGCTCGAAGGGAAACTGCACGGCGAAGGCGTCCGGAACGGGATCGGTCGGGATCGGCATCTCGTCGTCGTGCAACGTCCGGGCGAGCTTCTCCTGCCACTCCGTCCAGCCCGGATCCGGGCTCCGGGAGGGATCGTTCCACGCGAGCCGGAGCGCCAGCGTCTCGCCGTCGTGGAGCCCCTGCACCCAGACTCCCCGCACCATGGGCGCGAAGCTCCGCGGCGGCTCGATGATCTGTCCGGCCAAGGGGAAATAGTAGCGCTCCACCTCGTCCCAGGCGGGGTCGTCGGGTTCGCTCGGCGGCGGCTCGTCCCGCCGCGTCACCCTCACCACCTCCCGAAGCGGGGGCGCGCGGGGCGCGCTCAGCGAGGCCACGTAGTGGGCCAAATGCCAGAGCTCGTCCTGGGTCACGATCCCGGCCTCGACGGCGTCCATCTGGGTCGGCATCGGCGTCCCGTCCAACCCTGTCAGCATGCGCCGATGGACCTGCTCGGCCCCGGGGCCGCCGTCGAACAGCCAGGCCATCGTGAGGTCGGCCGCCCGGACCGGGAGGCCGCGCCAGTCCTCCAGGGTGGGCGCGGAGGATCCGTCGCCGCGCCCCGCCTCCCCGTGGCAGCGGTTGCACTCCAGCGTCTCGTACGCCGCGCGCCCGGATTCGAGCGCCTCGTCCCCGCCCCCGGGGTCGGGCGGGAAGGAGAGCGCCTCCGCGGTCTCCTGCTCGAAGAAGGGGGAGAGCGTCTTGAGGTAGGCCACCACATCCCGCTGCTCCGCCGAGGAGAGGTTCGGCCAGCCCGGCATGGTGGTCCCGGGAATCCCGTCGCGCAGCACGCGGAGCAGGTCCTCGTCCGTCGGGAGCTGTCCCGTGCCGGTGGTCCGCACCTGGTAGCGGGCCGCGACGAAGTCCCTCGGCCGCGGGAGCATGTGGGTGGCGGCCGGGCCGTCGCCCTCCCCCTCCGCACCGTGGCACTCCGCGCACCAGCGGTCGTACACCCGCTCGCCGGCCTCGGCGTCTTGCCCCGCGGCGCCGCCCGCCAGGAAGCCCACGAGCCCCGCCGCCAGCCCGAGCACCGCAGCCGGGATTCGCGCCCGCCCGATCATTCCGCCTCCCCCACCATCTCCTCCCACGTCCTGGGCGTGGCGCCCGTCTGATCGTACAGGAAGACGATCAGGGACCAGATCTCGTCCTGCTCCAGGATCTCCTCCCAGGCGGGCATGGCGGAGTTCCACGGGGCGCCCTCGCGCGGCAGGCCCGGGCCGCCCTTGGCGATCCGCCAGAACACGTAGCTCTCGGTGAGCTGCGGGAGCGTGCCGGAGCTGGTGAAGTCCGCCGGGACCGGGTTGAACGCGGCGGCGAAGTGCCCGTCGCCCGCCAGGCGGTCGCCGTGGCACGGCACGCAGTTGCGCGCGTAGAGCGCCGCCCCGCGCCGCACGTGCTCCTCCAGGGAGCCGCGGTGCCGCAGGGGGTTCTCGAGCCCCGCCAGCCGGATCGTCTCGCCGCGGAAGGAGATCTGGGTGGGTGGGGCCGGGTGCACGGAGCGCAGCCCCGCCGGGGCGGCGTAGCTCGGCGAGACCGCCCGGTAGGTGAACCAGCCGGCGAGCAGGGGCACCGTCACCAGCAGCGCGAGCCGCAGCCCCCGCCGCTGGGGGTCCACCAGCGTGCGGCGCACCGGCTCCCGGAAGCGCCGCCAGCGTTCCTCGTCGGCGCTGACGAAGAGCAGCACGCCGACCAGCACGGTGGCCATGTACTGGAGGATCACGCTCCGCGGTACCGGCGCGCTCGGGACGCCCACCACGGGCAGGAGGTAGCCGATCCCGTACTCGAACACGAGATAGGCGACCGCCAGCACCAGGACGGCCTGCCAGAAGGGATGCGTGAGGAGCCGGCGCACACCCCGCGCCTCGCCGCTCCCACGCCGCTCCGGAGGGCCGGCGCTCATCGCAGGCTCTCCATGAAGTCGAGCAGCGCCTCCAGCTCCGCGGCCGTCATCCGCTGGCCGAAATCCGCCGGCATGGTACCGGCGAAGGCCTCGAATCCGGGCGCCGTGTCCGCCCCGGGCACGAGGATCGCCCTCCGGAGCTCGGCGCGGTCCCCGCGCATCGCCTCGAACGCCGGCCCGACCGGGCCGCCCTCACCCCCGAGCTGGTGGCAGGCGAGGCACCCGTACGCCTCGACCAGGGCGCGGCCGCGCTCCGCGTCCGCGCCGCCGGCCGCACCCGCCGGCCCGCCGCCGGCCACCTCGCCGTCCGCCTCGGCCGCGCCGGCCGGCGTCCCTTCCCCGATCGGTGCGCCTTCCCCGGCCGGCGCCCCGCCGGACGCCTCGGCGATTTCGGCCGCCGTGACCGTCACCTCCCCGCCCTGGCTCTCGAGGAAGGCGACGAGCGCCCACACCTGGGGCTCTCCGAGCGTCCGGCCGAAGTTCGGCATGATCGGTTGGAAGCCCTCCACGACGTGCGCGTTCGGGTCCGCCAGGGACTGGTGCAGGTAGTCCCGGCAGGAGATCTCCGGCACCCGCGTCTCGCACACCTGTCCGGCGACCCCGATCAGTTCGGGAGCCCGTGTCCCCGTCCCGTGGCACGCCTCGCAGCCGCCCACCCCTCGGTAGATCCGCTCGCCCATCGCCACCAGCTCCTCGGTCGTCGTCTCCGGGCCGATCTCGACCGCGGCCGCCTCGGGAACCTCCGATTCCACCTGCGGGATGGCGTTGGCCACCAGCGTGTACAGACCGAGGGTGACCACGATGACCAGCGCGATGTTCAGGTTCGTCCGCCACACGGCCTCAGCCCTCCCCGCCCCGCGGCCCGCCGCCCGCCACCACCGGCCGTGCGCCGCCGGGGACGGCCGGCGCCAGCCCCTTCGCCACCACCGGCTTCTCCGCCAGGCCGCCGAGCCAGAAGATCAGCCCGACCAGCCCGAAGAAGAGGAGCACGCAGAGGCTGATCATGGTGGCCGCCGGGCCGAGGGCCGGGGTCGCGGCCTGCGCGCTCGTGTCTCGGATCACCTCCCAGACGTGCCAGTGCTGCCGGATCCCGCTCCGCGCGAAGCCCATCAGCCCCATCAGCCAGGTGAAGGTGACCGCGAGGATGAAGAGGGCGTACTGGGAGCGCGCCGGCATCTCCCCCCAGCGGATCGGACCACGCGACCGGGCGCCGCGCAGCATCGCGATGTCGATCCCGAGGACGAACAGGATGGTCGCGAGCACGGCCAGCACCTGATAGACGCTGAAGCCGATCCGGACGATCGCGGTCACGAAGTAACCGTAGATCCCGTAGAAGAGCACCACGGCCGCCGCCAGGACGAAGGCCGCGCCCTGGGCCGTCGTGCCGGCGCGCGCCCAGGACACCGTCGGCTCCTTGTTCGCCCGGCGGTACATCATGAACGAGAGGAAGGTGGTGAGGATCATCAGGTTCACGGCCGTGTTCTTCGCGCTCATCACGCCGAGGACCCCGAGGAAGGGATGGTGCGTCCCGCCCATGGCCGCGATCTCGTCGCGTCCCGCGATCATCGTGTGCGGCGTCGCCCACACGATGACCCCGAGGACGAGCACGGCCAGCATCCACTTCACGTAGGGCTCGAAGCGCTCGCCGCCCGGGATCCGCCCGAAGCCGACCCACAGGTAGTAGTTGCCGGCGAGGAAGAGGACGCCGATGAGGAAGGCCTGGATGATCCAGAGCCAGCTCATGAAGCCGCCCATCATGGTGATCCCCATCGACTGGTCGTACTCGTAGATCTCCCGCCCCAGCCAGTAGCCGGCGAAGGGGAGCACGATCAGGAAACCGATGGCGATGAAGTTCCCCGTATAGCCCATCCAGTCGTAGTGGGCCCGCTCCTCCCGCGTCCGCGCGGCCAGGAAGCGGTAGGCGGCGTAGGCGCCCACGATCGCGCCGCCGAACACGACGTTCGCCAGCAGCCGGTGGATGTTGATCGGCATCCAGGTCGCGTTGGCGATCGCGGTCCACAGGCCGATCTCGGCGGCCGCGGTCTCGGGGGTCATCCCCTCCGGCGGGCTCATCATGTAGGTGAGCCAGGAGTTCGCGATGAACATCACCAGGGTGCCCCACACGTTCAGCGCCACTCCGAGCCCGAGGTGGACGCCCTTCGCCATGCCCTCCTTCCACTGCTCCCACCCGTAGTAGTAGAGGTAGAGCGTGAAGGACTCCACGAAGAAAAGGCCCGCGTACGCCCACATGGAGGGGGCGAAGATCTCGGTCAGGTGCCGCCAGAAGGTGGGGTACAGGGTGGAGAGGAAGAAGACGAGCACGGCGCCCCAGATGGCCGTCGCCGAGTAGGCCACCAGCAGGAGCCGCGTGAATTCCTTGGCCAGCTTGTCGTAGCGCTCCTGCTTCGTGAAGTGGCCGACCGCCTCGACCACGACCGCGAACATCGGCACGCCGAGCACGAAGGCGGCGAAGAGCAGGTGGAGCTGCGCCGCGATCCACACGGCGCCCCGCGGGCCGACGAGCGGAAACTCGCCGTAGTCCATCGCCGCTTCCTGCGCGCCGGCCGGGACGGCCAGGAGCGCGGCGAGGGCCGCGGCCGCCCCGAGGGCGAGGGCCGCGCGCGCCGCGGCCCGTCGGCTCCCGCCCGCCTTCCGCCCGGGGATCGCGGCCCGCCCGGCGCGGGGGCTCACGCCTCGTCCTCCCCCGCCCGGGCGAAGAAGGGAAGCCGCCGCGAGAAGTCCACGGGCAGCGCGCGGCGCACCTCGGCCATCACCTCCGGCGTGACCCGCTCGTAGCCCCGCTCGCGGGCGAACGCCTCCACCCGCCCCGCCACGACGCCGCGCACGAACGAGGGAATCCCCTCCAGCCGCGCCTCCGCCTCGGGCGACCAGGAGAGCTCGCGCCGCGCCGGGTCCCCGTAGCGGAGCCTCCGGGCCGGACGCACGGGCGGCCGCATCCCCTCGGGCTCGTACGCGCAGGAGGGGTCCGGCCCGAGCGGGTCGCCGTCCACCGCGTACGCGCGGGCCCGGCAGCCGCCGCACACCTCCCGGTACTCGCAGCGCCCGCACTTCCCGCCCAGGGAGCCCTCCCGCAGGAGCCGGAAGAGGCGGCTGTCGCGCCAGATGTCGGAGAAGGACGCCTTCGCCAGGTCTCCGGCCACCGCGGGCAGGTAGGGACAGGGGGTGACCTTCCCCTCCGGGGTGATCCGGCAATACTGCACGCCGCACGGGCAGCGCGTCCGGTAGTGCAGCAGGGGCGACTCCGGGTCGCGCTCGAAGACGTGGCGCATGAGCTGGGGCTGGCACTTGGACCGGATCATGAGCCGACCGCGCCAGGCGCGCTGGAGCTCCACGAGCTCCCGGAGGACCTCGTCGTTCTCCTCCGGCGCCAGCCCCCGCATGCCGGCGCCGCGCCCGGTCTCGACCAGGAAGTAGACGTTCACGCACACCGCGCCGGCCGAGGCCGCCCAGCCGACGATCGAGCCGAGCTCGTCCCGGTTGCCACGGGTGAGGCTCGTCTGGACGAGGAAGTCCAGCTTCCGCATCCGCAGGCGCTCCACGGCCGCCAACGTGTCCGCCAGGGCCCCATCGCCGTGCCGGAAGCGGTCGTGGTAGCGGGGGTCGAGCGAGTCGATGCTCAGCGCCACCCCGCGCACGCCTGCCTCCTTGAGCGAGGCGATCCGGGCGTCGGTGAGCCGGGTGCCGTTCGTCCCGACCACCACGGTGGCGCCGCCGCCGCTCGCCCGCGCGGCGATCGTCTCCAGGTCCTCGCGCAGGAGCGGCTCGCCGCCGCTCAGGATGAGGAGGACCGCCGGGTTGGCCGCCAGGACCTGGTCCACCACCTCCAACGCGCGGGCGGTGTCCAGCTCCCCGGCGGCGGTGTGCCAGGCCCCGGCCGAGATGTAGCAATGGGCACAGGCCAGGTTGCAGCGTCGGGTGAGGTTCCAGGCGATGACGTGCGGGACCGCGGCCGCATCGGCGCCGGAACGCTCCGCCGTCCGGGACTCCCGCAGCCGGGCCGCGAGCCCCCGCGACGCCAGGGCCGCCCCCGCGTCCCTCGCGCCCCTCACGCCTCCTCGCCCCGCTTCCCCGCCTCGTCGGGGGAGCCGGAGCGCTCCTCCGCCATCATGCGACGCACCGCCGCTTCCGCCTCTTCGGCGGAGGCCAGCTTGAAGTCGACCGGACACTCCTTCGACTTCGCCTCGATGTCCCGGATCGGGCACCGCGTCACGCCGGACGCCTTCGCCTCCTCGATGAAGCGCTTCATCTCCGGGCTGAGCGCCTCCGCGCCCGCCGCCTCGGCGCGCGCCTGCTTCGCCTTCAGCTCGTTGAACATCACGAGCATCGTGTCCATGTCGAACTCGTCGGCGGCGATCATCGCCTCGCGGTTCTCGTCCATCACCCGGGTGGTGACCCGCCACAGCCCCTGACCGCGGGCGAAGCGCTCCACCGTGTTGCGCGCCAGCGGGCGGGCGATCAGCGGAACCCGGCGCAGGCGCTCGAACGCCTCGTGCGTCCACACGATCGGATCCGCCTCGGTGCGGTCGCGGGTCGATTCGGTCCCGGTGACCGGGCAGCGGGCCCGGACGGGCGGCGGCGTCTCGAAGCGGTCTTCGTCGTGCGTCTCGACGACGGTGCGCTTCATCGCCTCCTCCGCCTTCACCTCGGCGAGGGCGATCTCCTCCGCGTCGCCGATGCCCATGACGAGCTGCATGTGGGTCGGGAGCAGCTTCTGGATCGCCTCGTCCAGCCGCTCGCCCGTCACCACCGGGAGGTCCTCCCGCCGCGGGGCGCGCTGGCCGTTCGCCCCCGCCCCCCCGTCCTTCCCGTTCGAGCGCGACGGACCGCCGGACCCGTTCGCCCACTCCGCGTCTCGGGCCCCCTCGCCCTCGGAGCGCCCGACCGGACGCGCCTTCCAGTCGTCCACGAAGGCCGCCGCGTAGCGGCTGCCGGGACCGTAATGCTCGAGCACGTACTCCTCCACCGCGCTCCGCGCGATCCCCTGCGCGAACGGGGGGACCCGGAGGATCCGCACCTCGGCGTCGGGCGCCCACTCGAGCCCCTGCTCCCCGTCCTCCTCGATCCACGGGATCTCATCCGGGCGGACGTCGGTGGTGCCGATGAGGAGCGTGTTGGCGGGCGCCAGGCGCGCCAGGTTCTCGGCCTGGCTCCCCAACTCGGTCCCCTCGATCCGGTGCGATCCGTGGCGAGCGAGGATGAGCAGGGAGGGCCGCACCTCCTCCATCCACTGGAGGACGACCTGGAACGGCTTCCCGACCAGCACCTGCGTCTCCACCTCCACGTCGGGATACTCGCCCGCCATCACCTCGGCGCGCTTCAGGTTGGCCTGGCAGAGCCTGAGGAGTCCCTTGTCGATGATGTTGTTGTGAAGCTCCTCCTGCTCCTCGAACTTGAAGACCTTGGAGGCCTGGACGGAGAGCACGTCCTTGATGTTGTGGAAGACGACGTGGTGGTACTGCACGTCGAAGGCGCTGCACACGTAGAGCTCGACGCCGAACTCGCGCGCCATCTCGAGCGCCACCCGCATGCCCTTGTAGGCGTAGGCGGAGCCGTCCACGCACACCATGAACGGGCCCTCGGCGAGCGGGCGCCCGTCCCGCACGATGAGCGCGTCCTTGCGGATCCCGCGGAGCGCGCGCGAGACCACGCCGCCGAGCTGGCTCGCGGGCTGGCGGCCGAGCCCGTGCGCGCCGATCACGACCAGGTCGTAGTCACGTCCGGAGCTTCCGGCGAGCTTCTCCTCCCGGCTCTCCTCCTCGGCCACGAGCCGGCCGTCCTCGCCCACCTGCACGTCCCCCCGCACGGTGGAGCCCCCGTCGTAGTTGTGCGCGATGTTCGGATCGAAGCCGATCAGGCTGGGCAGCCGCCCTTCCCCGCCGTTCGCCTCCTTGACGATCTCCTCGAAGTTGATGCCCTCCAGGAGCTGGCGGGTGAGGGGGACGCCGGCCGCTTCGCACCGACGATGGACCTGGTCGAGGAAGCTGTCCGAGATGAGCTGGAGGCCCTTCTCGATCAGCTTGTCGTGGATCCGGCGCTGCCGCCGGATCTCGTCCGGGGCCTGGAACTGGGCGGGAAGGCCGATCTCGAGCTGACGGAAGCGGACGTCGTGCAGCCGGGCGGCGTACACGTGGGTGCCGGTGATCCGGCCGCCGGAGCGCTCGCAGATCTCGATCGCGCGGTCGACCGCCCAATCGGAGTGCTCCGAGTTGTCGACCGGTACGAGAAGCTCTCCGTACATCCGCGCTCCGGGCCTCGAGTGACGTGAGGGCGATCGAGCGTGCCGGCGGCGGCCGGCGGGCGAGGCGGCTCCGAACCGCACGAACCCGGAGGGCCCCTCGGAGGGGTCCGGACCGGTCGCGCAGTCTTTGGATCTATGACCGCTTACGAGCCCGCGGCTCGCCCGTGTCGTATCGATGCCGTCCCCCGCGCCCGGACGGGTGGCGGAGGACTCGTCCTCGGCTTCCATAAGCTGTTTCGGTGCCGGGCCTTCGGAGCGGCCCGGCGAGCGCCGCAGAATCTATATCGCCGGGGACCCGGGAAGTCAAACGCCCGGCGCCCGGCTGCCGGGCTCGGAGCCGGCGATGCATCCCGGGCCGCCGGGCGCCCGAAGCGCCGGGAGCAGTGGGCGGGGACCGGGGGTCACGGAACCAGATAGCGCCCCCCCTCGTCCCGCACGGTGATCGCGTCCACCGGGCAGGCGGCGCACGCCTCCAGCAAGCGCTCCCGAGTCACGGCGTCGGGGTGCAGGAACACCGCGATCCCGTCCTCGTCCAGCTCGAACGCGTCCGGGGCGGCGGTGACGCAGTCGCCGAAGCCCACGCACAGGTCCCGGTCGATCCGCACTTCCAGCCCGTGCACGCGCTTCACCGAGTCGTCCACGCGTCCCTTTCTTCCCGCGTCCCCGCCGGGGTCTCCGGCGAGCTTCGCGCGCCCCCGGCCCGCATCACATGCCCTCCAGCCCGAGCTCGGTCCGCGCCCGATCCATGATCTCCGGGGTGATCTCCTCGATCTCCCGCTCCTTCGCCCAGTCGGCGTAGATCCGCTTCACCATCCCGCGCACGAAGCTCGGCACGCGCTCGAGCCGCTCCACCGCCTCCAGGCTCCACCTCACCGGTGCGGCGCGCTGGTCGCGGAAGGCGTCCGGTCGCCCCTCCCGGACCGAGCCGCGGACCAGCTCCATCGGCTGCTCGGGGACCGTCCGCCCCCCCACCTTCACGCCCAGGCTGCTCACGAGCTGCGTCTCCATCGGATTGGTGAGCAGGGCGGTCTTGCGGCCGCACGCCGGGCAGCGGAACACCGCGGCCAGGGTGCCGTCCCCGGGAACCGCCCGTTCCTCGAAGGCCATCTGCCGGTCGCACTCGACGCACAGGAACTTCATGGCTCCCGTCTCGCTCCGCGCTCCGACGATCGCGACTCTTCCAGGAGCCGATCCGTCAGGGCGCGCAAGCCCCGCCCCGCCGCGGTCTCGAGGAGACCGGCCGGGTCCCCCGCCTCGGCGCGCTCCGCCGCCCCCGGATCGAAGGGAAGCCGGCCGAGCAGGGGCACGCCGAACCGCGTGGCCAGCGCCCGCCCGGCGTCCCCCGGAAAGAGGGGCGAGAGCTCGGAGCAGCCCGGACAGGCGTAGCCGGCCATGTTCTCGACGATCCCGAGCACCCGGATGCCGCGCCCCTCGCACAGCGCGAGCGCGCGCTCCACGGACGCCCGCGAGGCGCCGGAGGGGAGGGTGACCGCCACCGCGCCTTCGAGGTCCGGCGCGAGCCCGGCCAGCTCCAGCAGCCGCTGGGCGCCCGGGGGGAGGTCGACCACCAGCAGATCGCGCTCCCCCCAGGCCACGTCCGACAGGAACTCGCGGAGCGTCCCCCGCTCCTGGACCCCGCGCCACACGAAGCCCTCCGCTCCCGGCTCCCGCCACTCGAGCGGGCGGCCCTCCCCCAGGAAGAGGGAGGTGGCCATCAGCGCCACCCCCGCCGCCGTGTCGGCCGGCCGCACGCCGTTCGCGCCCACCTCCAGCGGCCCGGCGTCCGCCCCGAGCAGCCGGGCGGCGGTCGGACCGTTCAGGTCCGCGTCCAGCAGGCCCACCCGCCGGCCCGTCGCGGCGGCCGCCGCGGCCAGGCCGGCCGCGACCAGGCTCTTCCCCACCCCACCCTTGCCGCTGGTGACCGCGACCAGCCGACGGATGCCGGACAACCGGGCGGCGACCCTCTCCTCCTGCCGGCGCAGCTGACCGGGCAGGTCGGAGCCGTCCGCCTCCGACAGCTCGTGGTAGGTCCGGATCCGCATCCCCCGGTCCGTCACAAGTCCCAGCCGGCCCGCGCCAGCATCCAGAGGTTCACCAGGACGACCACCAGCGCGGTGAGGTAGAAGCCGCTGCCCAGCGCCGCGTCCGGTCGCGGGAAGAAGGCGCCCCCGATGAGGGCGGGGAGCCGGAGCGCGTGAACCGCCCACACCAGCCGGGCCACCCACCGGTTCTGCCACCACCAGAGCGCCCAAACGATGATCGCCAGCACCGCGACGCCCGCCAGCAGCCAGATCCACACCGGGCCCCGCCCCGCCGGAAGCGCACCACGGCCGTGCGCCACCCAGACCGCGGCCAGATAGAGGAGGCCCACGTGCAGGTAGACGAACGCCGCTTGCCGGAACTTCCGGGATCGCTCGGGACCGTGCGCGGGCGCCATCGGCACAACGTGCCCGCCGGAGCGCGGACCCGTCAAGCCGCCGCGGGCCGGGAGGCGCGCTCCGGCGCGCCGCTGTCCGACGGGGCGTCCCGGCCCTAGCTTGCGCCCCATGTCGATCGTGGGCTTCCACCGGATCCTGATCGGGACCGGCATCCTCTTCTGCGGTCTGTACGCCGCCTGGGAGGCGGTCGCCTTCGCGCGAGGAGGCGGCTGGCTCGACCTGGCTCTCGCGGCGCTGTTCGGTCTCCTCGCGCTGGCGCTCGTCCTCTACCTCGCCCACCTGGACCGCTTCCTGGACCGCGAACCCTCCTCCTGAAGCGTGCTCCGCCGGCTCGGTCCCGCGCCTTGGTGGCTCCTGGCGCTCTCCGGGATCTTCCTGACCGCCGTGGCCGTCCTGCTGGCAGCCTCTCTGGCGCGGCCAGAGCCGCCGCCGACCTTCCCGCCGGGCGCCGGGTTCCGGGACACGGACCCGGACGGCGTGGTCCGCGGCCGCTACACGGTGGACGCCCGGAACCCTGAACGGTGGACGTACTGGTCGTTCGCGCGCGGGGAGGTGTCGGGAGATCCGGAGCCGGAGGGCTGGGACCTGGCGGTGCGGCGCTTCCGGCTGGTGGTGAACGGCGGGCCCGGCTTCCCGGGCCGGGCGGCGGCGCGGGCACTCGGAGCGGCCCCCGAAGGCGCGCTGCCGGTCCCCTCGGCGGCCGCGCTGCGGGACGCCGAAGGCACCCGCGGGCGGCTCGCCGAGGATCCGCGCACGCCCGCCCTGGAGCGCTGGTACCGATACGGCTTCTTCACCCACCTGCTCCGGCCCGAGCCGGTGCTCTACGGGCTCCGCACGGCCGGAGGAGGGCGCGCCGCCCTTCGGATCCTGAGCTACTACTGCCCCGGCGCCGAGCCGGGCTGCGTCACGTTCGACTACGCGTGGGACCCGTCCTCCGAGCCCGGGAACCACGGCCGCTGAGGGCTCGGCCGCCGGCGGACTCCCGCCGGACCCTCAGCCGGACCTCCCGCCGCCGCCCTCGCCCCGGATGCGGGCGAGCAGCGCGGTGGTGGACCGCCCCTCTTCCAGCGGAAGCAGGCGCACCTCGCCGCCGGCCGCCTCCACCTCGTCCCCCCCGACCACCTCCTCCCGCCGGTAGTCCTCCCCCTTGACCAGCACGTCCGGCAGGAGCGCCTCGATCAGCGCCCGCGGGGTGTCCTCCTCGAAGACGGTCACCCCATCCACGCTGCGGAGCGAGGCGAGCAGGTAGGCGCGGTCCGCCGCCGGCAGCAGGGGGCGTCCGGCGCCCTTCAGCCGCCGTACGGAGTCGTCCGCGTTGATCCCCACCACCAGCCGGTCCCCGAGCGCGCGCGCCCGCTCGAGCAGCGAGACGTGCCCGCGGTGCAGCAGGTCGAAGCAGCCGTTCGTGAACACCAGGCGCTCCCGGCGCGGCCGGCCGAAGCGCCGGAGCAGGGCCTCGCGGTCCAGGATGCGCCCGCGCGCGCTCATGCGCGCTCCGCGGGAGCGCCGTCCGGAGAGTCCTCGGCGCCGGCCCGCAGGGGGGCCAGGATGCGCTCGGCACCCCGCGACAGCAGCGCCTCGGCCAGCGCCCGGCCGAGCTCATCGGCCTCCTCGGCCGGGCCTTCCCGCACCCCCTCGACGGCCTCGCTCCCGTCCGGCGCCAGCACGACCCCGCGCAGCCGAATCCGATCCCCCTGCCGCTCCGCCAGCGCGCCGATCGGCACCCGGCAGCTCCCCTCCAGCCGCGCCAGGAACGCCCGCTCGGCGGCCACCGCCGCCCGGGCCTCCTCGGCGTCGATGGCCGCGAAGAGGGCCGCCATCGGCTCGTCGTCCGCCCTTCCCTGCACGGCCAGCGCCCCCTGCCCCGGCGCCGGCAGCCACGCCTCCGGATCGAGCGGCGTTCCGGGCGCCTCCTCCGACCGCAGGCGTCGCAGCCCCGCCGCGGCGAGCACCAGCGCATCGTACTCGCCCGCGGCCCGCTTCCGCAGCCGCGTGTCCACGTTCCCCCGAATCGGCCGAGGGCGGCAGTCGGGACGGCGGCGCAGCAGCAGTGCCCGGCGGCGCAACGACGACGTCCCCACGACCGCGCCGGGCGGAAGGTCGTCCAGCCCCGCCCCCGGACGCCACACGAGGACGTCGCGCGGATCTTCGCGCTCCGGCACGGCCAGCAGCGTCAGCCGCGGCTCGAAACGGGTCGGCAGGTCCTTCAGCGAATGCACGGCCGCGTCGACGGACCCCGCGACGATCGCGGCCTCCAGCTCGGCCGTGAACAACCCTTTTCCGCCGATCTCCGGAAGCGGCCGGTCGAGCACCCGATCTCCCTCGGTGAGCACGTGGAGACGCTCGACCTTCAGGCCCGGCCAGGCCTCCCGGAGCCGCGCCTCCACGCGCTCGGCCTGGATGCGCGCCAGCTCGGAGCGCCGCGCGCCGAGGACCACGCGGGAGACGGGCGGGCGGGTCACGGAGGGGCGGACGCGCGCAGCGCGCTCACGGCGACCGGCTCACCCATCGCCCGGCGGCGACCGGGGCGGCACCCGCTCCGTGGTGGGCGCCCGTTCCCGTTCGAGCGGGGCGAAGGGGAGGGGACGATCCGGTCAGCGACCCGACCCCGTCTCGACCCGGCGGGGGCGCACCCACTCCCACCGGTCGAAGAAGGAGACGGTGTCCGCGTAAGCGAGGGAGATCGAGACGTTGCCGTCCCGGTCGCGGCGGATCGAGATCTCCCGCGCCCGCGCCGGGAGTTCGAGCTCCCGGATGCGCGACAGCAGCGCCTCTCGGATCTCCTCGTCCGTGCGCTCCGCCCCGGTCACCGTCTGCTGCCGCGCGGCTTCCCGGACGGACCGGTACTCGATCTCCCCCTCCGCGACCTGCAGGCCGAGGTAGGCCCCCGCGACGAGCAGCAGGAGCGCCAGGAGGCAGCCGATCCGGCTCGCCCCGCGCTGTCTCGACCGCGTCCGGTCACCACCTCGCCTGCGCACCATCGACAATCTTCTGCACGAGGTTTTCCAGCGCCACCTGGATCCCGGCGTCCTCCGTCTCCGCCTCGGGCGCGTATTCCCCGATCCCGGAGAGCGAGGGCGCGCTGTACAGGATCTCCTGCCGCCGCATATCCAGGATCTCCACCCGGGCCACCACGTTCACGCGGCGCTCGAAGACGTCCGCGCCGACCCCCTCCTCGGCCTCGAAGGCGACGGCGTCGTTCGAGTAGCGCTGCACGCTGGCGCGGATCACCAGGTCGGCGTCCACCTCGGACGCCAGCCGCAGGCCCAGGCGGTCGCGGGCCGCGTCGAGCAGCTGCTGGGTGAGGAGCTCCGAGATGCCGAACTGCGGGGTCTGGTTCTCCACCGGCGCCACGTAGGCGCTCCGGATGTGCGGCGGCAGGCCTCCGCCCCCGGAGAAGCTGTAGCAGCCGACCCCCGCGCCGGCCAGCGCCAGCGCGGCCACGATCCCGGCCCGTCCCGCGGCCCGCGGGCGAGCGCTACGGCGACGCGCCCAGCTCATAGATCTCGCCTGGAAACGGCGCCTCCACCGTGCGGGACTCCTGGAGCGTCCAGCGCACGCGCGACGGGGCGACGTGGTCACGGTACTCCGCCTCGACGGGCCAGGCACCCAGCCGCTGCCCCTCCGGCGCGTCCCCCGCGCCGTCCTCCGCCTCCCCCGGTCCGTCGTCCCGCGCCTGCGTCTCCGGCCAGGAGACCCGGATACGGCGCAGCGTGCGGCGGCCGTCCCGCTCCTCCATCTCGACGATCCGGCCCTCCCGCAGCCGGACGCGCCGCTCCGTCCCCTCCGAGACGCGGTAGACGAGCACCACCTCGCCGTCGACCCGGAAGCCGGCGGCGGGCTGCGCGGCACCGGGGCGGAAGAGCCCCGCCATGCCGTAGAGGAAGGGCGGCGCCGGAAGCTCGACGTCCTCGATCTGCCCCAGGGTGGAGAGGCGTCCGTCTACCAGGGCGGCCGCCATCGAGCCTTCGGCGGACGAGAAGAGGTCCAGCCGGAAGGAGTCCGGCGGGTTCACGCGGGCGACTCCCTCCCCGGTGAGGCGCCCCTTCTCGTCCGCGTACTCCCACCGGAACCGCACCCGGGACGGCGCGGCCGGCCCGCTCGCCGCGGCGGCCCGGTCGGCCAGCGCGGCGGGGTCGTCCACCGGCGGTCCGGTCTCGGGCGGCGGCGCGCACGCCGCGGCGACGGCCGCCGAGAGGGCGACCAGGCCGACGGCGATGATCGGAAGCCGTGTCACCCTCGGCTCCGTCCTCCTTCCTTCCGTCCTCCGGGGGCGCGGTCCGCCTCGTGATCCGGGGAGGCCGCGTCGGTGGCCGATGTCCTCGCCTCCTCGGCCGCGCGCTCCAGGGCGTCGCGAACCGCCTCGGGCAGCCGCGCCGGCCGTCCCGCGTCATCCGTGCACACGAGCTCGGTGGTGGCACGCGCGAGCAGGCGGCCTTCCTCATCCAGGATCCGGTAGGCGAACGTCACGCTCCGGCTCCGCACTGCTTCTACCCGCGTCTCCACCCGGACGATCGCGTCGTATCCGATTGCGCCGCGGTACTCGAGGGACGCGCGGGCGACAGGCAGGCGGATGCCCCGCCGCTCGAGCGCCGCGTAGGAGACCCCCCGCTCGCGCATGAGCGCCGTCCGACCGGACTCGCACCAGACGAGATAGTGCGCGTGGTGCGCCCGACCCATCTGGTCGGTCTCCGCGTAGCGGACGCGCAGCGCCTCGACCCCGCGTCCCGGAGCGTGCTCCATTCGTCCTCCATCGGCAGCGCGCCGACGGCCGCATCGCCGGCGCTCCGGAACGCGCGGAGGCTACGGGCGGGCACCGGCGGTGTCAAACGCCGCCCGGGCCCGATGCGTTGACGGCGGCCGCCGGGGCCCCTACTTCGGGCGCATGCGCGCCCCCATCCTGATCTGCTCGGACGCCCACCTCGGCGCGGTGCCGGCGGACGCGGAGCGGGCCTTCCTCGCCTTCCTGGAGCGGGTCCCGGAGCTGTCGCGGGACCTCCTGATCGACGGAGACCTGTTCGACTTTTGGTTCGAGTACCGATCCGTCGTGCTCCGCGAGCACTTCCCGGTGCTCCGGCGACTCGCCGCGCTGGTCGACGCCGGCGTGCGGGTACGGCTGGTGGCGGGCAACCACGATGCCTGGGGCGGCGCCTTCCTGCGGGAGGAGGTGGGCCTGGAGCTGCTCGAGGGTCCGGTCCGCCTGACCCTGGCGGGGCGCCGGGCGCTGGTGGCGCACGGGGACGGCCTCGCCGGCGGCGACCTCGGCTATCGCCTCATCAAGGCGCTCATCCGAAGCCGCACCGCCCGGGTCGCCTTCCGGTGGCTGCACCCGGACGTCTCCCGGCCGCTGGTGCGCCGGCTGAGCGGCACCCCCGATCGGGGAGAGAGCGGCCCCGGCGCCGAGGAGGGGCGCGCCCGCGTCCTCTCGGCGCACGCGGCCCGGCTGCTGCGCGAGGACCCCTCGCTTGAGATGGTCGTGTTCGGGCACGCCCACAGGCCGGAGCTCCGGACCGTGTCGCCGGGACGCCACTACCTGAACCCGGGCGACTGGATCCACCACCGCAGCTACGCGCTGGTGGGGCACGAGGGGATCGAGCTCCACCGGTGGCGAGGCCGCCCCTCCGAGCCCTCCGAACCGGAAGCGCGTGTCGCCTTCGACGCGGAGAGGCGCGCTTAGAGGGCCGCCCGCCCCAGGTGCCGGATCGGCGCCCCCAGGAAGCGGTGGGCCAGCGCCCGGAAGCGCTCGGGGTCGTCGGTCACGAAGTGGCGGCCGGACGGCGTCTCGCCGCCCACCTCCGTCAGCAGCCCGTGCCCGGCCAGCCGCTCGGCCAGCGTCGCGGCCGTCGCCTCGGCGGAATCGATCAGCGCCACCCCCTTCCCGGCGACGCCGGCCAGGAGCGGCTTGAGCAGGGGGTAGTGCGTGCAGCCGAGCACCAGCGTGTCGATGCGCCGCGCCAGGAGCGGCCCCAGATAGCGCTCGGCCGTGAGGCGGGCCACCTCGCCCTCCGTCCACCCCTCCTCCGCCAGCGCCACGAAGAGCGGACAGGCGGCGGAGTGGACGACCGCCTCGGGCCGAACCGCGCGGATCGCCGCCTCGTAGCTCCCGCTCTCCACCGTCCCCTGGGTGCCGATCACCCCGATGATCCCGCCCGCCGAGCGCGCCGCCGCCGCGCGGGCCCCGGGCTCGATGACGCCGAGCACCGGCACCGGCACGCGGGCCGACACCGCCTCCGCGGCGCGCGCGGTCGCCGTGTTGCAGGCGATGACGATCGCCTTCACGCCCTCCGAGAGCAGGAAGTCCGCCGCCTCCAGGGCGTACCGGCGCACCGTCTCGGGCGACTTGGGGCCGTAGGGGACGCGGGCCGTGTCGCCCAGGTAGACCGTGGACTCCGCCGGGAGCCGCGCCCGGATGGCACGGAGGACCGTGAGGCCGCCGACCCCGGAGTCGAACACCCCCACCGGGGCCCCGTGGCCGGTCGCGGGCTCAGCCACCCGCCGGGCCCCCGGCCGATGGCGGCGCCGCGCCCGCCGCGTCGCTCATGGGACCGAGACCGGAACGGACCAGCGGAGCTCCGCCCCGGCCGAGCCGTCGGCCGGCGGCCGCACCTCCGGCTCGAAGTCCCAGAAGTGGGTGGACACCCAGGCGTCCAGCCCCGAGAGGAAGGCCACGAAGCCGGCCAGCACGATCCAGTTTTCGCGCTGGCCGGTCCGCGACTCGACCAGGCCCTCGTCCGGAGGCTCGGCCTGCCGGGCTGCCCGCAGCTTCGCCTGGGTCTTGAAGACCATGAGCAGGCTCAGCCCTTCGGCCGCGAAGTAGATGCCGCCGCGCACGGGACGCCCCACCGACGCCTGTCCCCAGCCCGGCACGACGAGCGAGCGCATCAGGGCGCCGACCGGGCTGACGGGCGGGAGGGTGTCCCGGGCCTGCGCGGGCGGCCGCTCGAGCGCGTCGGGCGTCTGCGGATCCCGGTCCGCCTCGCTGTCCTGCCGCTCCCCGCCCTCCGCCTCCGGCCCCTGCTCCTGGCCCTGCCGCTCCGGCTCCTCCCCCTCCTGCGCCGCCGCGCCTCCCGCGACCGCGCCCAGGAGGAGGAACGCCGCGCAGGCCGCCCGGATGGCGGGAACGTGTGGGAATCGAACCCACCCGGGACGCTCACGCGCCCCGCGCTCGCTTTGAAGGCGAGGAGCGACACCAGTCGCCATCCGCTCCCGGGCTCCCGACGGGCCGGGAACGCCGGGCGGCGTCAACCCCGGCGCTTCCGCGCCACGAGGTCGATCTCCACCCGGGCATCCTTCGGCAGGCGCGCCACCTGGACGGTGGAGCGCGCCGGGTAGGGGGCGGAGAACCACGCCCCGTACACCTCGTTGACCGCCGCGAAGTCCTCCATGTCGGCCAGGTACACGGTCGTCTTCACGACGTCCTCCGGCCCGAGTCCGGCGGCGCGCAGCACGGCGCCCAGGTTCTCCAGCGCGCGACGCGCCTCGGCGCCCGTGCCTCCGGGGGCCAACTCGCCGGTGCCCGGATCCAGGCCGATCTGGCCGGCCGAGAAGAAGAGCTCGGCCGCCCACACCCCCTGGGCGTACGGTCCGATCGCCGCCGGCGCGCCGTCGGTCGCCACCGTCCGTCCCTCCTCCGTCACGCCCCCTCCTCTGCCTCCGTGAATGCCGCCGGGGCCCGGTCCGTCCGATCCCGCAGCGCCCGCATCACCTCCCCCGCGGCGACCGGCCGCGCCCCCAGCCGCGACACCTGCAGGCCGGCCGCAAAGTTCGCCAGCGCGGCCGCGAGGCGCAAAGACGCCCCCTCGCCCGCCAGAGTGGAGGCGAGGACCGCCGTCACCGTGTCCCCGGCCCCGGAGACGTCGTACACCTCCCGGGCGTCGGAGGGGATCCGCAGCGGCGCCTCGGCACCCTCCTCCAGCAGCAGCATCCCCTCCTCCCCGAGCGTGACGAGCAGGTTTCGGCACTCGAGCCGCTCCATCACGCCACGGAGCGCCGCGGCGCCCTGGGGCATGCTCTCCACCCCCAGGGCCGCGGCCAGCTCGCGGGCGTTCGGCTTGAACACGGCCGCCCCCCGGAAATCGAAGAAGTGGCGCAGCTTCGGATCCACGATCGAGACGACCCCGCGGCGGCGCGCCCGCTCCAAGAGGTGCCGCGCCGCCTCCGGGCGCAGGGCGCCCTTGTCGTAGTCTTCGAGCACCAGCGCGTCGACCCCGTCCAGCGCCGCCTCCGCCCGCTCCAGGAGCGCGGACGCGACCTCGTCCGGCAACGGCTCGGTCGATTCCCGGTCGATCCGGATCATCTGCTGCTGACGTGCCAGCACCCGCGTCTTCACGGTCGTCGGCCGGTCCGCCGCCTCGACCAGGTCGTCCGTCTCGATCCCCCGGCGGGCCAGGAGCCCCCGCACCGCCTCGGCCGCGCGGTCCCGGCCCACCGCGCCCACCAGGCGGCAGCGGCCGCCGAGGGCGCGAATCCCCGACGCGACGTTCGCGGCGCCGCCGAGCGCGCGCCGCTGCCGCCGGATGTGGACGACCGGGACGGGCGCTTCGGGCGACACCCGGTCGACCCGCCCCATCAGGTAGCGGTCCAGCATGACGTCGCCCACAACCAGGACGCGGGCGGTCCGGGCGCGCCGCAGGAGCGGCGACACCTCGCTTCGTGGGAGTGGGGAAACGGAGCTCACGCTCGCCTTGCGCCTTCGGGGGGGTACGGATACCCTGCCCGCCATTCCGGAAACGGCCGACCGCGGCGCCCCGTCCCCGCGGGCTCTTCCCGGCTCCGCGCGCGAGCGCGGGCGCCGGACCCTCGGCGGGCCGGTCTCGGAGCCGCGCGCGAACGATATTCCGGGCCTCGCGCGGAGTCAAAGGAAGCAGGAGGGAAGCAGGCGGGCGATGGGTCCCCTCGGCGGCAGCTCCTCGGCCGTGCGCGCCCCCGCCGTCCTGCTCAAGCGGGCCGCCCTGGGCACCCAGCGCTACTTCGCCCTCCTCCTCCGGGTCGCGCGCACCGCGGTCAGCCGCCCGTTCTACGGGCGCGACCTGCTCCAGCAGATGGACCAGATCGGCGTCTACTCGCTCGGGATCGTCGTCCTGACCGGGCTGTTCACCGGCATGGTGCTGGCCCTCCAGTCGGCCGTGGAGATGCGGCAGTTCGGCGCCACCGTCTACATCGGACGCCTGGTCGGAGCCAGCGCGGTACGCGAGCTCGGCCCGGTGCTGACCGCCTTGATGGTGACCGGCCGGGCGGGCTCCGGCATGGCCGCCCAGATCGGCGCGATGACGGTGACCGAGCAGGTGGACGCCCTGAGGACGATGGGCGTGGATCCGGTGCGCAAGCTGGTGACCCCGCGCGTGCTGGCCGCGCTGCTCATCTTCCCGCTGCTGACCGTGGTCACCGACGTGGTCGCCATCCTCGGAGGCATGCTGATCGCGGTGGTGCACCTGGACCAGACCGCGGACCTGTACATGCGGATGGTGTATATGAGCCTCGCGGACACGGGATTCGTGCTCCGGTACGTGCCGGTGGACCTCGTGTCGGGGCTGGGCAAGCCGATCGCCTTCGGCGGGATCATGGCGCTGACCGGGTGCTATTACGGACTGCAGACCGAGGGAGGGACCGAGGGGGTGGGCCGGGCCGCCACGCGCGCCGTCGTCACCGCCTCCATCCTCATCCTGGCGGCCGACTACTTCCTCACGCAGCTCATCATCGCCCTGCTGATCGAATGAGGACCGGGTGACGGAGGACGCCCCCGGCGCCGCGGCCCGCCTGCAGGAGGAGGTGCGGGCCGAGGCCCGCCGCGAGCTCGATGACACGCGCCGTCCCCGTGCGGACGAGCCGCCGTGCGTGGAGGTGGAGGCGCTGCGGCTCTCCTTCGGGGGCGCCGAGGTGCTCCGTGGGGTGAGCTTCGAGGTCGACCGGGGCGAGACGCTGTGCATCCTCGGCGGATCGGGCGTGGGGAAGTCCACCATCCTCCGCCTGCTCCTCCGGCTGATCCCGCCCGACGCCGGCCGCATCCGGATCGACGGGCGCGACATCGTGGCCGCCTCCGACGACGAGGTGGCCGAGATCCGGCAGCGCATGGGCATGGTGTTCCAGGGCTCGGCGCTGTTCGACTCGCTCACCGTGTTCGAGAACGTGGCGTTTCCCCTACGCGAGCACCGCCGCATGGAGGACGCCGCCCTGGAGGCGCGGGTCCGGGAGGTGCTTCGCTTCGTCGATCTCGATGCCGACGCGATCGTGGGCCTGCTGCCCGCGGAGTTGAGCGGCGGGATGCGCAAGCGGGTGGGGATCGCCCGGGCCATCGTGCACGAGCCGGAGATCCTGCTGTTCGACGAGCCCACCAGCGGGCTCGACCCGATCACCACCCGGACGATCGACGAGCTGCTGCTGAAGCTGCGCCGGGAGACCGGCGTCTGCTCGGTCGTGGTGACGCACGACATCCGGTCGGCCATCCGGATCGCGACCCGCGCCGCCCTGCTGGCCGAGGGGGAGATCCTGTTCATGGGCACACCGGAGGAGATGTTCGCGGCGGAGGAGGCGTACGTGCGGGCCTTCCTGGGCTGAGGGGCGCGACATGCGACGGAGCGCGCCGATCACGTGGGACCAGATCCGGGTGGGCGTCTTCCTGCTCGTCGCCCTCTCCCTGCTCGCGCTGGGGATCTTCTTCATCGGCCGCACCGGTCACGTGTTCGGCGAGCGGTACCGGGTCGTGACCCTCCTCGGGTCGGCCGCCGGCCTCGCGCCGGGCGCGACGGTCCAGATCGCCGGGCAGAGCGCCGGACAGGTGGACCGGATCGAGCTGATCGACCCCGCGCGCCGGCCTCCGGGCGGCGAGTCCGTGGCGGTGTGGCTGGCGGTGAACCGGGAGGTGCGGCAGCAGGTCCGCGCCGATTCCCGGGTTCGGGTCCGCACCCAGGGACTGCTCGGCGACCGGCTGATCGACATCGAGCCGGGCTCGGCCGAGGCGCCGATCCTGACCGAGGGGGACACGATCCCCGCCGCGCCCGCCGTCAGCTTCAACGAGCTCTTCGACCACGCCTCCGAGGCGGTCGTGCACCTGACGGATCTCACCCGGGGGCTGTCGGACGCCACCGAGCGCGTGCTCGGGGGCCAGGGGACGCTCGGTCGGTTGATGGAGGATGACGCGCTGTACGACCGGCTGGTGGCGCTGGCGGACGGGCTGGACCGGCTGCTCGCCGTGGCCACCGAGGGAGAGGGCCCGCTCGCGCGCATGCTGCGGGACGACGCCCTGTACGACCGGCTGACCGGGACGGCCGCATCCCTCGATACGCTCACCGGGCGCATCGCCCGCGGGGAGGGGAGCCTCGGCCGCCTGGTCGCCTCGGACTCGCTCTACCGGGCCCTGACCGGGGTGGCCGGCCGCACCGACTCGCTCCTCGAGTCCGTACAGGCGGGGCGTGGCTCGCTCGGCCGGCTGGTCACCGAGGACGCGCTGTACGAGGAGCTGCTCCGGGCCCTGGTCGACCTGAACGCGACGCTGGAGGACCTGCGCCGGGAGCCGCGGCGCTACATTCCGCCGATCGAGGTCTTCTGAGCCCGCGTCCCCGGCGGGATCAGTCGGAGGCGCTCGGCCGCAAGCCTTCCGACGGCTATCCGTCCTCCTCCGAGGCGCCTGCGCCCCGCTCTTCCTCGGAGCCCGTTTCCCCGTTCCCTGCCGCGGCGCCGCTGCCGTCCTCGGACGCATCGGCGCCGTCCCCACTCAGCCCGGCGATCTCGTGCATGGTGGTGAGCTCGAGGATCTCGAGCCGGATCGAGCGGGCGGGCAGCGAGACCTGGACCACGTCCCCCGGGCGGCGGCCGAGGAGCGCGCGACCGATCGGCGAGCGCATGGAGATCTCCGAGCTGTCGAGGTCCAGGGCGTCTCCGAAGGCGAGCACGTACTCCTCCACCTCGCCGGTGGCCACGTGCCGGGCGAGGACCTTCGAGCCGAAGCCGACCCGGTCGACGGGGATGTGCTCCCGGTCCAACTCCAGTAGCTCCGAGAGCCGGCGCGACAGGTAGTCTAGCCGGGCCTGCACGAAGCGCTGGCGCTCCAGGGCGGCGCTGTATTCGGAGTTCTCGCGCAGATCGCCGAGCGCCACGGCCCGTTCGATCTCCTTCGGAAGCTCGACGTTCAGCTCGTGGAGGAGAGCGCCCGCCTCCTCTTCCAGCCGTTCCCGGATCTCGTCCAGCAATGTCCCCCCCTGAGCTACCGGGGCTTCGAGTCGAGGCGCGCCGGAACGGCGCGCCGATATGGGATAAGAAAAAGCCCGGGGCGTCCGGTCCTCGGACGCCCCGGGGAAAGTGGAGGCGGCGGGAATCGAACCCGCGTCCGCGAGCCCATCCGCTACAGGTCCTACGTGCGTAGCCTGCGCTTCGTGTCTCGCCGGCGACGGGTCCGCAGGCGACCCGCTTCCGGCCAGCCGCGTTCGGCTTTCGCCATCTCGCCGACGACGTCCGCGGCGGACGTCGACGGCCAGCCCGATTCATCGTCGCCTCCCACCCCGCCTCGGGCCGGGCCGAGCGGAAGACGGGCTACGTCAGATTACGCAGCCAGCGCCAAGTTGTCGTTGGCAGCTATGATGGTTCCCGGTGTTTTACGAGGTACCCGAGCACCTCGGCACGCACCCGCGGCTTCCGGTTCACGCGTCGAAGCCGTGTCGCCCCCGAATTTTCAAGCAGCCGGAGCGGCCATCCGCCGACCGCCCCGAGACGGCGAACGGCGCGCCGCGCGCGCCGTCCGGTCCCCGCCAACGCTAGCGCCTACACCCCCCATCGTCAAAGGGTCCGCGACCCTCCGGCCACCCCCTGGTTGATCCGCGTGGCCGCGAACGCGGCGCCGAACCCGTTGTCCACGTTGACCACCACCACCCCGGGCGCGCACGCGTTCAGCATGGTGAGCAGGGGGGCGATCCCGCCCGCCCCGGCGCCGTAGCCGACGCTGGTGGGCACGGCGATCACCGGCGTCGCCACCAGCCCGCCGACCACCGATGGCAGGGCGCCGTCCATGCCCGCCACCACGATCACGACCGCCGCCCGCCCCAGCTCCTCCCGCAGGCCCAGCACCCGGTGGAGCCCGGCCACGCCGACGTCCTCCTCCACCCGCACGGGGTTGCCGAGAGCGGCGGCCGTGACGCGGGCCTCCTCGGCCACCGGCCGGTCCGCCGTCCCTCCCGTCAGGATGAGCACCGGCCCGACCACCGGAGGCGACTCGGGCCGCTCGGCCGGCAGGTGGGCGATCCGCCCCGCGCGCGACACCTCCAGCCCCTCGAACTCCTCCGCCAGACGCTCCAGCTGTGCCGGCTCCGCCCGGGTGGCCAGGAAGCCTTCGCCGCGTCGCGCGAGGCCGCGGCAGATCGCGACGAGCCGCTTCATTCCCTTGCCCGGACAGTACACCGTCTCCGGATGACCGAGCCGCAGGGCGCGATGATGGTCCAGCCGCGCGAAGCCCAGCTCCTGCACGGGGTCGCGGTCCAACCGGCGGAGAGCCTCCTCCAGGTCCATCTCGCCCCGGCGGTACGCCTCCAGCAGCGCTCGCACACGGTGTCGTCGCAGACCGGCCTCCTCCCGCGGGCTCCTTCCGCACCGCGCCCCCCGCGCGGCGGCTCCCGAAAAGCTGGACGCGACGCCTTCGCGCCGCCAGGCGCGGGCGCCGGCTCCGCCCCGGCGTCGCGCCGCATCTCGCTTTGACAGAATTTCCGAGGGGCGGGTATACTCGTGTCCGGAACTCCCCGATCGAGGCGTCGGACGGGACCGTCCCGAGCAGTCTTTCCCCGGCAGGCCTCCACCGACACGAGGAGCGCGATAGATGAAGCTGAGAGACTTCTTCTCGCCCGAGACCATCGAGCTGGAGATGGCCTCGGAGACGAAGGACGAGTCGCTGAAGGAGCTGATCACCCTGTTCGGCCTGGACGAGAAGTCCGAAGGCATCCTGTTCAAGATGCTGAAGCGGCGAGAGAACCTGGGCTCCACGGGGATCGGACGCGGCATCGCGATCCCCCACTGCCGCTCGCTGGTGGTGAACCGGCTGCGGGTGGCCTTCGGGCGGAAGGCGTCCGGGCTGGACTTCAAGGCGATCGACGAGAAGCCGGTGCGATACATCTTCCTGATCGTGGCGCCCCCGCTGGAGGTCTCCAACCAGTACCTCCCCGTCCTCGGCAAGATCGCGCAGTTCAGCAAGGAATCCGAGGTGCCCGCGCGGCTGGCCGACCTGGAGGAGGCCGAGGACCTCCTGCACCTGTTGGACGAGAAGGAGGTGTAGCGTGCACCAGCAGCTCGAGCTACTGCTGGAGATCCAGGACCTGCAGGCGCAGAAGGGGAGTCTGGAGGCCGAGGACCCCGTGCGCGAGGTAGAGTCGGACGTGTTCGAGGTGCCGCTGGAGGAGGCGATCCGGCGCCTGGAGGAGAAGCTCGAGGAGCTAGAGTCGCGCCTGCGGGCGGACGTCCGGAACCGGTATCGACAGGTCGCCGGACGGGGCCAGCGCGCAGTGGTGCCCGTGCTGGAGGGGATCTGCTACGGCTGCTTCATGGCGGTGCCGACCGCCTGGGCGTCCGAGGCGGAGCGCAACGAGCGCCTCGACGTGTGCCAGAACTGCGGACGCTTCCTCTACCACGTGGCCTGACGCGCGGCCGGGCGCCACCGGCCGGGCGGCGCCGTCGGGGGTGACGGCATCCGCAACGGCGGGCGACCGCGCGAGACGCGCCCTACCGCGCCAGGAGCAGCTTCCGGACCTGGCTCCGACCGGCCACAGAGAGCTGGACGAAGTAGGGACCGGGCGTGAGCCGGGCGCCCGACGCATCCCGTCCGTCCCACACCGCCTCGTAGGAGCCCGCCGCTGTCAGCCGCACGGCCTCGAGCGGCGGTCCCGCCTCCCCGCCGGCCGTGCGGAGCCGGGGACGCGCCACTTCCTGGTGCAGGAGGTTGTAGATCCGGATGGTGACCCGCACCCCGTCGACCGCATCGTGAAACAGCGCTTCGCCCAGGATGAAGGGGATGCGCGTCTCGCTCACGAAGGGGTTCGGGAAGGCGGGCTGGAGGGAGAAGGCCGTCTCCCCGGCCGAGCCGTCGGGCGGGGTCGACTGCCCCGCAGCCGACGACACCGGGCAGATCCCGAAGAGGACGGCGAGAGATAATAGAATATATTTGCGCACGTTGACGGGCTGCACATGAAGTGATTCGCGAAGTGCGGGCCGGCCGATCTCGCGCTGCGTCGAAAAGCTAGGCGCCTGACTCGCCCGTCGCCAACCTGGCGCTCCTAGCGCGCGGGGACCCGTCCTTCGCCCACCCGACGCGTCACCCCGGTGCGGTCCAGGTATTCGAGGATCGGGATCAGGTACTTGCGGCTCACCCCGAACGCCGTCTTGAAGGCGGAGGCCGGGGCCGGCGCTCCGCGGTCGAGGACGGAGCGGGCCGTCGTGACGATCCGCTCGGCCGTCGCCCGACTCACCCAGAGGTCGGGGCTGATCGGGACGACGGCCCCCTCCGCCTCGAGCCGGCGGAGCAGATCGTGCAGGAGCTCCCGGCTCCCGCCCACCCCTCGGGCGAGCGCCTCGAGGTCCGGCGGCTCCAGGCCGGCGCGCTCCAGCGTCCGGACGAGGCGCTCGGAGGCGCGCCGTTCCTCGGCCGTGAGGCGGGCCCGGTGCTCGGGAAGGCGGACCGAGGGTCCCTCCGCGACCACCTCCCCCCGCTCCGCCAGGCGGTCCAGCGCCAGGTCGACGAGCGGGAGGGCGAAGCGCTCGCCCGCCGCCGCCCGCAGCGCGCTCCGTGCGACCGCGGGGGCCCGCCGCCGGCTCCGGTGCATGCGCCCGAGCCGCTCGGTGAGGAACGCCTCCGCATCCCGGAGCGCGCCCGCGGCGAACCATCGGTCGCCGGCCGCGCGGAGGCCCTCGGGCGGGGCGTCCGTCAGCGCGCGCAGGCGGCCGAGCGGCACCCCGGTGGCGAGCGGGAGGGCGTCCCGCGCCAGCCCCGCCCGGCCCGCCCGGCGCACCGCCGCCGCGAACGCCTCGGCCGGTCCGCCGTCCAGCACCGCGACCCACCCGTCCGCGCCCCCTTCCCACCGCCCGGGCGGCTCCAGCTCGGCGATCTCCCCGCCCCCGATCGTGGTGACCGGGGAGTAGAAGCGCAGGATGAAGCGGTCGCGCACGCGGACGACCAGCGGCCGCTCCAGGCGCAGCGCCGCCCAGCCTTCGCCGCCCGGCGGCAGGGGCGCGCGGCCGGGCAGCCGCACGCGCGCCATCGTCTCGCGCGTCCCGTGGAAGACCCGCACCCGCTGGTCGTGCTCGAGCGGCCGGCCCGCCTCGGGCAGCAGACGGAGCCGCGCGCCCACCCGCCGCGCCGGCCGCCACGCCCCGCTCCCGACGGCGGAGGTCCCGCGCGGCGCCTCCTCCGGCGCGACCCCGACCAGCGCGGCGGCGCAGCGCCGTCCTGCCCCCACCCGCTCGCGCGACGCGCCGTGCACCTGGAGCGCGCGCACCCGGGCCGTCGGTCCGTCCGGAAGGAGGCGGAGCTCGTCCCCGACCGCGACGACCCCGCTCCACACCGTCCCGGTGACCACGGTCCCGGTCCCGTGCACGGTAAAGGCGCGGTCGACCGGCAGCCGGAACAGGTCGTCGCTCGGCCGCGCCTCGCAGGACGCCGCCGCGGCGGCGATCCGGGCGCGCAGCGCGTCCAGCCCTTCGCCGGAGACGGCCGAGACGGGGACGATCGGCCACGCGGTCTCCGGACCGAGAACCCGGGTCAGCTCCTCCCGGACCGTCTCCCGCGCCAGCTCGCGCCATTCGGCGTCCACCCGGTCCACCTTGGTCAGTGCGACCAGGCCGCGTCGGACGCCGAGGAGGCGGGCGATCGACAGGTGCTCGCGCGTCTGGGGCATCGGCCCCTCGTCGGCCGCGACGACGAGCAGGACGAGGTCCAGGCCGGTGGAGCCCGCCAGCATGTTGCGGAGGAAGTCCTCGTGGCCGGGGACATCCACCACGCCGACCTCCGCGCCGTTGTCGAGCGGCAGCGAGGCGAAGCCGAGGTCGATGGTGAGCCCCCGCTCCTTCTCCTCGCGCCACCGGTCCGTGTCGACCCCGGTGAGCGCCCGGACGAGGGTGGTCTTCCCGTGGTCGACGTGACCCGCCGTGCCGAGGACTAGGCCGCGGTCGCTCACCGCCGGAGCTCCGGTCGGAAGCCGCCGCGCCCGGGTGCGCGGCCCGGGCGGACGCCCAGGAGCCCGGTGTCCGTCACGGCAGTCGCCCCAGGAAGTCGAGCGAGCGCAAGCGGCTTCCCTCCGCCATGTGATGCCGGATGAAGTCCGCCAGGAGCTGGCCCTGCGCCCCGGCCAGGGACGATGGGAGCGGACCGCCGCCCGCCAGCCCCCGCAGGGTGGCGAGCTCCTCGGCGCTCAGCCACTCCCCGCCCGGCGGGCAGTCGGCGCAGCGGAGGCCGCCGGCCGCGCGGTCGAAGCGCCCCGGGTCGCCGGCCGGGATCGGACGGCCGCACCCCGCGCAACGCACCAGGTCGGGGGCGAAGCCGAGGGCGGCCACCAGGCGCCACGCCTGCCGGACGGCCGTCCCGCCCGGCCCCTCGGGCCCGGGCGCGAGCAGCGCGTCCAGCCCCTCCACCAGGGCGCGGTACACGCGGTCGTCACGGTGCTCCGGCGCCAGCCGGAGCACGATCTCGCACAGCACCGAGGCCCCGGTGAAGCGCTGGAGGTCCGCCCCCAGCGCCTGGCGCTCCCGCACGAGTTCGAAATCCGACAGGGTGTGGAGATCGCGGTTCTCCCGCACGTACAGGGTGGCGTTCCCCTCCGCGAACGGTTCCAGCAAGCCCCCGAAGCGGCTCTTCGGCCGCAGGGCGCCCCGGGCGATCGCCGAGCGGGGGCCGTGCTCCCGCGTCATGAGGCGCAGGATCTTGCTCGTGTCGCTGTAGCGGTACGTCTTGAGGACGACCGCGCGCGTGGTCACCAGCCCCACGAAGACCTCCGGAAGCCCCTCCGGTCCCCCGGTCCGATCAGCGCCGGAAGACCAGGTCGGTCGAGCCGAAGCCGGTCGCGAGGCTCGAGGCGGACCGCTCGTCCTCCCCGAACAGGTGCAGGCTCCCCGTCTGCTCGGCCCGGAAGGTGGCGCACAGCAGGCGCCCGTCCAGCAGGGCGATGGCCGTCCAGCAGTCGACGGGCGAGCCGTCGGCGGCGAGCGGCCGGATCGGATCGTCCGGACCGCGCACCCAGACGCCGGCGAACGGATCCAGGCTCAGCACGTCCGTGGTCTCGAAATCGCCCGTTCGGACGATGTACGCCAGTCCGTCCCGGCCCGGCCGGATGGAGATCCCGTTCCCCTCGAGGGGGAAACTCTGCACGACCGACGCCGTCGTCGCGTCGACCAGCACGACCCGGCCGTCGCCCTGCGGGACGAACGCCCCCTCCTCGAAGGCGAAGGTGCCGCCGGCCAGGACGACCAGGCGGCGCTCCGCCGTGAGCACGTCCGTGGCGTTGAAGGCGCCCTCGAGGGTGATCTCCTCCTGCACGGTGGCGTTGTTGCGGGTGAGCAGGAACACGCGGGCCGGCCCGACCGGCTGGAAGTCCTCCCCGAGGTTCGCGTCGATCGCCGCCAGCGTGTTCTCGTCTACCGGGACGACCCGCTCCACCCAGCGCCCGACCCCTTCGGAGAGCCGCTCCGCCACCTCCGACTCCGCGGGACGCACCCGGTAGATCGCGTCGTCGCCCCGGCCGGCGACCCAGATCTCGGTCCGTCCCGCCTGGTCGCGCCCGAAGGTCGGCTTGGACGGGTTCACCTCCGTCGCCTCCGGCTCCGGAAAGACGAGGAGCTGCGTCTCGCCCGTATCCAGGTCCCCGAACACGAGCTGGCTTCCCCCGAACGAGCTGACCGAGACGACGAAGAAGGGATTGAGCACGTCGATGGCGTCGCCGTCGAACTGCTCGGGGAGGACGATCTCGGAGCCGACCCGCTCGAGGCCCCCGTTCACGTCGAACTGGACGATCGTCTGCCCGACCGAGTTCAGCACGGCCAGCGTGCCCCCGACCGGCTGTTCCGGCAGCGTGACGTCGCTGCACGCCGCGCCGGCCAACAGGAAGAACGCCCCGAGAAGGATCCCGACCCATCGTCTCATGTCAACGCCCCTTTCTGGACTCGATGCCATTCATCTACCCGGCTGTCGTCCTCCGCGCCCCGGCGGCCACGGTCCGATCTCCACCCGCAGGGCCAGCGACCGCCCCGGCTCCGGGAAGAGCGAGACGAGCTCGTAGCGGGCGCCCGCCAGGTTGCGGACCCGCAACTCCACCGCGAGCGGGAGCGCGCCCGCCTCCATCCGCTGCCGCACCCCGGCGTCGAGCAGCAGGAAGGCGGGCAGGCGGTGCGTGGCGGAGAGCCCGGTCGTCCGCGCCCCGGTGAGCCGCCCCTCGATCCGCGCCCCCCCGTCCGGCCATGACCGCTCCACGGCGGCCGTCGCCCGCAGCGACGGGGCGTACGGAAGGGGGTTCCGGTTGCTGCCGAAGCCGACCCGGCTCCGCTCGCCCGTGGCGCCGGCGCGCAGCCGCCAGCCCGGCGCGGGCCGCCACGAGGCGTCCGCCTCCACCCCCTCCGCGGTGAGCCGCTCCAGGTTCCGGGGGCTCCAGACGGCCGCGGCGCTGGGGAGCCACACGATCGGGTCCCGCGTGCGTCGGTGGAAGGCGGAGAGCCGCGCCTCCAGCGCACCGTCCGCCGAGCGCCACGCCGCCCCCATCTCGGCCTCCAGCGCCACCCGCTCCGGGCGGAGCGACGGGTTGGGCCGCAGCCCGTGCTCCGAGGCGAAGTAGAGGTCGCCGAAGGTGGGCCACCGCCGCGCGCGGGCCAGCCGGGCCCGGAGGGTCCAGCCGCCGCCCGCCGACGCCTGGACGGCCAGGGACGGGTCGAGCGCCGGTCCTCCCGTCCCGAGCTCGAGGTGCAGGGCGGGGGTCACGACCACCCCGTCTCCTTCCACCGCCCGGCTCAGGGCCACCCCGCCCGTCCACCTGACGGGGGCGCCGCCGATCGCGTCCCCCTCGACGCGGCTCCGCTCGGCCCGCCACTCGGCGACCGCCGCCCACGGGAGCGCCAGGCGCCCGCGGATCCGCGCCTCGCTCGCCGCCTGTCGCTCGTCCGTGTCGCTTCGCGGATCGAGGTAGCGGAGACGCCGGCGGCGGTACCCGATCTCGAGCTCCGACCCGGCCGGCTCTCCGAGCGCCAGGGCGAGCTGGAGCCCGTCCTCCGCGCGCCGCGCGCGGTCGAACAGCGTGGTCCCCATCCGACCGGGCGCGCCCCGCGTCAGGTCCTCCAGCCGCAGCCGGGCGGACAGGGGCAGCGCCGCCGACCGCGCGGCGAGCGTCGCCACCGCGCTCCGGAAGTCCGCGTTCCGGCGGGTCTCCCAGGGGGCGTCCGGCCGCGCCCGGTTCCGGTACCGGAAGTCGTTCTCCCCTTCCTCCCACACCACGCTCGTCGCCAGCACGCCCGCCGATCCCTCCGCCGAGGCGTGCGCTTCCGCCGTCCGGCGGCCGAAGGAGCCCGCCTCCGCCACCGCGGTGACGCCGCTGCCGGCTCCCTGCCGCGACCGCAGGAGCAGGACGCCCGCCAGCGCCCCCGAGCCGTAGCCGGGGCTCGCGCCGCGCAGCAGGGTGGCGGATTCCAGGGTCGAGGTCGGCAGCCCCGTCAGGTCCGCCACGCCGGAGATCGGGTCGTTCAGCGGCAGCCCGTCCAGCAGCACCAGCACGCCCTCGGGGCGGCTGCCCCGCACGCTCACCGTCTGGCCGCCGCCGGTGAGGCCGCGGAGCGCCACGCCGGGGAGCCCGGCCAGCCACTCGGCCAGGGTGGGCGCCGGCACCGAGCGCTCGCGGAAGGCGATGCGGTCCACCGACCGGCCGGCGGGCGGCGTCTCGCCGCGCCGCGCCGCGGCCACCAGCTCCGGCAGCCGCAGCGGGCGCCGCCGCAGGGTGAGGGCGAGGCGCGCCGTGGCGCCCGAGGCCACCCGGACCCGGGCCCGGAGGGGCAACCGCCCCGCCGCGCTCGCCTGGACCTCCCAGCGCCCCGGGGCGAGGCCGTCCGCCACGTAGCGGCCCGGCGGCCCCTCGGCGCGCGCGCCGTAGATCCCCTCCTCGGCGGCTTCGGGCGCCTCCACCTTCCGCAGCGCCACCCGCGCCCCGGCGATCGGCGTCCCGTCCCCGGCGCGCAGCTCCACAACCAGCCGGCCCGTCGGCGCCTCCGCCGGGCCCGCCTGGCTACCCGCCTGCGCCGCGACCGGCTCCGGCGCGACGGCGATGCCGCCGGCCGTCACTGCCTCCAGGCAGAGGACCGCCACCGCCCCGCGGAGGACCGCGCGCCGCCGGCCGTTCACCGGGCCTCGCCGGGCGCCAGCGGCACCACCTGCAGGCCGCGGGGCCCCAGGTCCACGACCTCGACCGGCCAGCCGAACGCCCGCTGGAGCGGCTCGGGCGCCAGCACCTCGGCGGTCCCGCCGTCCGCCACCACCCGTCCCTCCGCCAGCAGGACGAGCCGATCCGCGAATCGCGCCGCAAGGTGCAGGTCGTGCGTCACGCTCACCGCCGAGAGCCCCTCCTCGCGGACCAGCCGGTCGACCAGCGCGAAGAGCTGCATCGCGTGCCCCAGGTCCAGGTGCGCGGTCGGCTCGTCGAGCAGCAGGAGCCCCGGATCCTGCGCCAGCGCCCGGGCCAGCTTGGCCCGCTGCAGCTCGCCGCCCGAGAGCGCCGAGATCGGCCGCTCGGCGAGGTCCTCGAGGCGCGTGCGGGCGAGCGCCCGATCCACCGTCTCCCGATCCCGCCGGCCGAGGCGGTCCCACGGACGCAGGTGGGGATGCCGGCCCATCTCCACGAAGCCGCGGACCCCGAGCGGGAAGTCCGGGGGACGGTCCTGCGATACGACGCCCACCCGCCGGGCGAGCTCGCGGCGCGGCCACGCCCGCACCGGCCGACCGTGCAGCCGCACCTCCCCCCGGTCCGGCCGCAGCAGGCCGAGCAGGAGGCGGAGCAGGGTGCTCTTCCCCGCCCCGTTCGGCCCGACCACGCACACGTGCCGTCCCTCCACGAACGAGAGCGACACGTCGGCCAGCGCGGGACGCTCGCCGCCCGGATAGCGGAAGAGGAGGTCTCGCACCTCGAACGTCGTGCTCACGCCGCCCTCCGGCGCAGCAGGACGAGGAAGAACGGCACGCCGATCAGCGCCGTCACCACCCCGACCGGGATCTCCATCGGGCTCGCCGCCGTCCGGGCGACCGCGTCGGCGGCGACCAGGAGGGAGGCGCCGCCCAGGAACGACGCCGGCACGAGGAAGCGGTGGTCGCCCCCCCACAGGAGCCGCACCGCGTGGGGCACCACCAGCCCCACGAAGCCGATCACCCCGGCCACGCTCACCGCGGCCGCCGCCAGCAGGGAGGCGAGCAGATAGGCGATCCGCTTCGCCCGCTCCACGTCGGTGCCAAGGTGGGCGGCCGTCTCCTCCCCGAGCGCCAGGGCGTCCAGGTCGCGACCCATCACCAGGGCGACCAGGCTGGCGGGCAGCGCGTAGGCGCAGAGCACGCCCGTCATGGACCAGGAGACACCGCCGAGGCTGCCCATCGTCCACAGGACGGCGGCGCGGAGCGCGTCCCCCGGAGCGAAGGTGAGGAGCAGCATCAGCAGCGCGCCGAAGAAGGCGGCGCACACCACCCCGGCGAGGATGAGAACGCGGGTGTCGAGCCGGCCCGCCGCCCACGCGACCCGGAAGACGATGGCGATCGCCGCCAGCGCCCCGGCCAGCGCCGCCAGGGTGAGGAGGCCCGCCCCGCCGCCCGCCAGCCCGAGGGTGAGCGCGCCGACCGCGCCGAGGGCGGCCCCCGAGGACACACCGAGCAGGTACGGCTCGGCGAGCGGGTTCCGGAGGAGCGCCTGGAAGAGCGCCCCGGAGACCGCCAGGCTCCCGCCGGTCACCGCCGCCGCGGCCACGCGCGGCAAGCGGAGCGAGACCAGGATGGCGCGCTCCGGCGTGCCCTCCGCGCCCGGCGCGAGGGCCTGCCAGAGGGCGCCGGGGGAGAGAGTCGCCGGGCCGAGCGCCGCGCCGGCCGCCGCCGTCAGCACCAGCAGCAGCCCGAGGAGCGGGAGCGCGGCGGCCGGTCGCATCAGCCGCCCGCGCACGCCACCCCCTCCCTCCGGTCGCGCGCCATCCCGGCTTCCGCGACGGCCTCCGCCCGTCCGCCCCCGGCCGGTGCCGCCCCGCCGGCCGACGTCGACGGAGCCGGGATCGTCGCCTCCGGGTGGATGGCCCGAGCCAGGGCGGCCGCGGCATCGGGCAGTCGGGGACCGAGCCGGTGGACGAGGTCCGCATCCACCCGGCGGACCGCGGCGTCCCGGACCGCCGGGACGGTCCGCCAGCCGGGACGCTCCGCCGGGGGCGGCACGGAGGGCGCCTCCCCCGCCGGCACGGCCCACAGCACGACCTCCGGCCGCCGGAGCGCGATCGCCTCCAGGCTGACCTGAGGGGAGGGCGCGCTCAGGTCGCCGAACACGTTCCGCCCGCCGGCGATCCGCACGAGCGTGTCCAGGAAGCTGCCGCGGCCGACCGTGATCGGCGGATCCGGCCACACCTCATAGTAGACCCGCCGCACCGGCAGGGGCGCGGTGGCGCGCTCCACCCGGCGCAGGCCCTCGTCGATCGAGCGCCGCAGCGCCTCGGCAGCCCGCTCGCAGCCGGTGAGCCGGCCGAGCCGGCGGATGTTCCGCCCCAGGTCCTCGAGCCGGTCGTGCCGCACGGCGAGGACGGACAGCCCGGCGCGCTCCAGCTGGCGCAGCGAGGCGGCGTTGTCGGCCCCCGCGTAGAGGATCACCAGCTCCGGCCGGCGCGCCACCACCAGCTCCACCGACGGGCGCATCCCGTCGCCGACGCTCGGCACCTCGCGCGCCTCCGGAGGCACGTCGTCGAAGCGCGTCCGGCCGACCAGGCGGTCACCCGCGCCGAGCGCGAACAGGATCTCGGTCGCCGCCGGCAGGAGGCTCACGATGCGCCGCACCGGCGCCTCCACCCGGAGGCGCCGACCCAGGTCATCCACCAGGACCAGCGTGTCGGGCGAGAGCGGCTGGGCGGCGGGCGCGGTCGGGGCCGCCGCAGGCTCGGCGGGCGCGGCCAGGAAGACCGCGAGGACGGCGGCGAGCGCGATCGAGCGTGTCGGCATCCGGGCCAAGAGCCCCACCCCGTTCGGCGGGAGGAGGCGGGGTCGACCCGGACGTGTGGCTCCGGCGCGCGCCCACGCTCCTCCCTCGAAGAGCGTTCACGGGCACGGACGGGCACGTCTCCTGGCTCGAGGCGCCGCAGCGGCCGGCCTTCCAGGGACCCCGCGAGCGGGGCGCCCCGTGGCATCGGGGACCGCTGCTTCCCGGCGTTCGACGCCGGACCTCTCACAGTGGCGGGGCCGCGTCGGGTTCGCACCGACTTCCGTTTGGCCCCGTCCGTGTCTGTCGAGGAAACCTTAGGGGAGGTCGCCGCCCCGCCGCAAGACGTCGGCCGCGCGGCTCAGGGGTTGAAGCGTCCGAAATCCTCCGGATTCAACCGCTTCAGGTAGTCCTTGAGGGCCTCGCCCGCCTCGGTGCCCTCTTCCTCCTCCGCCGTTTCCAGGCCCTCCCCCCCGCCGGCCGGCGCCTCTTCCTCGTCGAAGTCGGACTCCTCGATCTCCAGCGAGGTGAGCTCCAGCAGGCTCTCCTCGGCGAAGATCGGGGCCTCCGAGCGCAGGGCGAGGGCGATCGAGTCGCTCGGGCGCGAGTCGATGGAGATGAGGTCCCCGTTGTGACGGAAGATGAGGGAGGCGTAGTAGGTGTTGTCGACCACCTTGGTGATCAGGACGCGGACGAGCGCGCTTCCCAGGCCCTTGACGACGGTGGTGAAGAGGTCGTGGGTGAGCGGGCGCGAGAAGCGGATGCCGGCCAGCTCCATCGCGATGGCGCTCGCCTCGCCAGGCCCGATCCAGATCGGGAGCAGGCGCTCGCCCTGCTTCTCCTTCAGGATGACGACGGGGGTGCTGGAGGACTTGTCCAGCCCCAGGCTGGCGACCGTCACCTCCTTCATCGCTCCATCCTCCATGAAGGCTCCGCCCTTCCGTCCGCGCCCCTCACGGGGCCGCCGGCGATGATCGCTCAGGTCCCCTCGTGCCAGGAGCCGAGATAGCGCGACTGCGCCGCCGTGAGGGCGTCGATCTCCACCCCCATCGCGGCCAGCTTGAGCCGCGCGATCTCCCGATCGATCTCCGCGGGGACGCGGTGCACGTCCCGCGCCAGCGAGCGACCCTCCTCCGTCAGGGCGTACTCCGCGGCCAGCGCCTGGTTCGCGAACGACATGTCCATCACGCTGGCGGGATGGCCTTCGGCCGCCGCCAGGTTGATGAGCCGCCCCTCGCCGAGCACGATCACCCGCCGGCCGTCCACCACGTACTCGTCCGTCAAGGCGCGGAGCCGCCGGGGCTCCCCGTCGGCCATCTCGCGGAGGCGACGGACGTCGATCTCCACGTCGAAGTGCCCGGCGTTGGCGACGATGGCCCCGTCCTTCATCGCCCGGAAGTGCTCCTCCCGCACCACGTCCCGGTTTCCGGTCGCGGTCAGCACCAGATCCGCGCGCGGCGCCGCCGCGGCCATCGGCAGCACGTCGAAGCCGTCCATGGTGGCCTCCAGCGCCCGCAGCGGATCCACCTCGGTCACGATCACCCGCGCGCCCGCCCCGCGCGCCCGGACCGCGATTCCCCGGCCGCACCATCCGTAGCCGGCGACCACCACGGTGGCGCCCGCGAGCAACAGGTTGGTGGCGCGCAGCACCCCGTCCAGGGTGGACTGTCCGGTCCCGTAGCGGTTGTCGAACAGGTGCTTCGTGTAGCTGTCGTTCACCGCCAGGACCGGGAACTGGAGCACGCCGTCGGCCGCCATCGCCCGCAGCCGCACGATGCCGGTCGTGGTCTCCTCGGTGGAGGCGCGCACGCCCTCCACGAGCGCCCGGCGCGCCGACGCCTCGAGGCCCGCGGCCCACCGCCGCAGCGACGCATGGAGGTCGTCGTAGCGCTCCAGCGCCAGCATGTGGAGGGCGCCCACCAGGTCGGCCCCGTCGTCCATCGTGATGGCCGGCCGGTGCTCGAGCGCGGAGCGGAGGTGGTCGTAGTAGCGCTCGTTGTCCTCGCCCCGGACGGCGAATACGGCCACTCCGGCCTCGGCGACCAGCCAGGCGGCCACGTCGTCCTGGGTGGAGAGGGGGTTGGAGGCGCAGAGCACCACGTCCGCCCCGCCGGCGCGCAGGGCGCGCATCAGGTTCGCCGTCTCGGTGGTCACGTGCAGGCAGGCGGAGATCCGGACGCCCTCGAAGGGCCGCTCCCGCTCGAACCGCTCCCGGATCCGCCGCAGCACCGGCATGAACCGATCCGACCACTCGACGCGCCGGCCGCCTTCGGCGGCGAGCCCGAGGTCCGCCACATCGTGCGCCGCGCGCGTCGCTTCCCGTTCCGTCATCTAGCCATCTCCCGGGCCGCGCCGGCGGCCCTCCGCAAGTCGTCCACCCGATCCGTGCGCTCCCACCCGAACCCGCCGTCCTCGTCCGGCTCGCGGCCGAAATGCCCGAAGGCCGCGGTGCGCCGGAAGATGGGCCGCCGGAGCCCGAGCGCCTCGATGAGCCGGCCCGGCCGCAGGTCGAACACCTCCCGGACCGCCGCGACCAGCCGGTCCTCCTCCACCTCGCCCGTGCCGTGCGCGTCCACCATCACCGACACCGGCTCCGGCACCCCGATGGCGTAGGCGATCTGGATCTCCGCCCGCCGCGCGAGGCCCGCCGCCACCAGGTGCTTGGCGATCCACCGGGCCGCGTAGCTCCCGGAGCGGTCCACCTTGGAGGCGTCCTTGCCGCTGAAGGCGCCCCCGCCATGGCTGCCGACCCCCCCGTAGGTGTCCACGATGATCTTGCGGCCGGTCACGCCCGCGTCGCCGAGCGGTCCGCCGGTGACGAAGCGCCCGGTCGGGTTGATGTGCATGGCGAGCCGATCCGGGTCCACCAGCGCCTCCGGCAGCGTGGGGCGGATGATCCGGGAGACGATCGCCTCGCGGATCTCCTCCGAGCCGACCTCCGGGTCGTGCTGCGCGGAGACGACCACCGCGCGCACGCGGACCGGCCGTCCGCCGTCGTACTCGACGGTCACCTGCGATTTCCCGTCCGGCCGGAGCCAACCGATCTCGCCGCTCCGGCGGGCCTCGGAGAGGCGCCGGGTGAGGGCGTGGGCGAGGACGATGGGGAGCGGCATGAGGGAGGGCGTCTCGTCGGTCGCGTAGCCGAACATCATGCCCTGGTCCCCCGCCCCGCCGCTGTCCACCCCGACCTTGATGTCCTCCGACTGGCGACCGATCGAGGTGAGCACGGCGCAGGTGTCCGCGTCGAAGCCGAGGCGGCCGTCCGTGTAGCCGATCTCCCGCACCGTGTCCCGCACGACCTCCGGGATGTCCACGTAGGTGGAGGTGGTGATCTCGCCGGCCACCAGCACGAGCCCCGTCGTGACGAGCGTCTCGCAGGCGACGCGCGCCTCGGCGTCGTCCGTCAGGATGGCGTCGAGGACGGCGTCGGAGACCTGGTCGGCCACCTTGTCCGGATGACCTTCGGTGACGGACTCGGACGTGAAGAAGTGTCGGCCGTTCAGCAAATGGACGTCTCCTCGAGCGGTGCGGCGTCGGGATGGAATCGCGGCTGGGCCATCATGCGGGCTGCTGGACGCGCCGGCAACGCCGCTCAGAGGGCCGGCACATCGCCCCCGGCGGCCGCCTCGAAGGGCACCGCCCCCTCCAGGTACAGGGCGACCGGCGCCCGAACCTCGCCCGCCGTCTCGGCGCGCTCCAGGCCGGCGCAGATCTCGCCCAGCTCCGCGGTGGAGACGGCGCGGATCACCTCGCGGGCCTCCGTGATCACCGAGGGCGGCAGGCTGAACTCCCGGTAGCCTAGGCCGAGGAGGACGGCGAGCCCCACCGGGTCGGTCGACAGGTCGCCGCACACGCTGAGCGGGAGCCGCCGCGCCTCCGCCTCCGCCCGCAGGCGGCGGTACATCCGGAGCAGGGCCGGGTGCAGCGGGTCGTGCAGGTACGACAGGCGGGCGTTCCCGCGGTCGGCCGCCATTACGTACTGCGTGAGGTCGTTGGTGCCGAGGCTGAGAAAGTCCACGTGCCCGGCGAACAGGTCCAGGGTCTCCAGCGCCGCGGGGGTCTCCACCATGATGCCGAGCGGGATGGCGGCCGCGACGCCCGCCTCCACGCCCTCCTGCTCCATCACCTCGCGCAGGATGGCCCGGGTGCGGCGCACCTCCTCCACCGAGACGATGAAGGGGAGCAGCACGCGCATCCGGCCGTGCGCAGCGGCCCGCACCACGGCCCGGAGCTGGTTCCGGAACAGGTCCGGCAGGTCCAGGCACACGCGGATGGCCCGCCACCCGAGGTAGGGATTCTCCTCCGGCGGCATCTCCAGGAATATGGGGAACTTGTCGCCGCCGATGTCGAAGGTGCGGAGGGTGATCTCGTGGTCGGGGAAGGCCTCCGCCACCGACCGATAGGCGCGGTACTGCTCCTCCTCGCTCGGAATCACCCGCCGGCCGATGACCAGGAACTCCGACCGGAAGAGACCCACGCCCTCGGCGCCCGACCGCGCCGCCGCCGCCGCGTCGTCCGGCTGGTCGAGATTCGCGCGAAGCACGATCCGCTCGCCATCGGCCGTGACGGGCGGCGTCCCGGCCATCTCGGGCAGCCGCTCCCGCCAGCTGCTGAGCCGGCGGACCATGCGGCGATGGCTCTCCTCCTCGCCTTCGGTCGGATCCGCGATGATGCGGCCGGTTCCGCCGTCCAGGATCAGCACGGTCCCGTCCTCGACCCCGGCCAGGGCGGGGCCGACGCCGACGATCGCCGGAATGCCCCTCGAGCGGAGGAGGACGGCGCTGTGGGAGGTTCGGGAGCCGCCGGCGGTCACCACGGCCAGCACCGCCTCCGGGTCGAGCCGCACCGCAAGGCTGGGGGTGATCTCCTCCATGAGGAGGATCGACGGCCGCTCCGGGCGCTGGAGCGGGGCCTCGTCCCGTCCGATGAGTCGGCCGAGGACCCGGAAGCGGATGTCCTGCAGGTCGGCGAGGCGGTCGATGACCATCGCGTGCGCCGTGTCCAGCCAACGCGAGCGGATCTCGAGCACCCGCCAATCGAAGGCCCGCTCGGCGGAGAGGAAGTTGTCCCGGATGTAGGAGACGGTCCCGTCGACCAGGTCGGGGTCCTCGAGCATGAGCATCTGGGGCTCGAAGATCTTCGCTTCGATCTCGCCGACCCGCTCCGCCGTACGGTCCCGCAGCTCGCGGATCCGCTCGCGTGCCCACTCGCGCGCCGCGTGGAAGCGCCGGACCTCGTCCTCCACCGCCTCGCCGTCGATCGTCCGGTGCGGGGCGGGGGGCAGGTCCCAGCGCACCCGTCGCGCGGGGCCGCGGGCCCGACCGGGGGAGGCTCCGATGCCGAGCAGCCGGCGGCTCATCCGCTCCCCCCGTCCGGGTCGGAGCGCGGACGGCCCTCGTCGTCCTCGCCGAAGCCCCCCCGGACGAGCGCCACCAGCGCGGCCACCGCCTCCGCGGCATCGGGCCCACTCGCACGGATCCGGATCCGGGATCCGGCCTCGGCGGCCAGCATCATCACGCCCATGATGCTCTTGCCGTTCACCTCCAGGCCGTCCTTCTCCACCCACACGTCCGCCCCGTACCGGGCGGCGCACTTCACGAACTCGGCGGCCGGACGGGCGTGCAGCCCGAGCCGGTTCGGGATCCGGACCGCTTCGATCCGTTCCTCGGAGGCGCCCGCCGCACCCGCGGCGCCGTCGCGATCCACGGAGCGGCGGCGCCCTGCCTCGCTCACAGCCACCATCCCGCGGCGGCGAGCCCGAGCAGCAGCACGCCGATCACGCCGCCCTGTCGGGGAAAGAAGTAGGCCGCGATAGCCGCCGCCGCGACCGCGGCGACCGCCGCGGTCCCCGCCGCTCCGAGCCCGCCGGCGGAGAGCGCCCCGAGCTCGCCGGCCTCCTGGGCGGGGAGCCGGAGCAGGAGGACCCCCGTCGCCGCCCCGAGCAGGAGCTGCGCGGCAGGCGACAGCCAGCGGGGCGCCCGCTCAACCAGGGAGCCCGAGAGGAGCGTCCCCACGGACAGGCCGGCGTCCCAGCCGCGACGGAACGCCCAGGCGCGCAGCCACAGGTGCCCGGCGTTGTAGACGACGAGGAAGAGCGCGGCGGCCTTCCACGGGCCAAGCCCCAGCCCGAAGGCGAGGATCGCCCCGAGGAGGCATACCGGCCGCCAGCCGGCCCACACCGCCCGATCGCCCAGCGCGCCGAGCGGAGCCCGGAGCGCGGTGCGGAACCGTTCGATGCGGGCCGGCTCGTGCCCCTCGCTCTCGAGCCGCGCCAGCGCGCCCACGGCCATGGCGCAAAGGTACGGATGGGCGTTGAAGGACGCGGCGTGGCGGCGAAGCGAACGCTGCAGGGCCACCGGGTTGCCGGCGTACACCCGCGCGAGCAGGGGGAGCATCGCGTAGGCCAGCCCCGCGCCGAGGAGGGTGCGGTAGTTCCACGAGCCCTGGATCGCGAAGCTCCGCAGGAAGGCGCTCGTCCGGTCCGCGCGCGTGGGCGCCGGCATCCCTACCCCGCTCCCCACAGGACGAGGCCGACGAAGCCGCCCGCCAGCAGGAGCGGCCAGCCGCGGCGGCCGTGAGAGAGGTTCCGCGCCCCGGCGCCGGCCACCGCCGCCAGGCCGAGGGCGACCATGCCCAGGCTCCAGTCCGTGCCGAGCGCGCCGCCGGGCGGCACCCCCGCCGTCAGCCGCACGCCGAGCAGCACCGGGACCAGGAGCGCGGCGGTGAGCACCATCCCGCGCGCGGCGTCCAGGCGCAGCGCCCACCGATGCCGGCGCTCGATCCGCCGGGGCCGCGCCACCAACACGTCGGGGTCGCCCACCAGGCGGCCGTTCAGGAGGCGAACGAGGTGCACGCTCCGGGCGCCGACCCAGCCGAGCAGCCAGCCGGCGAGGACCGCCGCCAGGAGCGGCAGCAGCCCCTCTCCGCCGGCGGCCGCGTAGGCCGCCCCGGCGGTGAGCCCGGCGGGTCCGGTGTCCGGGTAGCGCGCGGCCCCGTACGGGGGGTGACGGAAGCTCATCAGCTCCAGCAGGGCGCCCGCCATGAATCCCGCCCCGGCCCCTCCCAGCAGCGCGCCTCCGAGCGTACCCGCCACGATCGGCCGGGACACCATCGCCTGCGGCCACCCGGACGCGTCCACCGCCAGCAGCCCGCCCAGCCCTACCAGCAGGAGCCAGGTGGCGACGCCGAGCTCAAGCCCGGTCACGGGCATGGCGCAGCTCCTCGAACGAAACTTCGGGCGAGGTCGGGAGATCCCGGGCGCTCACCCCCGCCGACCGGCGCCGGATCTCGCGCAGGTCGTCCTCCTCGGCGCGTCCCAGGTACACGTAATCCAGCGCGCGCCGCCGGCCGGGGGCGGCGTGGATGCCGCCCACGTTGACCCGGCGGCCCTCCAGCAGGCCGGACTCGGCGAGGCGGCGCATCGTCCGCGTCTCCCGGGTCAGCAGCGCCCCTCGCCCCGACCGTCCCTCCAGCTCCGGAAGCCGCTCCAGCGCCTCGGGGACGGAGAGGAAGAAGACCTGCACCCCTTCGGGCGCGCCGGTCCGGTAGAGGTCCTGCTCCCAGGCGCTCTCGGCGAGCGGGTCGTCGACGACCACGTAGAAGTCCAGCGCCAGCTGTCCGCCCCATCCGACCAGGACCTGGCCGTGCAGCAGGCGGTCGTCGATCCGCCACAGGTGGATCGGCAACGGCGGTCCTCAGCAGCGGGCCGGCGCCTGGCCGGCGGTCTCCGCGTGCGCCTTGGCGACCAGCCGATCCACCAGCCGGTCGAGCGGCATCTCCCGATGGAAGACGAAGTCCAGCAGCATGGGGAGGCTGGCCCCCGTCACGATCCCCAGGGCCGGGGACCGCCGCGCGACCAGCCGGCCGGCGAAGGCGCAGCTTCCGCTGGCCAGGTCCACGAAGATCACCGCCCGCCCCGGCCCGCAGGCGCGTTCGACCCGGTCGGTGAGCTCCTCCGGCCCGAGGCCCTCGTTGCTGACCGGCACCAGGGCGCCCGCCACGCCCGAGATGCGCTCCACCGCCCGCACGAACGCCTCCGCCAGGTCCGCGTGCGCCACCACGACGCCGCGGGCCGGCTCACTCATTGTCCTCCTCGAGGTACTCGCGGACCGGCTGCATGCGGTTCCGGAGGTTCCGGTCGAACGCCGCGGCCGCGTCCAGACCGGCGTAGCGGAGGAGGTGGTTCATCGCCACCACCTCCGCGATCACCGTGATGTTCTTCCCGGGGTTCAGCGGGACCACCACGCGCGGGAGCTCCACCTTCAGGATGCCGGTCGTCTCCGTCTCGAGGCCCGTCCGGTCGTAGTAGGCGTCGTCCCGCCACTCCTCGAGCTGCACGACCACCTCGATCCGCTTCTGCTGGCGGGTGGCGCGGATCCCGAACAGGGCCCGCACGTCGATGATGCCGACGCCCCGGATCTCCATGTGGTGGCGCTGGAACTCGTGGCCGCGGCCGATCAGGACGTCGTTGCCCCGCCGGTGGACGAGCACCACATCGTCCGCCACCAGCCGATGGCCCCGCTCCACCAGGTCCAGGACGCACTCGCTCTTTCCGATCCCGCTCCGGCCGACGAACAGGAGCCCCACCCCATAGACGTCGGCCAGCGAGCCGTGGATCGCGGTGCTCGGGGCGAACGCGTCCTCCAGGTACGGCTTGATCCGACGGTAGAAGTCGCCGGTCTTGAGGTGCGTCCGGAGGAGCGCGATGCCGTGGCGACACGCCGCCTCCTCCATCCCGGCCGGGGGGTCCAGGCCCTTGGTGACCAGGACGCACGGGACGCCGGCGGCGAACACCGACTCGACCGCCCCGCGCGCCGCCTCGGCGTCCAGCTCGTTCAGGTAGGAGACCTCGGTCTCTCCGAACACCTGGATGCGGTCCGCCACGAAGCGCCGCGTGTAGCCGGCCAGCGCGATCCCGGGACTCGAGACGTCGGGGCCGGGGATCGGCCGGTCGAGCCCCTCCTCGCCCGCCAGGAGCTCCAGCCGCAGCGTCTCCCGCTTCCGCTCCAGCAGGTCCCGGACGCGCATCCCGCTCACCGGGCCCTAGCCCTCCGGGGACGGACGCGCGTCGCGCGGCACGGCCTGATGGTCTCGGCGCCGCGAATGGTGCTTCCGGAGCTGTCGGGAAAGCTTGTCCACCAACCGGTCGGTGGCGGTGCGGAAGTCGCGCGCCCGGGCCCGGGCGTGGATCGGCGCGGCGCGGTCCACGCTCAGGAGCGCCTCCGCCTCGCAGTGGTTCTTCTCCTCCAGCAGCGTCACCTCGGCGCGCGACACGCGGGGCTCGAAGCGCTCGAGCCGCTGGAGCCGCTCTTCCACCAGCCGCCGCAACCCGTCGCGCGGCTCGAACTGACGGGCCGATACGATCACCTGCATGCCGCTCCTCCTCTCGCTCCGTGCGCGCTGATCAACGACCGCTCCGTGGCCTCGGCCGCCCGCTCCCACGAGAATCGCGCCGCGTGGCGGAGCGCCCCCTCGCGCAGGCGAGCCCGCAGCTCGGAGCTTCGGAGCAGGCGCAGAAGGCGTTCCGTCCACGCGGCCTCGTCCCCGTGCGGGACGAGGAATCCGGACCGCCCGTCGGCGACCGATTCCCGCAGCCCCGGGGAGTCGCTGGCCACCGAGGGCGTGCCGCATGCCGCGGCCTCCACGTTCGCGATCCCCCATCCTTCCTTGGGCGAGGGGTAGACGTGCACCCAGGCGCGGCGCAGCAGCTCCACCTTGCGCGCCTCCGCCACATAGCCGAGGAACGTCACCCGGGCCTCCACCCCCCGCCGGCGGGCGAGCCGCTCCAGCCGAGGGCGGTCGTCACCCCGCCCGGCGACCAGCAGCCGGGCAGGCGTCCCCGCCTCGCCCAGCCGGCGCAGCGCGCCGAGCACCACGTCCAGCCCCTTGTACCGCTTGAGGCGACCCACGTACAGGAGCGTGGGCTCCTCATACTTCCCTACCCCGGAGTCCGGCCTGAAGCGCCGGTGGTCCACGCCGGGGGGGATCACCTCGATCCGCCCGGGATCGAACCCGCGCCGCGCCAGGTCGTCCGCCGTCCCGCGCGAGATCGCCTGGACCGGGACGCCGGCGTAGGCGGCCGGCATGGCGCGCTCGGCCGCCCACACGACGGCGGCCACCGGCCACGCCGCTTCGCGGAAGGCGACCGAGCCGAACAGGTGCGGCACCAGCAGGACGACCGGCTCCCGTACCCACCGAGGCGTGAAGAGCGGCAGCTTGTTCACGTCCTCCACCACCAGGTCGAAGCCGGCCGCGCGCAGCCGCCGGTACGCGGCGCGGACGCGGAGCGGGAAGGTGTGCCGACCCGCCACCCGGTGGACCGACAGGCCGTCCAGCGTCTCCTCGGGCGGCGCCCCGGACCACCCCGAGGCGAGCAGGGTCACCCGGTGCCCGGACGCCGCGAGGCGGCCGAAGATCTCGTGCAGGTGGACCTCCGCGCCGCCCGCCTGCGGATTCCGCCGGTCGAGCCAGTTGACGACCAGGATCCGGAGCCGCCCCTCCGACGTCGGGTCGGCCCGGCCGCTCACGCGCCGTTCGCGTCGCGATGGCCGTGATAGACCGCGTCCAGCACGCCGTTCACGAAGCGCGGGCTCTCGTCGCTGCCGTACCGTTCGGCCAACCGCACCGCCTCGTGGACCGCGACCTTCCCGGGCACGTCGTCCGCGTACCGCAACTCGGCGACCCCGATCCGCAGGATGGCGCGATCGACCGCCGCCAGCCGGTCGATCCGCCAGTTCGGCATGGCCGCCGTGAGCACCGCGTCGATCTCCTCCAGGTGCGCGTCCACCCACTCGAGCAGCCGCTCCGCGTAGGGCCGGTACCGCGGCGAGATGCGGCGGCGGGAGAGCGCCTCGCGGGCGAACGCCGCCGGCCGACCCCGTCCGGCCATGTCCCACCCGTACAGGAGCTGCAGCGCCCAGCTCCGCGCCCGGCTCCGGACGTGGGTCGCCGGCCGGGTCAACGCGGAGCGCCCGGCGCGCCCCTCACCCGCCGGAGGGGAACCGGGCGAACAGGTCGCACATCTCCAGCGCGGCGCCCGCCGCCTCGGCGCCCTTGTTGCCGGCATCCCCGCCCGCCCGGGCCAGCGCCTGCCGGAGGTCGTCGGTGGTGAGCACGCCGAAGGCGACCGGCACGCCGCTCTCCGCGCACAGGCGGGAGAGGCCCGCCGCGACCCCCTGGCAGATGTACTCGAAGTGCGGGGTCTCCCCCCGGATGACCGCCCCCAGGGCGACGACCGCGTCGTAGCCCGTCTCGACCGCGCGGGCCGAGGCGGAGACGAGCTCCCAGCCCCCGGGCACCCGCACCACGTCCACGTCGGACTCGGACACGCCCCGGGCCAGCAGCTCCCCGCGGGCCCCCTCCAGCAGGCGCTCGGTCACCATCGGGTTGAACCGGCTCACGACCAGGCAGATGCGCCGCCCCCGGCCGTCGGGCTCCCCCCGGAACTCCGGCATCCGCCGGGCGCTCCGCCTCGCTCAGGACGAGCCGAGGAGATGGCCGAGCTTCTCCCGCTTCGCGTCCAGGTAGAGCCGGCTCCGGGTCGAGGCGTCGATCTCCAGCGGCAGGCGGTCGGTGATCCGGAGGCCGAAGCCCTCGAGGCCGGAGAGCTTCTTGGGGTTGTTCGTCATGATGCGGATGGAATGGAGGCCGAGGTCCACCAGGATCTGCGCCCCGATGCCGTAGTTCCGGAGGTCGGGCGGGAAGCCGAGGACCTCGTTGGCCTCGACCGTGTCGTGTCCCTGGTCCTGGAGCTCGTACGCCCGGAGCTTGTTCAGCAGCCCGATCCCGCGCCCCTCCTGGTCCAGGTACACCAGCACCCCCGCGCCCTCCTCGACGATCCTGGTCATCGCCGCGTCCAGCTGGGCGCCGCAGTCGCAGCGCCGCGAGTGGAACACGTCGCCGGTCAGACATTTGGAGTGGACCCGGACGAGCACGTCCTCCAGCCGCCCCACCTCCCCGCGCACCAGCGCCACGTGCTCCCGGCTGTCCACGTCGTTCCGGTAACCGATGATCCGGAAGGCGCCCCAGGGCGTCGGGAGCTCCGCCTCGGCGACCCGGTGCACGAGCCGCTCGTTCTTGAGCCGGTAGGAGACGATCTGCGCGACGGTCACGAACGGGATCCCGTGTCGATGCGAGAAGGCCTCCAGCTCCGGACGACGGGCCATCGTGCCGTCCGGGTTCAGGATCTCGCAGATGACCCCCGCCGGCCGCAGGTCGGCCATCCGGGCCAGGTCCACCGAGGCCTCCGTCTGGCCGACCCGCTGCAGCACGCCCCCGGGCTTCGCCCGGAGCGGGAAGATGTGGCCGGGACGCATGAGGTCGGTCGGGCGGGTGTCGGGGTTCACCGCCACCTGGATCGTGCGCGCCCGGTCGTGGGCGCTGATCCCGGTGCTCACGCCGAACTCCGAGCGGGCGTCGATCGACACGGTGAAGGCCGTCTCGTTCGGGTCGGAGCGCCGCCCGTTGGCCATGAGGGGGAGGTCGAGGCGGTCGGCGATCTCCCCCGCGATGGTGAGGCAGACGAGGCCCCGGCCGTGGGTCGCCATGAAGTTGATCTTCTCGGCGGTGATCTTCTCGGCCGCGCAGACCAGATCCCCCTCGTTCTCCCGGTCCTCGTCGTCCGCCACGATGACCAGGTCGCCCCGTCGCACGGCGGCGATCGCGGTCTCGACGGCGTGCTCGAAATCGGCTGGCATTCGGTTCGCCACCTTGTCTGGGTTCCGCGTCCGCCCGCCGGCGACCCGGCGGATGCGCGCCGCGTCCGTGCCGCTCACCGGTCGGGGGCGTACGGGATCAGCAGCTTCCGCACGTACTTCCCGACCAGGTCCGCCTCCACGTTGGCCCGGTCCCCGGGCCGGAGGCGGCAGAGATTGGTCCGGCTCCATGTATACGGGATGATCGCGACCTCCGCGACATCGCCGGAGAGCGCGGCCACCGTGAGGCTGACGCCGGCCACCGCGAGGGAGCCCCGCTCCACCGTCACCGCGGCGACCTCCGCGGGGAGCCGGACGCGCAGGCGGGCCCCCTCCTCCTCGGGGCGGACCTCGAGCACCTCCGCCACCCCGTCGACGTGTCCCTGCACGAGGTGTCCGCCCAACCGGTCGTCCGCCCGGAGGGCCCGTTCGAGATTCACCCGGCAGCCGGGCCGGAGGTCCGCCAGCGTGGTCCGGGCGAGCGTGGCGGGGACCGAGGTGAAGGAGAAGGCGCCGGCGCCCCGCGCGGTGACCGTCTGGCAGACGCCGTCCACCGCCACGCTCTCCCCCTCGTCCAGCCCCTCGGCGAAGGCGCCCGCCTCCACGCGGAAGTCCACGCCGTCCGACCGGGCGCGCCGATCCGCCACCGTCCCGACCGTTTGCACGAGGCCGGTGAACATCAGGCCTCCTCCGACGAGGTCCGCGCGGCGTGCTTCGAGGCTCCGCGCCCGCGGAGCGCCGCCCCGACCCGCCCTCCGAGGGCGCGGGCCAGCTCCCGCAGGCGCGCGTGCTCCAGGACCAGGAGGGTGTCGCGGCCCAGGGCGCGCCGCGAGACCGGCCGCCACCCGCCGCCGGGCGGGTGGCCTTCCCCACCCGGCGGCCCGAGGCCGGGGAAGGCCGGCACCCCCTCCGGACCGTAGAGTCGCGGGGCGTAGATCAGGTGCAGGCGCTGGAGCAGGCCCGCCGCGAGCAGCGACGCCGCCACCCGGCCGCCCCCCTCCACCAGCACCGACTGCACCCCCTCGCCACCGAGCGCCGCCCAGGCCGCCTCCGGATCCAGCGCGTGCGGGCCCGCCGCCTCCACCGGGAGCACCCGCACGCCGCGGGCCTCGAGCGCACGCCGGGTCGTGGCGGGAGCGTCCGGCGAGGCCAGGACCCAGGTCGGCGCCTCATCCACCGTGCGGACGAGCGCCGCCTCCGGCGACAGCCTCAGCCCGGGGTCGAGCACGACGCGGATCGGGGGGCGCCGGGGCGCCGGCTCCCCGCGCGCGGTGAGGCGGGGGTCGTCGACCGAGGCGGTGCGCCGGCCGACCAGCACCGCGTCGTGACCCGCGCGCAGCCGGTGGACCTCGCGCCAGGCGCGGGGGCCGCTCACCGCGCTGCGGACGCCCGGTCGCTCGGCGATCCGCGCGTCCAGGCTGAGCGCCAGCTTGAGAGCGCCGAAGGGCAGCCCGCGGGCGTGGCGCCACAGGAAGGCCGCGTTGGCGCGGCACGCCGCCGCGGCGCCGACGCCGAGCGCCACCTCCACGCCGGCGGCGCGGAGGCGCTCGATCCCGCCGCCCGCCCGCGGGTTCGGGTCACGGGTCGCGACCACCACGCGGCGCACGCCGGAGGCGAGCACCGCCTCGACGCAGGGCGGCGTCTTGCCCGCGTGCGCGCACGGCTCCAGGGTCAGGTAGATCGTCGCACCACGCGCCGCCGGCCCCGCCGCCCGCAGCGCGACCACCTCCGCGTGCTCGGTGCCGAACGCCCGGTGCCACCCTTCGCCCGTTACCCGCCCGTCCCGCGCCACCACCGCACCGACCAGCGGGTTGGGGGAGACCGCCCCCCAACCGCGACGCGCCAGGGCGACCGCCCGCGCCATGAGCCGCCGGTCGCCCTCGGAGCCCCGCCCTACCGGCTCCGGGACGGAAGCCGGAGCGCCGGGCCGCCCGCTCATCCCGCGGCGGCCCCCGCCGCGCCGAGGCCCTCCAGGCGCACGGACCCGGAGCCTCGCGTCAGCTCGCCGCACGTCCAGGCGGGGCAGCCGGCGCTCCGCACGTCGCGGAGCACCGCGGCTTCGTCCCCGGACCGCACGACCGCGATCATCCCGACCCCCATGTTGAAGGTCCGGAACATCTCCCAGTCCGAAGCCCCGCTCGCTTCCGCCAGGAAGCGGAACTCGGCCGGTGGCTCCCAGCTCAACGCGTCCACCACCGCGTCCAGCTCCGGCGGCAGCACCCGGTCCAGGTTGCCCGGGATCCCGCCCCCGGTGATGTGGGCCAGGGCGCGCACGCGGCCGGCCGCGCAGGGCTCGCGGAGGGGCACCAGATAGGAGCGATGCGGCCGCAGGAGCACCTCGGCCACCGTGCCTCCGGTGCCGGGAAGCGCGTCGTCCACCGCCATCCCGAGCCGCTCGAAGATCAGCTTGCGTACGAAGCTGTACCCGTTCGTATGAAGCCCGTTCGAGGCGAGGCCGATCAGCCGATCGCCGACCTCCAGCCCCCGGCGGGCCACCGCGTCGAAGGCGTGTCGGCCGACGATGAAGCCCGCCAGGTCGTACTCTCCCGGCGCGTACAGGTCCGGCATCTCGGCCGTCTCTCCCCCGAGCAGGGCGCACCCGTTCTCGCGGCAGGCGCGGGCCACTCCGGACACGACCTGGAGCGCGACCTCCGGCTCCAGCCGGCCAGTGGCGAAGTAGTCGAGGAAGACGAGCGGCAGCGCGCCCTCGGCCAGCAGGTCGTCCACGCAGTGGTTGACCAGGTCCTCGCCGATCGTCTCGTGCCGGCCCGCCCGGAAGGCGACCTTGAGCTTGGTCCCGACCCCGTCGGCGCTGGCCACGAGCTCGGTCCCGGGCGGGGCGGCGAAGCGGCCGCCGAAGGACCCGAAGGCGGAGCGAACCGCGTCGGTGCGGGTGGAGGCCACCAGCTCGGCGAGGCGCGCCTTGACCGTCGCGGCGGCCGTGCGGTCCACCCCGGCGTCGCGATACGTGAGCCCGGCGGGACCGGGCCGGGGCCCGGCCCCGCTCATTCCCGCGCCGACTCCGAGAGCGACGGCTCCACCGGCTCGGAAGCGGGGGCGGCGCCGGCGCCGTTCTCCGGATCGGAGTCGGCCGCGCCGGGCCCGGCCGGGCCGCGGGCTTCGGACCGGGCCACCAGCCCGCTCCGCGCGCTCTCGATCAGCACGCGGCGGGTCTGCTCGTCCACGCTCCCCGGATCCGCTCGCACCGGAAGCTCCACCGTGAAGGTGGAGCCCTCGCCGACCGCGCTCTGGAGGGAGATGCTCCCCCCCAGCAGGGCGAGGAGCTTGCGGCTGATGGACAGCCCGAGGCCCGTGCCGCCGTACTCACGGGTCGGCGACTGGTCCGCCTGGCGGAAGTCCTCGAAGATCACCTCGCGGTCCGCGGGCCCGATGCCGATGCCGGTGTCCTCGACCTCGAAGCGGAGCCGGTCGCCCTCGACGCGGGTCCGCAGCGCCACCCACCCCTCGGGCGTGTACTTGAGCGCGTTCTCGAGCAGGTTTAACAGAACCTGCCGCAGCTTGGTCGCATCGGTGCGAACCGTGGGGAGCCCGTCCTCGAGCTCCACCCGGAAGTCGAGCCCCTTCTCGTCGAACAGCGGCCCGAGCGCGTTCGCCACTTCGGTGACGAGCTCCTCGACCCGGAGCTCGGCGAGCCGCACCGGCATCTTCCCCGCCTCGATCTTGGAGAGGTCCAGGATCTCGCTGATCAGGGTGAGCAGGTGCTCCGAGGCGCTCCGGATCTTCTCCAGCGCCTTCCCCTGCTCCGCGGACGGATCCCCGTAGATGCCCTCCCGGAGGAGCGAGGTGTAGCCGAGCATCGCGTTGATCGGGGTCCGCAGCTCGTGGCTCATGCGGGCCAGGAATTCGCTCTTGAGGCGCGATGCCTTCTCCAGCTCCTGGCTCTGCCAGACCAGGAGCCGGTTCCGCTCCGCCAGCTCCGCCGTCGCGACCTCGATCCGCTCCTCCAGCTTTTCGTTCAGGCTCCGGAGCTCCTCGGCCAGGCGCTCGTTCTCCCGCTCCTGGGTCAGGTCGCGCAGCACCGTCACGACCGCCACGGGCTCGTCCAGCCGGCCCAGGATCTTCGTGTTCACCGCCTCCACCGGGATCGAGCCGCCGGTGGCCGGGTCGGTGAGCGACAGCCGCTCCTCCCGCCGCACCCGGCCCTGCAGCAGGAACTCGTTCACCAGGCTCGTGAAGCGGGTCACGTTCGCCCACAGGCGGCGGCGCCGCTCTCCCTCCGAGAGTCCCTCCGGCAGGTCGAACAGCCGCTCGGCCTCCGCGTTCATCAGGACGATGTTCGACTGCCCATCGGTGACCAGGATCGGCTCGGCCGCGTTTTCGATGATCGCGTTCAGCCGCTGCGTCTCCCTCCGGGCCCGGTGCTCGGCCGCGCGCGAGCGCCGGTACTCGAGGTCCAGCTCGTTCACCGCCCGCTTCAGGTCCGTGATGTCGCGAAGGACGGAGATCACGTGGCCGCCCTCGCTCCCCTCCGGCCGGAACGCCGTGGTGAGCACCTCGAACAGCAGGTCGGAGCCGTCGGTGGGATCCACCAGGTTGAGCTCCCGGCTGGCGCCGGCCTCCCCGGCCATCCGCTCCTGCGTGAGGAAGGCGCTGAACAGAAAGGTGTTCGTGCGTACCGCCCGCGCCCGCCCCACGCTGTCGCCCGGCTGGGAAGTGAAGAGGTCCATCGCGCGGCGGTTCGCCACCACGATGTCGTTGCGCGCGTCGGTCAGGATGACCGGATCGACCAGCTCGTCCTGGATGCGGGCCAGCAGCGCGCGCTCCCGCCCCAGCCGCTCGGCCCGCGCGCGCAGCCGCTCCGACCGGCGCAGGCGGTGCAGCGCCGGCCCGCAGCGCTGGATCGCTCGCCCGAGGCGTTGCGCCTCCTCGTCCAGCGCCTCGGCGCGCAGCAGGACGCCGCCGAGCGGGACGTCCCGACCATCGGCGAAGGGGAGGACCACGCACGGGTCGAACGGCAGCGAGCCCTTCGAGGCCCCGGACAGGAGGACGGGCTCGGCGTCTCCGAGGGCGCGAGAGAGGCTCTGGGACTCCACCTCCACCGGCCCGGGCCGGGCGTCCGACTCGCCGACGGCCCCGTGCAGCTCCCAGCCACCCTCGCGCCGCCGCAGGGCCACCGCCCCCCGGCGGAACGGACCGCGGGTCAGCGCGGTGGCGAGCAGCACGGTCACGGCCTCCCGGATTCCCGACGCGCGGGAGATCTCCTCCAGGAGCTCGGCGACCAGCCGGTCCTCCGGGTCGCTCATGGCCTCCAGCGGGTCCGCGGGTCGCTAGGACTCTTCCCGCATCCGCCGCTCCAGCGTGGCGAGCCGCGATTCCAGCTCCACGGCATCCGCCGCGCCGAGCGCCGGCCGGGACACCGTCCCGATCGCGCTGATCGAGTCGGCGTACTTCAGATACGTCTCCACCGAGGCGACCACGATGCGCGCCTCGACGCTCACCAGGTCGATCCCGACCAGGCTCACGCGCACGTACGCGTCGATCACGATCCCCTTGTCCAGGACCCGATCGAGGACATCGATCAGGCTGGTTCCTGCGGGCGCTCTCTCGACCGCCATTGCCTCCTCCTCTCGCCTATTCGCCGGCGCTTCCGCCGGGCTTCCGGGAGCGCTCGATCGCCTCGAGCCGGGCTCCGAGCGACGCCATCTGCTCTTCCAGCCCGCCGATCGCCTCCCGGCGCGCCGCGCCGCTGCTCAGACTCGGATCGCTCCGCCACCAGTCCAGCCCGATCTCCTGGGCCTTGTCGATCGAGCACACGAGCAGCCGGATGCGGATCGTGAGCAGCTCGACATCGGCCAGCCCCACGCGGATGTCGCCCGCGATGACCAGCCCCTTCTCCAGAATACGGTCCAATACGTCCACGAGGCTCTGGCCCCGCGTGGACGGCCCGAGATCGCGTCTCGTCGCCACCGTGGTCCTCTCGTCCATCCCGATCCCTTCGGCCCGCCTCGCGAGCTCGGCTCTAGAGCAGCCCGCGGAGCGGGCCGAGGTCCAGCCGGAGGTCCCGATCCTCCAGGCCGAACGCGTCTTTCAGCTCGTCCATCCGCTGGCGCAGGCGGAGGAAGGCCTGACCGAGGCGCTCCACCTCCTCCTCGCTCAGCGAGCCCGACTCCATGCGCCCGACCGCCTGCCGCTCGAGCACCTGCCGCAGCAGCTCGAGGACGGTGAGCACCAGCTGCGCGAGTCCCCGGTCCAGGTCCTCACGCTCCAGGTCCAGCCGCTCGGGGAGCGTCGCGCCGCTCATCCGGCGAACGAGTACGGGGGCGACGGGCCGTCGATCACGATCCGCAGCTCGGAGCGGCCGGCGCGCCAGGCTCTGGCCGACGCCGCGTACGCCTCCGCGTCCGGCCGCTTCACCAGATGGGCGATGGTGGCCGTCCGCGCTCCGGCGTCCGGGACGTCCACCCGCTCGTCGCGCACGAGCGGCCCGACCCGCTCCCGCAGCTCCTCCGCCAGGTGGCGCCCCCACTCCAGGGCCTCCCGCTCGGCGCGCTCGCGCCGGGCGAGCGATTCCAGGTACGCGCGGCCCGCCCCCGGCTCCCGCTCCGCTCGGTCCGGGCCGCCATCGCGCCGCCCGCTCCCGTTCGAGGAGGGCTCGCGCGCGGCCGGACCCGACGTCCCGGAGGCCGCCCGGACCGCGATCGCGAACTCGACCGCCCCGCGCACCGCCTCCAGCCGCGTCCGGTAACGCTCCCGATCCTCGAGGAGGCGGTTCACGAGCGCCTCCCCGGTGGCGAACCACTGGCCGAACCGGGCGGGGAGCGGCGTCGCGTCGCCACCGGCCGCATCCCGCACCACCCGATCGTGGGCGCGCACCCGGTCGAGCGACGGGCTCGGCCGCACCGGGAGCTCCGAGACGAGCGCGCGGAGAGGCCCCGACCTCAACACGCGAACCGGCGAGCCGTCGACGCCGGGCGCGCTCCCGGCCGCCAGCCCGGGAGGGCCGACCGCGTACAGGTACCAGCCCATCAGCCGGCCGTCTCTCCGAACGGCCCGGCCGGAGGCCGCGCGGCGGCGCGCTGCAGCGTCTCGACCGAGGAGAGCACCAGGTCGAGCCCGAGGTACAGCAGATCGACCCCCGCCACGCCGATCACCACCTCGCCGGTCACCACGACTCCGCGGTCCAGCACGCGGCTTACCAGAGCGGCCAGGGCCATCTCCTCGTCGGCCGGGGCGGCCGACCGCCGCCGCTCAACCGGCGCGCGGGTGATCCGGTCCATCCTCATCCGATCCTTCCATGAACCGATAGGGCGCCCAGGGACCCGAGAAGGCGACCCGGAGACCCACCGCTTCGAGGTCCGGTGTCCGCGCCTCCACGTCGCTCCGCAGCGCCGCCTCCTGGTCTTCCGGTACGAGCAAAGCCGCGTTCAGGACCACGGGCAGGTCCGCGGCATCGGTCGGCGCCTCCAGGAGCCGCGCCGCGTCCGTGCGCGGGCGCAGCGCGTCCAGCAGCTCCCGGGCGAGCCGGCGGGCGCTCGCGACCGACTCCTCGTGCAGGATACGGGCGCGCTTACGCTCCAGCAAATAGCGCGTCCCGGGCGCCGCGGCGTCGATCCGCGCGTCCAGCTCGGCGACCTCGTCGGACAGCTCCGGGAGCCGGGCGGCGATCTCGTCCGCGTCGTAGCTCACCTTGAGGTCCCACTCCCGGCGCCCGCGCAGGCGCGCCAGCTCCGCGCGGATCGTCGCGTCCCGCGCCTCGACGTCGCGCGCCAGGCGCTCCAGCGAGCTGTACAGGGTGAGGAGGCGCGCGGGGAGGATGGTGGTCGCGTCCACGAAGCGGTTGATCACCCCCTCGTGGCGAAGGCCCTGCTCGGCCACCCAGTCCAGGTCCGTAAGCTTCGGGCGCACGGCCTCCGCTTCGTAGCGCTCCGCCGGAACCCGGCCGATGGCGGCGGCGAAGGCCCCGAGCTCCACCACCTCGACCGGCCGGTCCGCCACCCCGCGCAGGTCGGAGGGCGGATGAGTGCCGCTCGGCAGGAAGCCGTACAGGTAGATCACGTCCGTCACCGCTCCCTCCTCCACCCGGTCCGGCCGCGCGTGGCTCGCCCGCGGCTCACGCCACCCGCCTCCACGCCCCCGCGAACGCCCGGAGAGCCCCGGGGCCGGCGGGGGGCGGCATCTGGTCCGGGGCGGCCAGGACCGGGGCCTCCGCCGCCCGGCAGGCGGAGAGCTCGGCCCCCATCCGCACCGCCTCGGCGGCCGAGGTCCGGTTCCAGATCAGGCCGGCGAGGGGGACTCCTGCACGGACCAGGCCGTCGCACAACCGCCGGGTCTCGGAGACCACCATCGGCTCGGGCAGGGTCACGGGCACCGCGCCGGTCCGGCCCGGGTCCGCCAGCGCCTCCCGGAAGGCGCGGATCCGCCGGGCGAGGCGCAGCAGCCGCTCCGCCGGCTCGCGCAGCCCCACCACCTCTCGGTACTTGAGCACCAGCCGCATCAGGGCGTGGATCCAGCCGAGCGCCACCTCCGGCGCCTCGAGGAAGCGGAAGAAGTGCCCGGTCGGCGCCGCGTCCAGCACGAGCACGTCCTCGGCGTCCGCCTCCGCCAGGAGCGCGAGCGCGGCCAGTTCGTCCAGGCCGGGCGGGGCCAACTCCAGAAAGCGCTCCAGCACCTCGCGGTCCAGCGTGGCCCCGCCCGCCAGCCCGACGCCGGCCGCCACCGCCTCGACGTCGGAGCGGCTGCGCTCCCGGAAGGCGCGTAGCTCGGCCTCGGGCTCCACCTGCCGGACGAGCAGCCGCTCCCCCACCCGCACGCCGTCCCGGCCCACGGGCCGACCGAGCAGGTCGCCGATCGAGCCCGCCGGATCCACCCCGACCAGGAGGACGGAGGAGGATGCGGAGAGCGCCAGGGCGCAGGCGGTGGCGCAGGTGGTCTTCCCGACCCCGCCCTTGCCGACGAACAGGAGCCGCTCGCGCCCGCCGAGCAAGAGCCCTGCGGCGCTTGGCTTCGCCGCGCCCGCCGCCCGCTCCCGCCTCGCGCCCTGCCCGGAACCGCGTCCCGCGGTCGTCCGCCGCGGCGCCGCCTTCGGGCCCGCGCCGAAGGCCGGATGGGGCGCCGTCCGCCAGCCGTCGCCCCACGCGCGAAGCGCCGCGCAGCCCGCGCGGGCACCCGCGGGCGCGGCGAACGCCGGGGCTCCGCCGTCTCCGCTGCCCTCCGAAGCCCCCAGAGCGCCGGCGGCCGCGGCCCGCGACGCCGGCGCGCCCGTCCCCTCGGACCCGACCCGCACCGTGGCGGCGAGCCGGAGGCCGCGCGCCCGGAGCGCCCCGGCGAGCCGGGCCGATTCCTTCCGCACGGCCGGCTCCCCGCGCCACGTCAGCACCCAGGCCGCGCGGTCCAGGAAGCGCTCGTACGCCCTCCGCTCCGCCGCCAGGTCGTCCAGGAAGTCCTCCGAGGCCAGGCGCACCGGGCCGCCGGCGAAGCTGGAGGCCACGACGGTCGCCTTGCGGGCCAGGGCGCCGAGCCACGTCTCCCAACCGCGGAGGAGCGCGCCCGCCTCGAGCAGCCGGAGCGCGTGGCCGGTGGGGGCGGTGTCGACGACCAGGCGGAGGCCCTCCCGTCGAGCCAGGGCCGCGAGCCGGCGCGCCCCCATCCACTCGTCCGCCCCCGGCAGGGCGCGGCCGAGGATGTCCTCGATGTCCTCGTCGTCCAGGTAGGTCCCGCGGTCGAGGAGTTCCCGGAGGGGCTCCCGGGCCCCCTCCAGCCAGCCGGCGAGCGCCGCGGTGGCGTCGAAGGCCTCCAACCGGAGGTCGGCCGCGCACTCGCACGCCACGGGCTCCCCCGACGGCACCGGCTGTCCGAACAGGTCTCCCAGGGAATGGGCCGGATCCAGCGAGAGGAGATGGGTGGGCTCGCCGCGGTCGGCGAACGAGAGGGCGAGCGCGCCCGCGGTCGTGGTCTTTCCCACCCCGCCCTTCCCGACGACGACCACGGGTCGATCGCCGGCCGCCTCGAGCAGCCGGGGGATCACTCCGGCGGCGCCGGTCGCCTCCCGGAGTCCCCGCCCGACACCGTCCCGTCTCCCCGCTCCGGGGTATCCGCATCGGCGGGCGGCTCCCCCGCCGCGCCGGGACCGCCCTCCATGCCCAGGACGCCGCCCGCGCCCGGAAGGCCGAGGCGGCGCCGCCACTCGCGCGTCTCCCGCAGCCGGCGCATCAGCTCGGCCTCGCGCTCCACGTACGTCTCCTCATCGATCTCGCCCAGCTCGAGTCGGAGCTGGAGCTCGAGCAGCTTCTCGCGCACGGCCGCGTCGTCCGCCACCTCGCGGAGCGCCGCGTCCCGCGTCTGGCGGAGCGAGAAGCCGAGCAGGTAGGTGGGACCCGTCACCGGCCAGCCGACCAGGTGCTTTACGAGCCCGAGCAGGCTCACCCGGACCCCGCGTCCGCCCGCTCCAGCCGAAGCTTGATGTTCACGAAGTTGTACGGGGGCCACGGCCCGGTGTAGGTGAAGGTGAGCACGTCCTCGTACTTCCGGCCCAGCCGCTTCACGATCCGGTCGAACTCCTCCTCCTGGGATCGGTCCACCAGGTAGGCGGCGTTCATGATCATCCGGTC